>NZ_JASGLW010000007.1 GCF_030156785.1 Methanohalophilus sp.
TGCACTGAGTTTGCCACGGGCTTTCTCAACAGCTGCTATTACAGCATCTTTTTTACAGCTGACGATAGCATCTGCTAATTCTTTGTATAATTCTTCGTTGCTCATATTTATCTACCACGTCAATGTGTAAGATATTTGAAAGTTCTAACCCTACATGAGGCAGAAACGCCTCAGAAGGATAAGCGTAATATTGCGGATATTTATCTACAAGGACCTGTTATAGTCATTTCCCTCTGCACATTTTATTAACTACAAAGAGGCAGATAAATCAAGAACGGGTTCTGTATCTGATAGATACAGAAACCGTTCTGGTTTTACAAACGGCCTGAGGTTCTTTGTACCTTCTTAGAAGTCACTTACAAAGCTTCTGGCAAGATACAATGCAATAGCAGAGATGATCAGAACCAAAACGATCCATGCCCATTCAGCCATTGGTACAACGGGATCTCCAAGCAAAGTACCTTCCCAAACTTCCATATAACTAAGTGCCATTTCAGTCCTCCTCACTTAATTTCATTGCTTCTGCCCATTCACGGCCAAAGTCTGTAATCCTGTATTTATGGAGAAGAAAATCTTTTTTGAACACGCCATCCTCATCCACTTGTTGTTCAAGGTCTTCAATCATACCTGCTGAAAGCAACTCCAACAGATCAAAATTGATAGTATCCCTTCCATAATTGGACTCCATACTACAGGCTTTCTGGATAGGAGGCACGATATTATAGTTCCAGTGTTCTCCACCATCCAGAAGCGTCTTTATTATCTGGAATTTTATAGGTAATGTGGCCAATTCAATCACCTCTCAGGGAATCAATATCACTTGAATCTTCACCAAAAATCACAAAACTTCCGGTAATACAGAGCAGACCTCCAATGAGAGTTGTTGAAGTCGGGGCACCACCAAGGAAGAGCCAGATAAAGATCACTGCAAAAAGACCATAGAGGTTCCCTATTGCCTGTCCCTTACCAACTCCTATAAGCGGGAATGACTTGTACCAGGTCACATAACAGTAACCAAAGGTCAGACCTGCAAATGCCAGAATCATTATAGTAATCGGAGTGAAGACCTGAATTGCATATTCGTATATTGGATAACCCATGAGTGCAAACAGCGGCAACAATACAAGGAGCCAGATACCACCTTCACTAATGAAACGGATAGTAAGACCTGCATCAGGTTCTGCCATGTCCAGTGCCTTACCGGCAACAGCACCTTCAACACCCCATCCGATAGCGGCCATAAGACCTCCGGCAAGACCAAGCCATGGGATACCTCCAGTGACCTCACCCATAAACTGGCCGCCGTATATGCTGACACCACCGATAACGATCAGTAAAATGCCTATATAACCTCTTTTTGTAATACGTTCACCATACCAGAAATATGCGAGCATGCTACCAATAAGGGGATACAAAAGACCTGCTACAGCGGCGAATCCCGCTCCGATGTAACCTCCGGCAATATATGTGCCGTAGACTGCAAGTAAACCAAAAATACCTGCAGCAAAGAACCATTTGGAGCATGTCTTAAACTGCACAAGGGTGCGCTTAAGTTCACCCATCTTACCAAGATACAGGTTCCAGATAAGAAGAGCAACAATTACCGCAATGGCATTAAATGCCGAGATCAGTGCTGCCGTCACAACATAAGCTGCCGAGCCACCGCTGGTTGTATCAATATTCATGAACATATCGCCAAACGGTTCTGCAACCCATACGAGGTAACCGGGGACATACCAGAGACCCCACAGTAAGGCACAAAAGAATGCCCACATAAAACCATAACGATATTTTTTCTTATTTTCAAGACTTTTTAAAATTTTAACATCCAAAAATATTCCTCCTCCAGTTCATTTCCTCATTTACAATAATTTATAGTTGAAACAATTGATATTTGTCTTTACAGATGTTATAGATCATAGATATCAGAGGCGCAATAAAGCATTATTTCAACTGTAAGATACAACTGAAATAATGAAATGGGAGATGTATCCTTAAGGATACATCCCTTAAAGACAAACTTACTCAAGAGCTGCCTTACATTTTACGACTACATCTGCGGAGTTTTCACCGTAGATGTCCGCACCTATCTTGTCTGCCCAGTCCTGGGTGACAGGTGCACCGCCAACCATGGTCATGACCTTGTCACGAACTCCGGCTTCCTTGAGCTGTTCTTCGATCTGGGTCTGGAGAACCATAGTGGTGGTCATGAGTGCAGAGGAACCGACAATGTCAGCACCATCCTTGGCAGCCTGAACATATGCAGAAATTGGAACGTCTCTGCCGAGGTCGACAACTTTGAAACCTGCAATCTTGAGCATGGTTGCAACGATGTCCTTGCCGATGGTGTGAATGTCACCTTCGATGGTACCGATTGCGACTGTGCCTTTGTTTTCAGTTTCTGCTGCTGCTTTCTCGAGCTCGGGAGTGAGTATTTCGACACCTGCGCTCATTGCTTCGGAAGCGGCGATGACGTGAGGCAGGAAAAGAGTGCCCTGCTCAAACTGATCACCTATTTCGTTCATACCGGCAGTGTAACCATCCTGGATGAGGGAAACAGGATCGAGACCAGCGGATATGCATTCTTCTGCGACTTCAACAACGGCATCGTTGTCGAACTCCATGACTGCGGCTTTTCCTTTCTCGTTTAATTCTTCTTGAGTAACCATTTTTGTAAACTCCTGAATGTTTTTAAAATTACATTGAAGCCCTGACTGCTTCATCGGCCTTGTCCACTACAGCCTTCATATCTTTCATAAGGTCTGCATCGACTGGTGTCACTTCGTGGTTCTTGAGGACATCAACAACTTTTTCGTGTGCAACAGTAGCAAGGTCCTTGGAACCAGCTGCTTCCCAGTCCCCAAACATGTTCCTGTCGAACAGTGATGGATCAGAAACGATACTAATGTACTCCCTTGTCTGTTTGTGTGCAAGGAAGTTGTTGCCTATACCAACTTTCTGGATAGACTCAACACCAAGTGTTAGTTCGTTGACAGGAATTCCACGCATTGCGGATTTTGTCATTTCAATTATGTCGTTGTCGATTACCAGTTGTTCAAGGGAGAAGGTCATACCAAGCTCAAGCATACCTGCACCATACAGGGTGTTACAGCCTGCAAATGCTGGAAGAAGAGTGGTCATTGTCTTCTCGTGTCCTGCCTGACCATCTGGTATCTTGGAATCTGCCTAAGAACCTGCCACAAAAGAGGGGAGGCCATAATACTGTGCAAGTTTACCGACTGCAGCACTAATGAGTCCAAGCTCAGGAGCACCTACAGGTGCTGTACCTCTCTTCAGATCGAAGGTGGTGGTTGAGCTACCATACCAGACAGGTGTACCAGGTACAGTCAACTGTGCGAGCACGATACCAGCAAGAACCTCTGCGTTGTGTGTAACAAGAGTACCTGCACGGAATACTGGTGAAGAACCACCGGACATAGCCATACTCAGGACGTTAACAGGAATGCCGTAGCGTGCACCCTTGATAATGACCTGACAGGCGTTAACACTGAGTTCGAGTGGGCTGGTTGGGCAGAGAAGCATAGAGAAAATTGGCTTCTTGCGGGCTTCTTCATCGTCGCCACCATAGTAAGCATCGATCATTTGCTTGTAGTAATCGACATGTTCACCCACAGGGTCTATGTGGTGATAGTGTTTTGAGGTGTTCATTATTGGAGTAAATGTTTCGTGAACATCCTGTGCACCCTTTCCTGCCCAGTCTCTTGCGGAAACTGCAAGAGAGTAGTAGTCAATGTTGTCTGCCCAGTCACAAAGTTTTGCTGTTGTAGCAACATCTTCTTCGACTGAATCGACTGTCTTGTATTTGCCGGGACCCTCATAGTTGCACATCTTGACACCTGTACCGAAACAGGTCCAGTTTACTTTACCAAGGTGCTCCTGCGGGGTGTTGTTCTTCTTATCACGGCCCCAGAGGACAAACCTTGATGGTGCATCCATAAGAGCCCTTCTGACAAGATATTCAGGGATTTTTACAACCTGTGCCTTGTCATCTACTTCACAACCAGCATTTCTGAAGATGTCCCTTGCTTCTGCATCGGAAACCTGAATACCTGGATTCTGGAAAACCTGCATTGTTGCATAGTGTATAAGCCTTAAGTCTTCCTCAGAAAACAGGTTAAGCTCTACACCTTCCAGTGGTCTCTGTCCTGGATAGTAGTGTTCTTTCATTTTCCTTTCACTCCTTATTTTTAGTTTTATTTAGTATGTAACAAAGGCGGAAGCATAGTGCACAAACCAGTGATCCCTACCAAGGGACACAACTGGAATGAACCAGCAATTTGCAAATGAACCCAACAATCTGTTTCAATTATGGAACTTGGGATCATTAACAGGCTTACAACCTCCTCATAAGTGTACAAACTTAAATTGCTAGACTTGTTAAAGTTGTAGCTTCCACCTTTATTGCAAGCTATCAATAGCTTGTTTTAGTTACTGTTATATATATGTATCGAGGGCAAGAAGAGGAATATATGTACTAAAAATAGTACAAAAAGGAAAATTAAGAGTAGATGATTTGGGTCCCTCATAGGGATTTTACACAAAACAACTCTATTTGTGGAAAACGCGATAGTTTTAACAGAATTGTTCAAAGAGAAAACAATAGCTTGCCCGAATGTAGATATATACAGAATATAAAGAGAGAATTAGATCAAGCAAATTTACTCATTTTTTGATCTTAGTACATATGTACAACGAATGATCAGAACAATTTTATGAAGTTGCAACAACCTAAAAAAACTGATCGAGAATGTGCATAATAAACATTGAAAAAACACAGAAAGATGCAAACATTTAAATAATATATGTGCCGCAAGTTGCGGCACCCGTCAAAATTGCGCACCCTATGGGAATTTGCCAACCCCTTTGGAAAAAGCATATTGTGTGAGAAACTGCTCGCCCTAAAGAAGTTGCATAATAAAAATCCCAATTATTTGATATAGATATCTAAGTAATGAATTGCATTAACTGGACAAGCTGCAACACATCTGTGACAACTTGTTCCCAGACACCTCTCGCTATTATAGTTAGCATACCGTACGCTGCCTTTTTCCACAATCTTAATTGCATCCTCTGGACATTCAGCCTCACATTTATGGCAGAGGATACAATCCCTGGCATGTTCCTCAATAGTGATACCAATATCATCGAGAATACTAAGACCCTCTTTACCAACGTCATCAATGTCCTTTGAAACGCGTTTTTCAATAACCACTGATTCACAAATTTCCGGTAATGTCGGAAGATTGTACATTTCAAGCATCTGATTATATACCTCCATGGGCATACCCTGCGTCCAATAGGAAAGCTCACATAGATAGAACTTGGAAAAAATATCACTTGTTGCCATCATAATGTGATCAGCCTTAATCTTGTGGGCTATGGCTATCACCACATCAAGCTTTGACTTGTCAAGCACAAGTTCCCTTGCAAGAGCCAGAGAAGTATTTCCAAATTGTACAATATTCTTCGCAAAATTCGGGCAGGATCCAAGTCTCCTTGCCTTTTCAGCATCAACATAAGTTCCTGTAGCACCCGACATGTACACATATTCGAGATCTTTGTAAGGTACCCCCGCTTCAACAAGGAGTGTTAGGTGAGCTGCACGGATAGCACCGATCGCTTTCCCTGCCTCTTCAATATCTTTTGTAGTGATCACAACGTCCTTTGCAAGAGTCAGTTTACCGTCAGGAAGTTCCGGGATCTGTCCAAAGCAACAGGAAGTATTACTACATACACCATACTTCATCGCTACAGCCAATGCAGAAACGACACCTGTGCCGGTAACACCCTTTGCAACCAGATCTGATTCTTCTATTATTTCACCAGAAATAGGATCTATAAGATGAGCTTTCTGAGGCACCATATCTTTATCAAGGATAGTTATTCTCCAGTAGTCACCTTCTACATTGACATCAGATATTGCACCCGGACTAGCAAGCATACCGCAGCTTATACCTTGACCTTCAATGGCTGGCCCTGCCGCAGCGCTACCTGTAATTATTTTGTCACCAACCTTTAGTGCCATTTCCGCATTTGTGCCATAATCAGTTACAATTGCCGGTGCCGTTTGATCCGCAAAATCAGTCTTAATCATCATGGCAAGGGCATCAGCTCCAATTTCGTGCTTAATTGCAGGAGGTACGATGACAGTACAGTTGGGAAGATCTAAAATGTCTTTAAAAAGTTCATTTGCTTTGAAGACCCGCGCATCACGGGTAATGTTCTGAACACCAAGCTTCTTTTGCTTGCTTTCACCTGCATATGCCAGATCCCTTATCTCAATGTTCTGAAAGAGTGATAGCTGGATGGGATTCCCACAAACAGCAAGCCTTTCAATTTTAGAATTATCAATGTCGAAGAGATTGATAATCTCTTTAATAGTATCAAGAATTATTTCATGGGCAATTTCTTCCCCAACCTGAATTGCAAAATCCAGGTGATCCATAACGTTTCCGCCTGGAAGAGGATGCCTCATCGTAATAGCTGTCTTTATCGTTTCCTTTGATTCAAGATCAATCAATTGAGCCCTGAATCCACTTGTTCCCAAATCAAGAGCAATTCCATACACTAAGATCACATCTTTAAATGATAGATTTTATTTGAATAAATACAATAGTTAAATGAACTTGATACATATAAGGTTTTGTACCCGAGATGCAAAACCAGTGTATTCAGATCTATTTTGACATTAAGTACCCCTTCCGATATCAAATCCAAGCAGGAAAGTTCCCGTTCCAGATTCATTATTATGACAAATGCGTTTCTTGAGATACTCATCAGTTGGTGGAGAAGGGGATGCAAGATATGCGCTGGAGATATTTGGAAGACACTCAATTTCATTACATTTCTTTGGAGGCAAAACCACTACAAGAGGTTCACATTTCCCACCCATTGAAGAGAGGGCATTTTTATTATAGATTATAATATTGCCCATCACAATAGCATCATCGGAGTTTGCAAGTTCCTTGAGTTTTTCTTCATCGTCAGTATCTTCACCAACAACTTCTCCATTTTGCATGAGAATTACATTGGGTGCCGGAGGCCACTCGTAATCCATATCTGTGGTGAATACCAACAAGAAGTCAGATTTGAGAACTTTCTTTACTCCTTTGTTATCCCCTCTTCCAAGACCCATCAAGGTCATCTCGTCTGCTTTGGCTTCCATTTCTTCGATTACACGCCGATCTTCATCGGTTAACACTTCACAGTGTCCGACACCCTTTATCTTGGATAATTCATCTATTACTTTATTGATAACATCCTCGTTTTCCAAATTAGTCCCTCCTTTAAATTTTGGATTAAACAAATGGCTGATCTCAAAAATATAAAGAAACTATTTTCCCTCCATATTTAAGAATATCGAAAAGCTCGTGTAAATAGTGGTTGTGTCAACAATTGACAAAACCATTATATACTTTGCCATAGAAAATGTTCCATAACAATAAAATAAAAGGACTGGTGACTTATGATAAACATAAAAGTAAACTCAAATATCTGCGGTTACAAGCATAAAATCCATGGCGAGAAAAAAGGGAAAGAGATATCAATTGACATCAAAACAGGATGTAAAAAAATAGCTCAAATGTCCCACCTTGATGTTCCAATGATGAAAATATTTGATATTAAAGACAATTATGTTACAGAAAAGGCACATGAAGCAAAAGCATGTGCATCCTGTATTGTTCCAAGCGGAGTTCTTCATGCCTGTAATATAGAAGCGGGATTCATTTCCGACACCCTTGCAAAAAAATCAAAATATGTAAGCATTGAATTTATAGATGAAGATGAAGAATCCAATTGATCTCAAATTCAATTTTTAACAGAAACGCCCATTTTTTAATTATAAGATTACTGCATCAAAACAGAGAACAAAGCTAGCAAACCTATTTATCCAAAACACCTATAAAAATAAGGAAACAAGAACATAGGACTGATTTTGATGCAGATAATACCATATGCACCTATAGAAAGAGTCATCCGGAAGGCAGGAGCAGAAAGAGTTAGTGAAAGTGCAGGAGAGGCCCTTGCCGAAATCTTACAGGAGCATGGCTTGAAAATCTCAAAAGAAGCTATCAAACTTGCAAATCATGCAGGCAGGAAGACAGTGAAAGCAGAGGATATCTTGTTGGCTTACGAAATGATGCAATCACACAATTAAGCAAAAAGTTCAGATTCCTGCAATGCTAATGCCTGCAACTGTCAGTGAAGTAACAATAATTCCTGCAATAAGAATCCCTAAAAATATAGCAGGCAATGCATATTTGAAGTGAATCCCGAATACAAATGCCGCAACACAGCCTGTCCATGCGCCCGTCATAGGAAATGGGACTGCAACAAAAAGAGTAAGTGCAAGAAGACCAAATTTTTCAAACCTCTCGGAATGGTTTTTTCTAGTTCTGCTAAAGAGCCAGTCAAAAAACATATCCATGAATCTGAATCGTCTCAAATAGTTTGAAACAGGGTCAAGAAATAGCAAAAGAGGGATCACAGGAAGCATGTTCCCGATTATTGACAGCACATATGCATCTACTGGTCTAAACCCGTAAACGCCTATCGCAAGTGGGATTGCACCCCTTAGCTCGGAAACCGGCAAAGCTGCCAATATGACTGTTGACATCCATGGCGGAATAGATGAAAGAAAGTCTACCAGCACTTCTTCAATGGGCATAGAGGTTATTACTCCACAATTGGATCTGAAAGGCGTGCCAAAAGTGCATCAAGCTGGATCCTTTCATCAGCTCCTTCTGTAAGCCGGAAATCTGTTTCTCCAAGAGTATCCATTATATGAACAAGTTGTTTGGAAGGAATTTTCATCCCAATAAGTGATCTGTAAATCTGCCCCACTACATCCTCGCCGGAAAGACCCCTTTCTACCATAAGATTGTCAAGCATTTTGCGTGCATTAAGGAAATTTCCGGACAAAGCCGTTTCAAGGAGCTTGACAATTTCTTCCGGATGGGCTGTGGCAGTTATTCGATAGATGCTATCAGAATGTATGGTAGTATCAAACATTGATGCTGCCTGAAGTGCATTGATGGCTTTTCTCATGTCGCCACCTGAAATATATACTATTGCCTCAAGTCCGTCATCTGCAATATCCAGACCTTCCTGCCTGGAAATGTAGATGCACCTTTCCTTAATGGCTTCACCGGAAAGGGGACGGAAACGATAGACAGCACACCTAGACTGAATGGGCTCAATTATACGGGAAGAATAGTTACATGAAAGGATAAACCTGCAATTACTTGTGTAGCGTTCCATTGTCCTACGAAGTGCAGACTGTGCATCTGAAGTCAGTGCATCCGCTTCGTCAAGGAAAATAATCTTGAAATCCGCACCTCCGATAGGAGATGTTTTTGCGAAGTTCTTGATTTTGGTTCGCACTACATCAATGCCACGTTCATCAGATGCATTCAATTCGGTAAAATTCTCATTCCAGTCATCGCCGAACAGTTCCTTTGCTATAGAGACAGCTGTTGCGGTTTTACCCACACCAGGAGGACCTGAGAACAAAAGATGGGGGAGGTTCTTTGTTGATACATAGGACTTTAGCCTTTCAATTGCCTCGGTTTGCCCCACAACATCTGATAGTTTTTGAGGACGGTACTTTTCGATCCAAATCTCTTCTTTTATAGAAATTCCTCCCGCAAAAATATGAAAGAGATGAACTGATAATGTCAATATGGTTTTTAAGCCTTATGAAAAAAGGAAGTAATCAGGATTCCTGATATACTTCATTGTAAGCAATCTTTCCTGATATCGGAAGCCTGAATTTTGATCCCCTCCACGCCATAACTACCAATACAAGATAGATGAATAGTGAAAAGAATCCAAGGAAATCAGCAAACAGCCATCCAACAAAAGGCACCCAACCCACTGCGTAGACAATAAAGGTCAATGGAAGGAATGTAAGCATGGACTGCAATGCATGGAACTGAACGAAGCGGTTGTTCCTCTCAACTAAAAGGAACAGGAGTCCGGTAATCCAGAATCCAATATAGCATAGCACTGCTTCCACATTTTCATTTAAACCAAGAGTCGTTTGATATTTTTGTTTCTCCATATGGTATCACCTCATTTCTATGCATTTCTGCGGACATTTTTCCACACATGCACCACATGCAGTACATTTTTCCTGATCAATCTCGGCAAGGAAATTGGTGACGTGTATGGCATCTGCAGGACATGCTTTCTCACAAAGCTTACATCCAATACAACCAAACTTACACACTTCTTTGACAAATTTGCCTTTATCATTAGACAGGCACCTTACATGCACTTTTTCATTTTCCTTTGCAAAGACTAGTATGTCGTTGGGACAGGCTTCAATACAGAGACCACAACTTTTACACAGGTTTTTGTTAATATGTGGAAGCTTATCCTCTCCAATACGAATAGCATCAAATGGGCATGCACGTACACAGGTCCCACGACCCATGCAGCCATAGCTACAACTTTTTTCACCATCTGAGAGCATCATAACTGCTTTACAGTCCTCCATACCAACATAGTCAAACCTGTTGGTACAGTTGACACCTCCCTGACAGCGAACATAGGGATATTTTTTTTCACCTTCGGAAACTTCCTGACCTATAATATTGCCTATCTGTTTGGCCACCTCAAACCCTCCCACAGGACAACCTGTGAGGGGAGCACCTTCCTCCACAACACGCGCTGCAAAGTCGGCACAGCCTGCATAGCCGCATGCTCCACAGTTGGCACCTGGCAGGATTTCAAGTACCTCATCCACCAAGGGATTAGTTTCTACATGGAATTTTTTGGATGCTGCAATGAGCATAATACCGATTGCAAGACCAAGGCCTCCGAGAACTGCCATGGACTGAATTAACAGTGTTGTAACGTTCATAAGGGAATCACCTTGAAGTAGTTAACAAATGCCATTGCTAGCATAGATGCTATAAGAAATGCATGCGGGAGGCCTTTCATAGCGGAAGGTACATTCATGAGAGTTACACGTTCACGGATACCTGACATCATCAGCATGACAATTGTATAACCAAGACCTGCGGAAAAACCAAATACCACACTCTGGATAAATGAATATTCACTCATCACGTTCAAAAGAACAGCACCCAGTACTGCACAATTTGTGGTGATCAACGGTAGGTAAATACCAAGTGAGTGGTACAACGAAGGTAGGTTTTTACGTACGACGAATTCCACAAGCTGCACAAGAGCTGCAATAACTACAATGAAACTTATCAATTTCAGGAACATCAGGTCAAGGGGTACTAACACAAATGTATAAAGCAGGAAAGAAACCACGGAGGCCATTGTCATCACAAAAATAACAGCCCCAGACATCCCTGCTGCACTTTTGGTGTCCTTGGTCACGCCTACAAATGAACAAAGTCCAAGGAACTGTATGAGAAGAAAGTTTCTAATGAAAACGCCATCCATAAATATGGAAAACAAAGAAACATCAGCAGCCATTTTATTCACCTCTCTCCAGTTTTTTAGCCCTGCGGTAATTCACAATCGCCATGAGTGTACCAATTGTGAGGAATGCTCCCGGTGACAGGATCATATAGGTGGCGGGATTCATCATAGGTATTGTGAAAAGAAGATGTCCGAAAACCTCAATCTGCCCTGTACCAAACATTTCTCTGATTCCACCAATGAGCACGAGAACCAGAAGAAAACCTGATGAAACTCCCAGTGCGTCAATAAAGGAATCAAAGACTCCATTGCGGTTTGCATATGCTTCCGCACGGCCGATAATAATACAGTTAACCACTATCAAAGGAATAAAGACACCAAGTGCGTTATATAGTGCAGGGGTATATGCCTCCATAACCATTTCAACAATTGATACAAAGGTAGCTATAATCAAAATAAAAATCGGGAGCCTTACCGAAGCCGGAATCTGTTTCCTCAGTGCTGAGACCATAATATTTGAACAAATTAGTACAAATGCAGTACCTGCAGACATCCCAATAGCATTCTCAACCGATGTTGTTACTGCAAGTGTTGGACATAAACCAAGCACAAGACCAAAAATAGGATTATCCTTTGTGATACCACGCATATATTCATTGAAAACATTACTCATTGTTGTTCACCACCTCAAGCTTCATGCTCCTTTACTAAATCCACACCTGCGTTGAGGGCATCAATAACTGCCTGGGAGGATATTGTAGCACCTGTAATGGAATCGATTTTTCCTCCATCTTTTGATAATTTCATATCTGCCAGTGGAATACCTATGAATTGGTTCCTGAAATCAGGTTCTGTTATTTTTGCGCCAAGACCCGGGGTTTCACCATGTTTCATAATCTGTACGCCTGTAATTGTAGAGAATGAAGTATCAACTCCACCAACAATCTGTATTGGACCCTGCGCTCCGGGATACTCCTGGAAAAATGCATAACCAACCAGATTTCCAGACGAATCAAATGCCCTGTAATAAAGTATCGGAAGGTCACCGTCTTCATTTGCCACGGAACCGTAAACCGGCTCAAATTCACTGGCTTGAGGAAGAATCTCTGCCAGTGCCAGTTTTTGTGCTTCTATTGAATTAAGCTTGAGCTGCTCCTGAGTAGGAACATAAGTGATCCCGAGTAATGCAGATGCAACAAGGCAAACAAGCACAAGTTTTCCAAGAATTATGGCAATATCTTTTCTTGAGTCACTCATCCAAATACACCCCCAGTTTCTCAAAGGGTATTTTATCCATTATCTGATTGTATTTACGCTGGAAGAAAGACTCTTCGGCATAAGAACCTGGCAGGGTGTTATTGTCTATGAAAGAAGCAACACAGTTTGCAAGGAAGAGGCCATAGAAAGTCGCGTAGATATAATTGTCAAAGTGTCCGTAAATAACTGTAAGGACACCACACAAAATACCATAAATGATCCTTCCATTCTTTGTGACCGGAGAAGATGGTGTATCTGTTGCAAGGAAAAGTACACCAAAGATGAAAGCGCCTGTCAATACATAAGATAAGCTATCACCGATTATAAGTGCAAATACAATTGTTGTCAGGAAATAAAACACTGGAATTCTCCACTCTATATATCTCCGGTAAATCAGATATACTCCACCAATCAGTGCAAGAGGCGACACGCCTATTAAATGTCCTGCGCCTGTTTCAAGCACAAGATCTGAGATTGCACCGATCATCGGGAAAGAAACCGGTTGCATTAGTGGTCCCCATGCAAGACTCAGGAATACCCACGCTGCTAAAACTGGATTAAACACAGAGGAACCTAGTCCCCCAAACGCGTGTTTTGCAATGGCAACGCCGAAAATCGAACCAATCATAGGTATCCATATGGGTACTTCCGGAGGAACCACAAGTGCGATCATCAAACCAATTAATGCTGCGTGTCCGTTGTTAATTTCCAAGGGCTTATCAAATACTTTCTGGATAATCGCTTCTGTAACCACTGCAGCTACCATACTCACAATAATCAGTGCGAGGGCATACAACCCAAAGAAATAAACAGCAACAATACAGACTGGGACAAGAGCAAGTATTTTTGCAAATATAATTTTCCTCAAAGTTATATCCTGTTTCCTATGAGGAGGGGCTGAAATTGTAAATGTCATAATCACACACTCCCACAAGAGCATCCTAGCTTAAGATTGGATGATTCCTTTGGTGGCACATCTTCATATGCTTTTTTAATTGCAACTTTTGCATAACGTATTAGTTGTAAAATCGGGATTTTTGAAGGACAACTGGCGGCACACCTGCCACATTCAATGCAATTGTTAACATACATTTGATTGCATTCATCAAAACGTCCCTGATCTGCAAGTGTCGCAAGCCTTGCAGGAATCAGATTCACAGGGCAAACATCTACACATCTTGCGCAGTGCACGCAGGGAAGTGGCTCATCCCTGAGAACCTCACTTTTGTCCTGTACTGTGATCGAAAACGTAGTCTTGGTAACAGGAACTTCATCCACATACTGAGCCACACCGGTTATCGCACCATTAGCAATGAGTTTGCCGGGCTCACCTTTGTAACCGCCACATGCCTCAATTACATCCTTGAAAGGAGTTCCTATTTTTACAAGAATCTTCTGAGGATTATTTACCTTCCCTGATACTGAAACAACCGTTTCTATGTAGGGTTTACCGTTGTGGACAACATCATAGAAAGCTTTGGCAGATTGTACGCTGCATATTGCAACTCCAACTGAAGCTGGATTACAATTGAAAGGTACATGCCTGCCAGTTACATTGTAAGTAAAGAGGTTGAGAATGTTCTGCCCATAAATACGATCTTGTGATAATATCACAATGTCTGATTGCTGGTCCTTGAAGTAGTAGCTTGCACGTCTTTTTCCCACGAGGGGTGCGACATTCAATCTTTTTCCATCAAACACTAATCCATCAAAGGCTGAGATGAACTCACTATTATCATTACGCAGAACAATCGCACCATTGGATGCATTGGAAGCTTTCATCAGAAGTTTCAGAGATTCAAGTATCTGGAGCGCATAGTCACGGGGGGATTTGTAATCTCCCCATATCCACTCTGATGCAGTAGCATTGATCAAAACAATGTCAATATTAAAACCATCGCCAGGCCTTAAAACCAAGTGTGTTGGGGTTCCATAGTTCTCCACAATTCCTGCATCTTTGATGATTGAAATAAGTTCTTCCTCTTTTGTAGCATCCCTTGGAGTGAAATCTACACATTCCGCAACCTCAGTTGGCTTTAGAATAACACTCATAACTTTTGTACCAGATGGAGTGGGGAAATCTTCAATTGAAATCACTTCTCCGCAGATACTGGAATGGACCGCTGCACAGATGTCGGAAGTGCATTCTCCTATTTTTTGCCCGACTTTAACGATGTCTCCTTTGCTTACAAGGGGTTCACAGACAGTCCCATTATGCTGTTTGAGTGGGATTATTACTTTTTCAGGGATGTTTTTCATAATTGATATTTCTGCCAAACCGCATCAACTCCTTAGAAAGCCGGTTCCCTCTCTACTTCCGGCGGTTTTTCGCCTGGTATTGTTACTTTTATCACCTGTGCTGAGAAATCTGTGGGCGGATCAGTTTCTGCAGGGTCCCTGTCATAACCGAGCATTGCCCAGTCAATAACAGGTTTTATATCATGACATGTTTCACAATCCGGCCTTTCCACAAAGTGGATATCCTGCAATACCGGAGTCGCTGATGCACCGTGACAGTCATCACATTTAAGAGGATCTGTCATACCTATTTCTGATCCGGAAATACCATGTCCCAGCCTGTAATACAGATCAACTTGCCTTAAAATAGCATTGGGATAATCAGGTGTACCATCGCCGTTTCCATCATATGAACGCATTTCTTCAACAGTAACTTCACCGTCTGCGTTAGTATCCGCAGCCAATACATCATCATTTGGAATTGGGTTTCCTTTCAGGGCACTTGTATCTGGAAATGCAACTATCTCCTCATCAAGTCCTTCGTCCCACCAGGCACCGTTAATCACATTGAAAGGAGCAAGTACTGAATTTTCAGTCCTTTCTCCTGCCACATTAAGACCTTCCGAAACACCAGTGGTCCATGCAAGTGTGGGAGAGAAATCTGTCATATGATATGTGTCCACACGTTCACCGTTTGACCAATTAAAAGATGCAATTGGAGTTCCGGCGGGGATATCTCCTCCGGGGAGGCGTGGAATATGGCAGGCAGTACAATCAAGGAATTCAAGATGGAAATCTGCAGTTGCACCGTGGGTGATTCCCGCATGACACGATTCATCAGTACAGCTTTTCACTGAGATAACATCTTCGTGAACAGAAGATCCTTCGCTATGTTCAGTTTCCAATATGGGAGCTTGTGCTCCAGCGATATTATGTTCATGTGTTTCATGGCATTCCACACAGGTTACTTCCGCATGTACATCAAATTCTTCATAATCTTCAGCACCCCACAACACCGGCATAACCTGTGCATCTTTAATGTGACAATTGTTGATACAGGAAGATTTCTGAGGTGCTCCATTTACAGTATCATGTAATATCAGCAAAACCGGAGCAGGAGTTAAAACATCTAGAGCATAAGTGCTGATTCGTATGGGATCCTGCTGCACAATAACCCGAGCATCTTCCATTGCTGCATCATTAGCATTTTCATAATTGCCATTCTCCAATTCCAGAGCCCTAGCTTCGGCATCATATAGACCATACTGCTCATGACATATCATACAGTCAATTCCGACACCGTATTCATCGAGGATTCCACCACCCGGATGATAACGACCGAATTTCTGCACCCAGGCATCCTCACCTTCTGATTCTACCTGGAAATTGGTTAAAGGTTCCCATTCAGGGACTCTTTGGACATGCGTGGACTCTGATACTTCATCATAGTCCGCAAAAGGAACGCCAACATGACACCCTCCACAGCTTGAATCAGACCACTTACCTTCTGTCATATAATGGTGGGCAAGTGCTTCATTACCACTGTAGCCAAGATATATGTTGATGCCTGCAAACGCAAAAACAATCAATGCGATCGCAACAAGAATACCTCTAAGCTCCGCCATAAAAATCACACATCTTTAAATTCATAAATTCCCGAGACGTAAAGTATTGAATATTAGCATCACTACTGGCAGGATTAAGTAATTATGTCCAAATCCTGATAGCCAGCGGAGATAACAATGTTGTTCCATAGTTGTTACTGATTGCAAATCTTGACTTATTTACTGTATTTATAGCTTTCGAATTGTCCATAAAATGGGCTTCGAAATGTGTAGAAATGTCATGAATGTTAATTTTGAGTCCCAAATTTGCAATGGATTTTAAAAAGTTTCGCCATAATATGCATGTATTTCCAGGTAATTCCCACTTTCCCCCAAAATTTAATATTTATGAAAACCCACCAGTGGACATGGACGCAAAGATTGTAATCGCATTCATGATCCTGATAATCGCATCAATTGCTTTTGTGGAATTAGGTTCTGAAAACGAGATTCCTGCTAAAATCGAAATCTACAGCCAGACAAGGGAAGCAATGGGAACCACTGTCACAATTGCTGCTGTCGGATCGAATGAAGACCAAATGTATGAATCTATTGACAAGGCGTTTGAAAGGATTGAAGAAATTGAAAGCTTGATGAGCACTTACAATGACCAAAGCCAGTTATCCATCCTCAACAAAGAAAAAAATGTTGACAATACTGACCCTTCACTTGTCTATGTTTTAGAAAAGTCAATATACTACAGCGAGATAACCTCTGGAGCTTTTGATGTCACAATTAAACCTGTACTTGATCTCTGGGCAAGTAAATATGGAGATGGAAAACCAAATCAACCCCCTACACAAGACGAAATTAATGACGCCCTCCGTCTTGTGAATTCCTCTGCAATAATAATCAACGGAACTTCTGTTTCAATCAATGAGGGCATGGAAATTACCCTTGGGGGAATAGCAAAAGGTTATGCAGTTGATGAAGCTGCAAGAGTTCTGATATCCCATGGGGTTGAAAATGGCTTTGTCAACGCTGGAGGGGATGGATTTTACTTCGGAACAAAACCGGATGGCAAACCATGGATTATCGGATTGCAGGATCCGGAGAAAAAGGTCGATCCTGTTACCGTAATGACACTTTCTGGCAAAGCTGTTACAACCAGCGGAAACTATGAGCGATACTTCAATGATTCCGCCAGAGTTTCACATATTGCAGATCCACGCACAGGTTATCCGGTTTCAAACCTCATCAGTTCAACTATAATCGCAGATTCAGCCTTAGAGGCAGATGCTCTGGCTACATCCGTATTTGTTTTGGGTGAAGAAGATGGACTGAAACTGGTGGAAAGTCTTGAAGGGGTTGAATGCCTGATAATAACCCCTGACAAAAGAATTGTCAGAACAGAAGGTTTTGAAGCCTATGAAACAGTTGATTATTGAAGTGAAAACTCGTGGAGAGTCTCATAAATCGGCCCCTCTGGGGTTAAAGTACTTTTTTTGAGCTTAAAGCTGGTTACTTCAAATTCACCGAAATATTTGTCCCCATATTCCTGCAGGAAATTTTTCAGCTTTTCCTTTTGCTCGCCCTTGAGGAATTTTACCCTACCAATGGTTGCATGTGAAATATACTCATGTTTGTCTTTTTTAAAGCCCATTCCATCAAGAGCATGCTCAACCTGCAAATGAAGATTATCAAATTGACCCCCTAATCCCAACCAAATAATCCGCGGTCTTGAAGAAGATGGGAAAACACCCACCATTTCAATTCTGCACATAAAAGGAGAAGCCTTCACTTCATCAAGCCTCTCTATGACATCAGGTATCCGGGAAGTTTTCACATCTCCTAGAAACTTAAGCGTTACATGAATATTAGACGGATGAACTACCTTGATCCCTTTTATGGCATTCAAATCAGAGAGAATATCTTCAAATCCTTTCTTGAGTTTTTCCGGAATATCAACGGCTACAAAAGTTCTTATCAAAATAATCACTTCCTTGTTTCCAAAAGGAACAGAAACAATATCTAAAAGACGTCCCTTCTTTAATATAGCAGTATGTTTAATAAACATACAAAGCATATTTATAAAAAAACTGTCGGGGATGGAATGGAATCCATTGAAGTACTAATAGAAAGTGCCTTGAGGCTGGCAGAGAAAAACAATGCAGCAGCAATCCTGATTTCAGGAAATATCACATTTCCCATTGAGACAACTATTCCTGTGTACCAGCTTCCGGGAAATCCAAACACTTTTGTAGAAAGTTTCATTCCTCCTGATAGTGGCAATCTTTCTTCTATGAAAGATAATCTCAGAAGGGAAACAGCATATCACATCTCTGATATCGAGAAGGCAGCATCTATCGAGCACATTATAGGGGAAATGAAAAAAGGAATTGTCCTTGGAATCTCCATATCAAGCGAATCCGTAGCTGTAATTTTTCATGATTTCTCAAAAAGCATTTTTCTTAATGCAATTCAGGAGTGTGAGAAACGTATTCCTCCGGAAGTTATGCGTGCTGCATTGCGGTTATGTCTTGAGATATCTGCTGCTGGCCGTGAGGGAAGGCATGTTGGAACGGCATTCCTGATTGGAGATCACGAAGAAGTCATGCAGCGTTCACACCAGATGATTCTGAACCCCTATTCCGGGCATCCGGATGAAGAACGAAATATACTTGATAAAAAGAACTGGGAATCCATAAAGGAATTTGCACTTCTGGATGGCGTATTTGTTGTTTCGGCTGAGGGGATAATCCAGAATGCGGGACGTTATCTGGATGTTGACGCAAAAGATCTTGATATAAACAAGGGATTCGGAGGACGACATGTGTCCGCAGCGGCGATGACACGTGACACTGTGGCAGTTGCTTTAACCGTATCAGAATCCGGCGGTACAGTCCGATTATTTATGGATGGTAAGGAACGACTATCTATTGAAGCCAGTGACAGACCTCTAAAAAATAATTAAATCCTGAACCTGAGGATTGCTGCAATACCTCCAAGGGCAGCAAGTTTTTGTCCAGGTTCAAATTCTGTGCTTAACACCACAAGTTTTCCTTTGGAATATTCCACATTCCGGATGAACGAATCTATGCTACCCTCTTCCCGTTCCTGCCGCAGATATTCATCAGCAACAAGAAGTGTCTCGATTGCACCGTAATCCTGTGCCTTGCAAACTTCTTCCATCCCGTATGCAGCTTTACCATCGATCGATATTTCCTTCAAAAGCTCGTCCATCAGGGCAGCTTCCCTCGAAAGGCGAGATTGCTCCACTAACCTGTCAACCGCACCTCTTCGCAGTACTTCCTGGAAACCAGACATTCCGATGGATGAAGTGTCTTCGATTAGAATTCTTGAAGCCAGTTCAGGCTCTCTGGTTTTTACATAGTTGAGGAAATCTTCTTTTGTAAATCCGGGACCTGCAAGCACAATGGACTCTTCTCCCGTAAGGGGATATTTTAATTTTTCCAGAAGTGTTTCAAAGAAATCTTCCCTTAAAGATCCTTCACCTTTACCGGAAGACTGGCGAACATGGGCATATAATTCAATACCATAATGTCGTACAAAACCAATATCTGCATCACCCTCTTCCACTGCGACAATTATCACTTTTGGTCGCTTAGCTGCCGCTTCAGCTTCCTCTATTCTCTCAAGCTGATCTCCTTTCCATACTTTGACAATTGAAATGTCATTCCCTTGCTCTATGTTCAGGGTGTGATAGGAGCCCTCATCCATACCATGTTCTATAGGACCATGCAATCTCAGACGGTTTGAAAATTTGTGGAATTCAAGAGATTCAACCAGAATACCAAGGCGAACTGTTTTTTTCTCCGACTTTTCGGGTCGTAGCTTGTCAGTTGCGGAATCAACTTTCCTTTTGGTAAGGGCAAATACGAGATCCCCTGGCTCAATAATATATTTGAGATGCCATAGATCATCCAGCGTTTGCGGTACAAGGGTAATCTCTCCTTCATTTCCCTTAAGATTCTTTTTCAGAACTCGCATTTACATACCTCAGTTTACTCCGCTTAATCTCTTCAATTCAGAACCGCCTGGGGGAAGCATCATGGCGATTTTATCAGGAGATGCGATCTGTTTCACAAAATGTACATCCCCCAGCTTTTCCACATATATCCTGTAGATCTTTTTGGCAATGTCATTCTGGTTAAATTTACCGGGAACAAGTTCAATTACGTGTTCAGCTCTGGATTCCACGGCTGAAAGCGGACCACCGATTACACGGGTTTCCTTCCCAAGCTCAAGACCTACTGCAGCACTTACGGGTACATCCCGCATATAGTTACGTTCTCCCCGTATTACAAATGAACCCTTCCTGAGATATTCTCCCGACTCTGGAGTTTTGGTAACCTGCTCGGGTAATATCCAATAACAATCCCCTGCAAACTGTCCTGCCTTCCAGATACTGGAGTTGGAGACTACGAATTGGGCAACCTCATCAAGGGTAGACTGGGGAACTTTCATCCCTTGGGTTTTTATGATAGTCATGGGCGCTCCCGGTGCCTGAGTATGGAAAACTACATCCCTTTTTTCCATGTACTTTTTGACGATTTCCTCATTCGTGGCAGCGTCACGTCCTGCAACCACAAAAAAACCATCCGATGAAACAAACCACCTGAAGCGATCATACCAGTGTTTCTTGACAAAGGCTTTCCTTGTGGCAGCCTTTTTCTTGCTCTTTCTCTTTTTCATCTGCTGGCGTGTTTGCTCAATTGCGGCAAGGGCTCCTTTTCGCTTCTTTTCAAGCTTTTTGACCTTTTCATAGTAGACAAGAGCATTCTGGGGAACCGTCTTTCGCACATCGATATTCGCCTTTACACCATTGAGATTCATGGTGACGATTCCTTTGGAGGAATCGATATTAACAACTGATCTTGCCGCCTCAGATTTTTCTTTTGCACCATCAATTATCTTACAGATTTCCTGCCATGAATAACCTTTTTCACGTGCTGAAGACAGAACACCTAGCAATCCTTCGATGTCCTGATAGTATTCATAAATACGTTCAGCGGTTTGAGTATATTTCTCGATTTCCCTGCCAAACTTATTAATTGCATCTTCCTGCTGCTGGAGACGCCGGGCAAGAACATCGACTTTTTCTTTTTTGACTGATTCCTTTTGTTCCTCAAAAGTAGCTGCTGAACGCTTTCCAAAAAACTCATCCAGAGCCTTGTTAAATGATTCGTAGTACTGTATTTGATAACCTGAATACTGCTTCAGTTCAAAGGGGATGACATTGACATCCACTTGTTTGCCATTTTGTTCCTCTCGAACTATGCAGGGCTTTAATTTACCTTCTATAAGTGGTTTAAATACTTCTTTCAAGCCTTCTATCAGAGCATTAATTTCCTTTTCTTCAAGTGAAGCCGCATCTAGGGTCTTATCTATACCACTGCGCAGGCACACTTCTTCGGCGTATACCCCTCCCAGATTAAACCTACTGGCAATCGTACGCACAACATCGGCATTTGAGGAATGGAAGATCTGGGATAATTGCTCACTGTCAATGTCCAGCGGACTTAACTGTGCCTCAGGATACTGGTAGATTTCGCCACGCCTGATACGCCTGCCCTTAAAAGTAACCGGTTTCATCGGCAGGATGATGCGACGATTCTTATCAAGTAAAACAATATTCCCCTGCCCAAAAAGCTCGACAACTAGGACAGTAGTTTCACCTCCTCTTATAATATGTATCTCCACAATCCTGTCGAAATCATATTGGTTAATGGAAAGGATTCTGCCTCCCATAATGTGCTTTCTCAAAAGCATTGGGAATGCCTGAGGAATCTTCGGGCTGGGTCGAATGTAGTTGCTCAGATGAAAACGTTTGCCCAATTCAATTACAAGATTTACGCGACCTCTCGTAAACAGGTTCAGATTAATGCGTAATTCTTCCTCTGCCGGCTGGTAAATTTTACCGATTTTTGCATCTACCAGTGTCATAGAAGGAGTGTTGAATTCATTTATCAATGCGGCAACATCCACACTTGTCATTTCTTCTTTCATGGCCGATACTAATAAAGGAATAGATGCTAAAAAGGTTTGTCCAATAGCTTATATAAGGCTAAGATGAATAAAGTCAGAGTCTCCAACAAAGGCTGGGTAGGATTATTATTTATGGACATCCGGACAAAAAGATACCTTAAAAGCAAATTCAAGGAATACTATAGAATGGCAAATTTAGATCTGCCTTCAGAACTTCCTTCCCGCGAATGGGGTTTTATCTCGTTTGATCAGATGCCCCAAACCATTATGTACAGGCACAAAGCGTTTGAAGCTCCAGGAGAGATTCGTGATTACCTTGTGTCAATGCAGCCTGCTCATGTGTATCATTCTGTTGCATATTATCAGTATCCTGGTGCCCCGTCAATGAAAGAGAAAAACTGGCTGGGAGCTGATCTTATTTTTGACTTGGATGCAGATCACCTTCCCAACTCACCTCAATCGTATGCCGATATGCTTGATATGGTGAAAAACGAGGCTTTAAAACTGCTGGATTTCCTTATGGATGACTTCGGATTCCCGGAAGACAGCATTACTGCGGTTTTTTCCGGTGGCAGAGGATATCACTTCCATATTGAAGATCCTAAGGTCCGGCAACTGGAAAGCCCTCAAAGAAGGGAAATTGTTGACTATGTGGGGGGAAAGGGGATACGTGCCGAATTTTTTTATAAAAGAAAGTTCCTTGAAGGAGATTCCGGAACCGGCACCAAGAGTTTCAAGGAAAAAACAGAGTTATCCAGTCGATATGTCCTGAAAAACCCTGATACAGGCTGGAGCCGGAGAATTACGGAATATATTGCCTGCTATCTTAGAGAAGAGATGGAAAAGGACAAGAAAAAGAGATTCCGAGAACTCAAAAAGATTGATGGTTTTGGGAAAAAAGCTATTTCACAACTTGAAAGGATAGCTGTTGATCCTGAAAGGCTGGATGCTTTTAGAAAAACCGGCATGCTTGATTTCGGATCAAATATTTCACAGGATCTGCTGCTCAAATTAATTAATATGGCAATAGAGGAAAATCATATACATCTCCTTAATCCAGCACAGGTGGATGAACCCGTTACTGCGGACATCAAAAGACTCATACGCCTGCCCGGCTCCCTTCACGGTGGATCAGGGATGCGTGTCGTAACACTGAGACTTGACGAAATTGAGAATTTCGAACCCCTCTCAGATGCAGTTGTATTTTCAGGAAAACCGGTAACAATAAAAGTTATGAAACCATACGAGATACAAATGAAAGGCGAGGAACTGCAGGTTGAGGAAGGAGTGCAGCAGGTCCCCGAATATGCCGCAATTTACCTCATGTGCAGAGGAGCTGCAGAATATGGATCGAAATGAGTTCAAAGGATATTCCAGGCAGGAGAATAGTCCATCCCTGAACTCCTTACCACCCGATTTTTATAATCGTGTTAATGATTACATTCATGAGCTTGAGGAAGAGATCAGAAAGATCAATAACCCCAGATCAGTGGAATCCAAGATCCTTGAAGATGAATTACAAGCTGCCCTTAATGATGTGGAAACCATTTTCATCCGAAGGATCAGGAAAATAACTTCTCGAGCCACATCCAATGCGTTTTTGGAGGTTTCTTCCAGTGAGGATATGAGTAAATTGCTTCCTTCGGAGAAGAAGGTATATAAAGCAATTCTTTCAGCAATACAAACCGCAAGAGAAGAATTAATTGATCCTATATTCAAACCAAATACTTCAAAACCAAGTCCTTCACTTAATGAAAACGAAGGGGAAAAAAAAGAATCTGATGGTAACGTAATCCGGGAGCAGGATAACTTTGAAGAAGCAACCATGCAACCAGAAGAAAGCAATCAGATAAGCAAAAAGGATATAAATGAAGAGTACTGTCTTGTCCGAATACTAAAGGACCTGCCTACGTTCAAAGCAGCAGATGATCACAATTACACCCTTGCCGCGGAGGACATCGTAGTATTGCCTGCCCTTAATGCAAAAGGACTGGTAAAACGCGGCGTAGCCATTCCTGTTGAAGGAAGGCGAATCAAGTTAAAAGATGTGAGATTATGAAGATTCCAAAGAGATTCAGGACACATTGCCCGTACTGTAATAAACACACAGAGCATGTCGCAGAGAAAGTAAAGAAGGGCAGAGAGTCAATGATGACGCGCATTAGAAGGCAGAAGAAGAGACAGACTGGTATTGGAAACAGCGGAAAGTTCTCTAAGGTACCTAGTGGTGATAAACCCACAAAGAGGATTGCACTCAGATACCGTTGCACCGTGTGCAACAAAGCACACCAGAGACCATGTTTTAGAGCAAAGAAATTCGATTTTAAGGAGTGAAATCATAATGGAAACCCCAAAAAGCAGATTCCTCAGAGTAAAATGCAATGATTGTTCCAATGAACAGGTTATCTTCGGAAGCGCAAGCAGAAAGGTTAAATGCGTCGTTTGCGGAAGAACCCTTGCTGAACCCACTGGTGGCAAATCCACTATTACAACCCATATACTTGAAGTACTCGAGTAAAGTGATTCCAGATGGATAACAATAAATGGCCGGAAGTTGGTGAATTTGTCGTTTGTGAAGTCAAGAACGTTACCGACTTTGGGGCCTATACAACCCTTGAGGAATATAATGGCAAAGAGGGATTCATCCACATCTCCGAAATAAGGGCAGGGTGGGTCAAATACGTTAGGGATTACGTAAAGGAAGGACAGAAAATTGTTTGTAAGGTCCTTAACGTAGACACTACCAGACGCCATATTGACCTTTCCCTCAAAGATGTGAATGAGCACCAAAAAAGGGCTAAAATCCAGGATTGGAAAAACGAACAGAAGGCGACCAAATGGCTGCAGTTTGTTGCAGAGGAATCTA
Organism: Methanohalophilus sp.; assembly: GCF_030156785.1. Taxonomy (GTDB): domain Archaea; phylum Halobacteriota; class Methanosarcinia; order Methanosarcinales; family Methanosarcinaceae; genus Methanohalophilus. The sequence goes on from NZ_JASGLW010000007.1 coordinate 25,336, forward strand.
AACTCGATGAGAAAAAACTGCAGAAACTTGAGAATACTCTTTTTGATGAATTTGGCAGCAATTATGCGGCATTTGAGGAAGCTGCAATCCAAGGCGAAAATGCATTTGAGGATGTTAAGATCAGCAAGAAAGTCGCTGCAAACATCGTGAAGCTTGCACAGGAAAATATCAAACTTCCATACGTTGAAATCGCCGGTTATGTCGATCTTACAAACAATGCACCTAATGGCATTGAACTTATCAGGATGGCTCTTGAAGAGGCAAACAATGTAGACAGAGATGATGTCCGGTTAAATATTACTTACACCGGTGCACCAAGATACCGTATCCAGGTAATTGCTCCGGATTACAAAGTTGCTGAAGCAGTTCTTAAAAAATCGGCGGAAACAGCTATTGATAAGATTCAGCAATTGGGTGGCAAAGGTGTTTTCCACCGTCACATTGAAGCCGCAAGGTCGTGATTACCGGTGGGATATTCGATCAGGAAATGCCGTGATTGCGGCAGATATTCCCTCCGGAACAAATGCCCTGTTTGCGGTGCAGATACAACTGATCCAAGACCTGCAAAGTTTTCTCCAAAAGATCCATACGGCAAATATCGCAGAATTAGCAAAAAGGAAGGAATGATATGCAGAGCACAAAAGTAATCCAGCTGAAGAAAGATGTTGAACTGGATAATCCTATTCTGTTGGTTGGACTGCCCGGTGTCGGCCACGTGGGAAAACTTGTTGTAGATCATATCATAGAAACATTTAAAGCTGAAAAACTTGTAGAGATTTATTCTCCCTCCTTTCCCCCTCAGGTACTGGTGGACGAAAACAGTGCCATTCGTCTTGTAAGCAATTCATTTTACACGTGCAAAGCGGGGGATACTGATCTCCTTTTACTGGCAGGAGACCAACAAAGTGCAACAACCGAAGGTCAATATGAGCTCTGTGATCTCTACCTTGATATTGCCGAAGAATACGGTGTTTCCAGAATCTATACCCTTGGCGGATTCCCCACCGGCCAATTGGAACATAAAGATGAGGTGATGGGAGCTGTCAACAATGTGGAACTGGTGGAACCCCTTCAAGAATGTGGCGTAACTTTTAAAGAATGTGAACCTGGTGGCGGAATTGTTGGGGCATCCGGTCTTATGCTGGGTTTAAGCAAATTTAGGAATATCGATGCAGCCTGCCTTATGGGACTAACATCCGGCTACATGGTTGATCCAAAGAGCGCACAGTCGTTGATTAAAGTGCTAAGCAATTTGTTAGATGTCGAAATTGACGTCAGCGAACTTGAAAAACGTGCCCGGGAAATGGAAAAAATTGTTGCAAATCTTATGGAGCAAAAGCAACAACAACAGCAACAAATGCTTCCTGATAAAACCCCTGACGAAGATCTGAGATATATCGGATAATCGCAATGATCATTAACGCAGATCTACACCTTCATTCGAAGTATTCAATGGCCTGCTCCAACATGATGGAGCTGCCTGTGATGGCAAGGGAAGCCGCCAGAAAAGGCATAGACCTTGTCGCAACAGGGGACTGTATACATCCTAAATGGCTTGCGGATATCCAGAAATATGCTTCTGATGACACAACTGTTGAAATAGATGGCACATCGTTTGTTCTGACAACTGAAATCGAAGATAAAAAAAGAGTCCATCACTTGCTCATTTTACCGTCAATTTCAAAGGCTGAGGAGCTGGCGGAGCGCATTAGCCCCTACGGCAATCTTAAGATTGACGGCCGCCCCACTGTCCAGCTTGACGGTGAGGAAATTGCAGAGATTGCCCATGATGTCGGTGCACTGTTTGGACCATGTCATGCATTTACGCCGTGGACTGGTATGTACGCCTACCATGATAGTTTGGAAAGCTGTTATGGAAATATGACTGACAAAATCGCTTTTCTTGAGCTTGGATTGAGTGCGGACAGTGATTATGCGGACAGGATCGCAGAGTTGCAGGACCTAACCTTTCTCTCGAATTCGGATGCACATTCCCCGTGGTCCAACAAATTGGCACGGGAGTTTAACAGATTCAAGGTTCCGGATATTAGTTTTGAGGGGCTCAAAAAGGCAATCCTCCGAAAAGAGGGATACAAGTGTGTGCTGAATGTGGGCTTCTACCCACAGGAGGGTAAGTACAATGAATCCGCATGTATCAAATGTTTCAGGCATTATACCCTTGAGGAATGCGAGGAAATTGACTGGAAATGCAGGGTTTGCGGAGGGCAGGTTAAGAAAGGGGTATACGACAGGGTGAACGAGCTTGCAGACTATGATGAGCCATCTCATCCGGATCACAGACCACCATATCTCCATACTTTGCCTCTGGCCGAGATTATTATGATGGCACTGGGACATTCCAGCATCAATACCAAAGGTGTCAGCACAGCATGGAATAAATTAGTTGACAGATTCGGCAGCGAGACTGCTGCAATGCTGGATGCAGACCTTGAAGAACTTGATTTCGTGGACAAACGTATCATTGACGGTATCCGGGCATTCAGAGAGGAGAAAGTTATCATTCATCCAGGTGGCGGAGGGAAGTACGGCTGGCTGGAACTTTCCGGTTAGGATACAATTTCCAAACCACAGGAAAAAAAGGGACAGAAAAAGCAGCAGAGCAGCCTTTTCGACTTTTGAACACGATACTTATTTAAGCCATAAACCCATCAAATCAAAACGTGCCGGGGTGGCAGAGCGGACTAATCCAACGGCTAATTAAAAATTTGCCGCGGAGTCTATACGCGGCAGGCTCGAGACCTGTTTCCCCTAACGGGGTGCTTGGGTTCGAATCCCAACCCCGGCGCTTGAAATAAAGGCCTATGACTGGACATTCCATTTTTCAATAACCCAACTATTTCATCGCATATACTCAAGAAACAGCCTAAAGTCTGACAGCTTTCACTACATTATGAATAGAATGTCTTCTATTCAACCCACATTCTTCGTTTTTTGTCGGAAAACGCTTGATAGTTTGAAAAAATTCACACTAATTGCCATGAAAATCCCACGTTTGCCTTAGAATCAGCATATTTATGGCATAAAAATTGGCGTAAATGTACTTTTTATCCTGATTTTTCATAAAATCGACGGGAACTGTCAAATTCTTACTTGATTTCAGCAGCTTGTTGATATCAACATCATTCTTTTTGTGCTTGCCAAAAACATTGGAAAGATCAAGGATGTCGTAAAGTCGGTTTACAGCCAGAATTGTTCCGATAGGAAAGCATATATTCTTGTTAGGAATTATCTCGTATGTTCTTAGTTTTGTTTGCATTTTTGGTCGAATACAACAACAGAATTAAGAACACTTTTATTACTTTTGATGTCAAAGTTGGGATTATACATCAAGGGGCGAACGTTGTCAAACTAGTTCACCCCACGATCGGCATCTCCTCCAAAACATCCATCCTTATTCAATCACGTTGTCCACCTGCAACTCGAATGTTGTCCGGAATCCATTCACGTTCACTGTATAACTGCCTTTTTCAATCCCGTACACATCGAGGGGTACGTTGATGTTGTAGGGGACGATTGCCTGTGTGCAAATAGCATCTGCCGGGCGTTTTGTTGGAATATTGACGGTGTAATTGAAGCCATCGCGTAGCTCTTTGATACCATCCTCATCAATCTCCGTGCATCCGTCAGGAAGGTAGCCTGAGACCGAGAGATGAACCTGCACAGGGAAGGATTCAAGGATCATGACCTGTACGTTCTCAACAACTGCTGTGCCATATACATAATCACCTTCCTGCATATCTCCATTTTCTGCCGCCACTGAAATCGTCATGAAAAAAGTATCCTCTTCACCTGTTACATTCTCCCATGGTCTCATGTAAATTGCATCGATAGTTTGCTCACTTGCTTCATTTACCCTAATTACCCAGACATGAAATCCACCTGAACCCACAAGTTCCTCCTCTTTAGGAGATTGAATAAACTCATCTTCAATTATCCCAAGACCTTCCGAAACAGTTAGATTCCACTGGTAACCCGTGGAAGGATTCTCTTCAAGGCGGATTTCAAAAGTATCCCCTACTTCAGCGTATATTGTAGAACCACTGTCATCTTCACTGTAGAAAGCAACCTCCTCTGCATCGTTATCTCCATTGGAAACATTGTCTATCGGCGAGGAAGGTTCCATGCATCCAGATAGCATCACTGCCGCCAATGCAACTGTGAAAACCATCAAAATAATACCCAGAGTTGCATACCTATTAATCTTCATGTCATTATCACCCAAAACAAAGAGGAGAAGAAAAGCATATAGCCTTTACTTAAGATACGAATCATTTTGAAGCTACTGTCAATTTCATAACTTACGCAGTGATTGAACAGAGTAAAGATTAGAGATTTAATGGAGTTCCTGATTTGTGCAATCTTGAGAATTCCACAATTTCAAATAAAAACTCGCTTCCAGTATTAAAATCCGAAAAAAAAACCATATTTTATAACTCATAAACCCCTAAAAGTACGAGGGTGAATAGATGCTGAAAGGTACAGCTTCTCTTGAATCTGCGATTGAGAATTTCGACATCCTGAAATGCATGCAATGTGGTATTTGCAGCGGTAGTTGTCCTTCTGGGAGACACACTGTGCTGAATATAAGGAGACTTGTACGCAGGGCATCACATGATCCAGCTGTCATGGAGGATGAATCCCTGTGGATGTGCACTACCTGCTACAACTGTCAGGAGCGCTGCCCCCGCTCGGTCAGGATTGTTGATGCAGTGCTCAGAATTCGCGAGATTGCTGTCCATCAGGGAATTATTCTGGATTCCCACCGAAAGGTAGCCAGCCTGCTTCTTGAAACCGGGCATGCTGTTCCGATTAATGAGGAAAATACAGAAAGACGCAAACAACTGGGACTATCCGAACTGCCTCCAACAGTACACAGCGTGCCGGATGCGCTGATGGAAGTTAAAAAGCTGCTTAAAAGCTGTGATTTTGAGGAAATTGTGGAGGACTAAAAAGATGTCCGATAAGGTTTCACTGTTTCTGGGATGTCTGATCCCCAACCGATATCCTGGGATTGAAAAGGCTACTCAACTATGCTTTGAAAAACTTGACATTGACTGCAAGGACCTTGTAGGTGCCTCCTGCTGCCCCGCGCCGGGAGTATTCCGTTCGTTTGACGAACCTTCCTGGCTTGCAATAGCCTCCCGCAATATCTTGCTCTCCGAGGAAATGGAAAGAGATGTATTGACTCTCTGCAACGGATGTTATGGCTCACTGGCAGAGGCCAACAACAAGCTCAAGGAAAGTTCAAAGCTCAGGGAAATGACAAACGAGCATCTTTCAAAAATCGGGAAGGAGTATAAGGGTAGTGTAGATGTCCGTCACATAACCGAATTCCTGTTCAGGGAAATAGGAGCAGACACAATCAAGCTCAATGTAACAAAACCGCTGGGATTGAGGGTTGCCGTGCATTATGGCTGCCATCTTCTCAAACCATCTAGGGATCGGGAATTTGAGAGCATAGAAAGACCAACTTTCTTTGATTCGATTGTTGAAGCTACAGGTTGCAAAAGTGTTGATTATCCGGATAAGATGGAATGTTGTGGGGCAGGGGGTGGTGTTCGGTCAGGGTTATCTGATAGTGCTCTTTCTATTACCAATCACAAACTTTCCCGAATAAAGGAAGCAGATGTAGATTGTATCATAAATGCCTGTCCGTTCTGCCATTTGCAGTTTGATGATGGTCAGAAGGAGATCAAAACACAAGGCGGTGAAGATTATGCAATCCCTGTGTTGCATTTCACACAACTGCTTGCTCTTGCTTTTGGCTATTCACCGGAGGATGCGGGTCTGCAATTCAACGTAACTGATTGCAGCAGCCTTGAAGAAAAGCTGGTGCATGAAGGCTAATTGCAGAGCAAATGGCTAGAAGTCAAAAAAAGAAAAGGGATTTGAATTATCCCTTTATCTCATGAAGCTTTTGATCCACGCCGAGGATCTCTTTTTCTAATTCACTTTTGTATTTTTCAAGCATTTCGATTTCTTCTTCTCTGGTTAAGAACTGTCTCTTCCCAATGCAACAATTGCACATATTGGGCTGGCAGACTTCTTTATTTGTATTGGTCGGTTTGCAACACATATTTTCACATCCGATACACATACAATATCTTGTATGCTTCCAATACTTACTATTATATGGAAAGTATTAATACTATAAAGTTTATGGTAATGTAGGAGATATCCGGCCGGTGATAAACTATGTGTGAAGAAAGTAATTGCGAAAATGTGGCTAATTGTTTGTGTCCAATTCGTGGAATCATAGATGTAGTTAGCAAGAAGTGGGCCATCTGCATAGTAAGTCATTTGAAAAAAGAAAGTTCAATCAGGTATCGTGATATACAAAAGGAAATAGGTGCAATAAGTCCAAAATCACTTTCTGATACTTTGAAAATGCTGGAAAAAGAGGGTTTAGTCGAAAGGCAGGTGTATCCGGAAACGCCACCAAGAGTTGAATATTCATTGACAGATGATGGGGACGAACTAAAAACCGCTCTGGTGCCGCTGGTTGAATGGGTGCAGGAAAGAGACAAAACGCAAAACCATTGTGCGTAAGTACTTCTCACTCATTTGCTGCAGTTTTCTCACACTATAATGGTTGCACATGATATTTGTGTCAGCAGCGAGTATTCTTCTGTATGGAAGCACCTCTTATTTTTGAAAGACTCAAGGAAAACTACACTCTACAGTTCTTTCTGGACAGGCATGATCCGTTCTATGTCCTGATTTCCACAGTGCTTTCGCAGCGTACCCGTGATGAGGTTACACAGGTAGCGACCAAGCGACTTTTCAAGCGCTATGACACGCCGCAAGACTTCGCCACCGCAGATGTGGAAGATATTGAACATCTCATCAGGGATGTCGGTTTTTACAGGATGAAAGCACCGAGGGTAATTCAGATAGCTTCCATCCTGCTGGAAAAGTATGACGGAGAAGTGCCTGAGGATATGGATCTGCTTCTTGATCTTCCGGGAGTGGGACGAAAGACGGCGAATTGTGTTCTGGCTTACGCTTTTTCCAGAGATGTTGTTGCAGTGGATACGCACGTGCACCGCATATCCAACAGGCTCGGGATCGTTAAGACTTCCAATCCTGAACAAACTGAGGAATCGCTCAAGGAAGTGCTTCCTGAAGATATGTGGAGGGATGTGAACGAGTTGTTTGTAAGCTTCGGGAAAGAAATCTGCAGGCCGATCTCCCCGAAATGCGGTGTATGTCCCATAGATGATATGTGCGCAAAGCTCGGTGTAAATAAATCCGACTAAGCTTTAGTGAAAAAAAGGCACTTTCTCTTTTCAGTTGGACGATATGGTCACAAAATATTTATAAGTTATACTCCATAGGATTTACTCTACATCGAAAATATGTTTGGGGGTTCAACTTGACCTAACAACGATTGTTGAACCCCGTGCCTTGAGGCAAGGCTAAGTTTGCCATTTACACTATATAAACATAGCTTTGCTTCTGGGGTAAATTGAATGAGGCAAAGTATGAGAAGAAGTACAAAATCAATACTGCACATTTTGCTAATAAGTGTGTTTTTGGTTGGAATGTCATTATCGGGCTCAGCTGCTCCAAATGATGATAACGAAGAAAAGAAATTGCCAGATTATGGTCTAAATATCCATGAAAAACTAGAAAAGGATGACAAAGTTCTCAAGACAAAAGGGAAAATACCTGAAATAAAAGAGGAAAAGGAAAAGCGAGAGTGGCTTGATAAGCTGGACAGCAGTGGGAGGAAAGTGAACGAAGAAATGCTTCAATATATGCAACCAGAAGGTCCCTTGGTCTCATGTGGTTATAATTATCAAGGGTATTTGGTTGTTGATATATTGGAAGGATCTGAAATTGATGAATCAACGATGAATGAAATTTACGAAATATACAACAAACAAGCCAAAAAAGATGGAATCGAGGAAGTTCCCGTTGTATTCCAATACTCACCACAAATTGAAGTTACGTCACGAACTAGTACGTGGAATCCACTTATTGGTGGAATTAGAGTTGTGAGAAGTGGTGGATTTAGTTCAACTCTTGGTTTTGCAGTAAGAGATGAAGATAATCCAAGTGAAGAGGGCTTTTTGGTTGCAGGTCACAGTGCAATTAATGCTGGTGGTATTGGAAGTATGTTTTACCAACCTTATGTTAGTACCACAAAAAGAGTAGGTACTGTAGATAGACTCGAATTTGAATATGCAGATGCGGCATTCATAGAGGATGATTATAGAAGCGTTGATAACAAAATTTATTATGATGATACTAATCAATTGATGGACGTAACATCTTTTGATGATCCAGAGGTTGGGGATTATGTTAGAATTTCAGGAATAACTTCAGGACTAACTTCAAGTGGTCGAGTAACAGATATTCATTATATGACAACATACCCTGGTTATGACATATTATATGACCAATGTAAAGCCGAGTATAGCTCTGACAGTGGAGATAGCGGAGCACCCGTGTTTAAGATAACTGGTACTTCCACAGTCTGCATATACGGAATACAAAGCGGGAAGATCGGAACTTCCTACTCACTGTTCTCGCCAATAAGTGGGATTACTGAAGATTTAGGTGTTGTTCCCCTTACATATTGAAGTATTATCTGAAGCATAACACTTTTTACTTTTTGTTTTACAAATATTTTAATCAAGGTAGGTAATCATGCTAACAAAAATATTAGTTTTAGCAACCATAACTCTAATGTTAATCACACCATTAACAGACGCCGATACCAATCCGGATGCTTCTGAAAATGAGACTGCAGTTGAAGTGCTAATAGAGAACCTGGCTAATGAAAATGTGTCCGTAAAGTCAGAAGTTGTACGAAGTCTTGTTGATATTGGGGAACCTGCCGTAGCCCCTCTTATTCAGGCATTGGAAAACGACAATCCGGATATCCGGAAAAACTCTGCAATTGCACTTGGTAAAATCGGAGATGAAAGGGCGATTGAACCTCTTCTTGATCTATTAGATGATGATAATCGAGAAGTGCGTCATGCGGCGGAAATTGCTCTTGGGAACATCGGGGAAGAAAGCATAGATCTGTTAGTATCCTATGCCAAAAATCAGGACAATGCTGTATATTCCAGAACAATAGCAGTAATTGTCTTGGGAGAATATGGTGAAAAGGCAGTACCCTCACTTATTCAGTTACTGTCTGATGATGAGTACTTTTTGCTACATCCTGACGTAAGATCTGCCCTGAACAAGATCGGAGATCCTGCCGTAGAACCTTTGATTGGGTTACTTGATAGCGCTGATCCCGATGTAAAATCCCGTGCCATTCAAACCCTTGGTGATATTGGTGATGATAGGGCAATTGAACCGCTTGGCAAAGTCCTGAACGATGAATCAGAACAGGTCAGAGATCTTGCAAAGTCCGCTATAGAGGCGATTGAAAATCAAAGTAAAGATGAAAATTTGTCTCTTGTAAGTTATGGGAAAACACCAGATTTCTATATCGAAGATGAAAGGTGGGATTTTCTCGACAAACTGGATATTATTGTAACTGCTTCAGAAACAGAAATGGACAAATACATCCGGCCTAAAGGTCCTGTATATGGTTATGGATACAGTTATTACGGATATATTTCAGTTGGAATTGTAGCAGATTCGGGTGCTAATGAATCCAAGTTAAACGAAATCTACGACATTTTTGATCGACATGCACAGGAGATTGGCGTTGAAGATGTACCTGTCATGTTTGAGTACGGAGATGTTGTAGCTGGTGAGGGGCAACCTGTAGCTGGCGAAGGAGAACCAGTAACTCAGAAGACTCCCGGATTTACAGGGTGTCTGCCTATTATGGTGATTCTGTTGTTATATGGGAAAGTCCGTACTTGCCCTTGATTTCTTTTCTGAATTTTTTAGGTTCAGTTCTATAAGACACTTGAAAACGATAATGTTCTGGATTTTTTGGTCCAAGGCCCCATTCCTGTCGATTTGAAAATGATGGCTCTGTAGAAATTCTCTGCATTCAAGGTAGATATAATGTTAACAAAAAATTTCTTTTTAGCAATTTTGGTTATAATATTAGTCACAACTATTACATACGCTGATACCAATCCTGTCGCGTCCGAAAATGAAGCCACAATTGAAAAGCTAATAGAAAAATTAGCCGATGGAAACATATCCGTAAGGTCTGATGCTGTAAAGGGTCTTGTTGATATCGGGGAACCTGCCGTAGGATCACTTATTCAGGCATTGGAAAATGACAATCCGGATATCCGGGAAAACTCTGCGCTTGCACTTGGTAAAATAGGGGATAAAAGGGCAATTGAGCCTCTTGTTTATCTAATTGAGGACAACGATGTGAACGTCCGTGGTGCGGCGGAAATTGCTCTTGTGGACATTGGGGAAGAAAGTATTGATATGCTAGTAGCTTATGCCAAAAATCAGGACAATGTTGAATATGAACGGAGATTAGCAGTAATTTTCTTAATAGAATATGGTGAAAAAGCGGTACCCTCCCTTATTCAGGTATTGTCAGATAATGAGAGTTTTGTTTTGCACCGTGACGTAAGATATGCCTTGAGCGAAATCGGAGAACCTGCCGTAGGACCGCTAATAGAATTACTTGAGAGTGATGATCCAGATGTGAAGTCTCGTGCCATTCAAACCCTTGGTGATATTGGTGATGAAAGGGCTATTGTGCCACTTGGTATGCTCCTGAACGATGAATCAGAACAGGTTCGAACTCTTGCAAAGTCCTCCATAGAAGCGATTGAAAATCAAAGTGAAAATGGGAGGCTTCATCTCACCAATTATGGGAAAAAACCAGATTTTTATATCGAAGCTGAAAAACGGGATTTCCTCGACAAGTTGAAGATTGTTGTAGAGGCTTCGGAAATAGAAATGGATGAGTATATAAGGTCTGAAGGCACAGTATCTTCATATGGATACAATTATGGCGGCTCTATTTCAGTTGGACTCGTAGTAGGTTCGAATGTCAGTGAATCTGGGCTAAACGAAATTTATGACATCTTTGATCGACATGCGCAGGAAATTGGCATTGAAAATGTACCTGTTATGTTTGAGTATGGAATTATTGAACCGCATGACCTCCCGGTCCAAGAACCAGCAACACAGGATACGCCTGGATTAACAGGATGGTTGCTTTTTGTGGTGATTCTGCTATTGTATTGGAAAATCCGTACCAATCCCTAATTTACGCTGAATCCTTTTAGATTCAGTTCTATAGGGTGCACAAAAATGTTCAAGTTCTGATTTTTTGAGCCTGTGGCTCACAATCATCAATCTGAAGATTGTCTTTAGTTAGAGCAAAAAAAGAAAGAAAAAAGTGAACGAAGCCGGATTATACCAGCTTGTTCACAGGGTGGTTCTCGTCCATGATTTCCAGGCCGAGTTCTTTGGCTGTCTCGCCGAGGATAATGTCTACCATTGCGGTAGCAGGATAAACAAGAGGTGTGTTCTCGATAGGACCAAACAGCTGGAAGTTTGAACCAAGTGTCTGTGGGACAAGGTTCGTTCCAATGTCTGCAGGCATGTAGACTGCTTTGCGCTGTTCCTTTGTCTCGAACTGTTTCTTGTAATCTTTCATCCAGTCCCATGCAGAAGCAAGGTTGTGATATCCACCTCCTACCGGAAGACCAAGGTGCCCTTTGATAGCAATAACTGCCCTCATTGATGCACCGGCTCCTGCACCTAGTGGAGTTGCTGCGACATCGACAAGTGGTTTTGTGATTCCGCATTCCTTGGCGATGTCAAGCATACCCATACTGTGTCCCGCACCACCGACTTCAAGAATCTCAAGTTTACCATTGACGGTTGGGTCAACTGCATTGAAAGCCAGTACAATGGAAGCATCAATGTCACTTCTCTTTACTGCTTCGATCTCATCATCGTCGATACTTGCATTGATGGAGTTATAAATGGCGCGTTTTGCCACACCAATTTCTGTAACGTAGTCTGCTGCTGCTGCACGTACTTCTCCGGCAGATGAGTCAATGAGGAAAGGAGTCTCGTCATCATACTCAATGAACCAATCGATGTAGTTCTTGATGGCTTCCGGTGTTTCACCCACAATCTGATTGACACATGGATTTCCGGTAACATCCCTCATCTCGATCATGCTGTCCCAGAGTTTCTCTGCAGCTTCCTTGTCGAATATTCCTTTGTCTTCGTCAGTCACAATGTTGTGCCTGTTGTAGAACATGGAACCGACAAGCACAGTGGGGTACTGGCCAGGCTGTCCGCCGAATTTGATCCCACATATGTCGAAAACTTCCTGTTTCTTATCAAATTTGAACATATTATTTCCCTCTCAGAAGAGTATTGGTGATATTGAAATGTAGAGTAAGAACATTATGATACCTGCTACGGCTCCGTAGAGAATACCAATGTCTCTTCCCACTTTCTTTCCGATTCTTTGTGCTATTTCACTGTTCACGAACTCGATTTTTTCATCGATTTCGTTCAGGCGTTTGAGGACCTCATTGAAATCATCTGGATCCACTACAACTGCCGGGATTTTTTCCTGTACACTATCCATATCACATCACCCCCCATAAAAGGAGTGGGAGTACCAGTACCATTAATATGGCAAAGATAAATCCAGCTGCAAATCCGATTACTCCTGTTGCGGAGACACCGGAATCAAGTACCTGATTCCTTGCAATAAGCTGTGCCCTGTAGCGGATGCTTTCAACCTTGGAATCTATAGCTCCCATTGAAGGCTCGATGACCATTGGCACGCCCTGTCCGTATTGTTCTTCCGCCATATTACTTACCTCCCGAACAATAAAAGTCCCAGAAGTGAAAGTGTAATCACTAGACCTACCATCACTCCTTCAATCTTACCTGCATGGACACCTGCATGGAACTTATTCAGGTTTCCAATGTTGATCATTTCCCTTTCAATATCAAGGACCCTGTTCCTTATAGTTGCGAGTTCGGATGCCATTGGCTTAAGTCCGCCAACTTCTGCTTCTTCCTCGCCTTCTTCGCCTACCTCGAGGACAAGAGGATCTGCATCAAAGGCACCTGGATCTTTTGCAGCACATTCTTTTATCTTAGCGGTTATCTGACCCATATCTTCGGTGCCAATCAGATCAATGCACTCTACCTGTTCCTGATACCGCTTTATGGCTTCATCAGTCAGGTTTTCCACATAAGGGATTGCACCGATTGCGCCCACAATACGGTTTTCACTGACACCGTTTTTGTGTAGCATCAGGAATGCATTTCCGGTGATATGACCTTTTACTTCAGAACCGGTTACTATCAAAAACCTGATATTGGGGTTTGAAATAATATGGGCTATTACCTTTTCAAGACCAAGGTTTTCAGTTTTACAGGGACCTGTAATGGCAGCTCCTGCTTCTAGCTGGGGAGCGCCGTCAAGATGTGATCCAAGAGTTATTACTGCAACACAGTTCTGTGGATCTCCTACCTCGTATTCACCTTTCAGGATAGGCCATCCTGCTGCGGGTTCTCTTTTGTCAACCATAATATCACAATCCTATTGAAATCAGGCTCATTATATAGAGAACCAGTGCCATAATTCCAGCAACCACAAGCCCGACAACAATTCCATAAAAAGCATTTCCATAGATACCTGCTTTGTATGCAGCACCTTCCCTTCCACTGAATGAGTTAAGCAGTGGCCTGTCCGGAGCAAGTGAGTTTACCAGATCATCAGCAATTTTATCTAATTCATCTATTCTTTCCATTACCGGGTCCATGGAATAGCTAATAATATCTTCCCGCTCTTCAGCGACCAGTCCGCCAATCGGATCCATGACCAGATGTGTTTCAGGAGCAACGTGTACCATACTCATTCTGATCCCTCCTCTTCAGTAGGCAGGAGACCAACTCCAACGACATCATATGCATCCCTATCAACATACTTCCTGTATTGTTCAAATGCCATATACCATATGAACAGTCCAATCAGGATAGTAGGTGCTGATGCAGCTCCATCAGTTGTGATAGATACAATACCTGCAATTATCATTGCGATAGCTCCTTTTTCAACTGCTGTCATAAGAGTCCTGTCCTGTTTTTCATCAGGTCCAAGGTTTGCGTTGAATGGGTGTAGGATAGCAAGACCGCCCGCAATGAAGATTACTGCAATGTATCCAGTTGCAACAACGTTGTTAAGGACTGCGTCAAACAGGAATGTTCCTGTCATGGATGCGCTGAGTCCGAGAATTGTAAGGCATCCTGCGCTGGCAATCTCTGTCATGGACTGTTCCATGATTGGGAGTCCCATCCCGATTACACGGTTTGCGAGTACTCCGATTACAAGACCAATGATTGCTGCACTTAACAGGGCTATTATAGGGCCGGCAATGCCACCTACTGCAAGGCCAAACATGCTGGCTACGACACCCATACCAAGAGCGAGCATACCAATAGAGGGTACACCTGTACCAAGACCATAACTGGCTACACGTCTTACTGCTGCTGCACCCCATACAATTGCACAAATTGCAGCAAGTCCTCCTATAAAGGAGAATGCAGTGCTGACATATGCTACAAGGTAATGGGATAGATACACACCAACTAATCCGGCAATTACGCCGAATGCGATAAGTTTATTCTGGGGAATTGCCTCGGGGGCTCCTCCTCCACTTCCGCCTGCAGACATTTTATAGTCCTCCTATGGCGATTACACCTACAATTGAACACATAAATGTGACAATGAATGATGTGATTACAGCCTTTGGCCATCTCTTGAATTTTGGATCGTGGAAACCTTCGATGGTACCACCAATGTTGTAGGATGGAATTACCGCGTTCACGAAGAAGATACCTACTGCAAAGATACTTGCAAGACCCATCAGGTTAGTAGCTGAAAGACCGGTAGTGATGTTCACAAGGGAGTAGTAAACCATTGCACCACCAATACCTCCAAGACCTCCTCCGATGACACCGCTTACAAAAGAGACCGTTGGGAGTCCATGACCTTCTGTTCCCTGTGACACATAAATATCCTGTCTGTCTTTTGTAATTGGATCATAATCTACCTTTGCAGAGGCAGGGGGCACTCCTACACCATAGGTGTATACCCAGGTACCTACAATCATTGTAACTGAAATCATAATCATTGCTCCCACTGCACCAGATGCAAGGATAAGTGGAAGGCTATCGGTTACATTGATCATTGCACCGGCTGTCACCAATCCGGTTAAACCCGCACCAGCAGCGAGTTGAACAGTTCCGGTTCCGATACCAGTTGCCTGTGCCATAGCTGCAGGTGCACCACCTACAGGCACGAAGTGAACACTCCATGAAATCAGTACGCCACCAAGAGTGATCAAAGCGACAAACAAGATGTTATCAATAAGAATTCCGGCTATATCTATCATGCTTCCACCTCGTCTTCCTTGTAAGGTCCGTAGGTATTGCGCGCTGCGACTTCAATCCTTCTGTTCCAGATAATAAGGGCAAGTACGATTATAGCACCTGCAATAACAGAAAGCCATCCAGCAGTGGTGCCGGTAGATGGATCGAAAACAGCTGTAATCCAGCCACTCAGGAATACGGTCATACCAAATGCGATACCTGTTACAGGTCCGCCGAACTTGGCACAGAACCATGAGTTATCAATACCGTTCCTTAAACCCGATTCTGCCTTGCGGACAATGTTACCGGAGTTTGCGGCATTGAGACCTGACCCAAATTCTACGTTCTGGAATTCACGCTCTGCACCGTAGTGGACATCACCGGTTGAAGAACCGATTGCACCAACTGTAATTCCCCAGATAAATGCCAGAAGTGGCAGTGGGAACGGATGAGCGAGAACAGCTGTCATAAGATAGGATACGACAAGAATACAAAATGTAGTAATATATGCGAATCCCATCATTACCGGGACATGGGAGCGTATTATGTCCAGGTAGATTGGTTGTCTGAAACGTTTCTGACTTGCACTTCTTCCCATATACGCGGATGTACAGTAAGTCCCGTGAATGAGTGCAGCAACGAGTGCTCCTGCAGCAATTGCAAATACTACAGATAGACCATATGCATTCATAAGCACGGAGGTAACTGTACCGCCAACAGCGCCTAACATTGCGTTAGAGGGAGGCTCACCAGAAATAGCTTTATTGAAAATCCGATGAGGGTAATTCATTTGGGGTGCTAATTGGACCTGTGAGTTAGGGTTACTTTGTGACCCGACGTCCGACTCAAGGTCTTCAGATGCGCCAGCAATAGTTGCTGCAGCTCCTATTATTGCAAGCACACCCATACCCATAAGTGGTTCCATTCGCTTTTCTCCTCCTTTGTTTAGTTAACATAGCTCCTTGTATTATAATAAAGAGCAATCCTGAAGAGTCATGTACTCCAGTTTATGAATATGAGATTACCTAATACAGGGATGCATGGGATTATATTATATAATTCATAAAGCTTTCGGAAATCCATACAAAATGATAGGTTTTATGCAGTTCTGAGGACATAAATATCAGGTCTTGGTTGCTTTCCTTCAATTCTACCGAATTCCTGATAGCAGCTATCGCAAAGCATTCGTATGTTCAGGGATGCAATTTCTGCAGTTCCCGGGATCAATCTGGCAAAAACAAAAAAGGGATCCATTTCCATTTTTTCCGCAGATTCATCAATGAATTTCAGGATGTGCTCCTCAAAAACATCAACATCATCAACACGAAGTCCACGTATGTTTATAGTGGCACCACTGCATCCACAGGGGAGGGCAAAGGCATCAAGTTCAGCAAGAAATACGGGGATTCCAAGCATTTCCCTTAATTTTCTTTCCAGATCATTTCTGACAGATAGAAGAGATTCCGCAATTGTCATTGTATTTCCTCATTTATGCCGTTTATCTTTCTATGACCCGTACAACTTTTTCAGAGAGCCTTTTGCAATATCCACACTTCTTGCAGTTTTTGCTGCAGTTTTCCCATTGTTTGATAGTACCATCAAGTTCAGAGTTAGGGATTTCAAAGACTTCCCGGAGATCCCGGATACTGTCAAGCAGATCCAGCAGATTCCCGTCATAATGCTGGTTTGAATAAGCATTGACAGTGTTCAAGATCCAGTTGATAAAGTGAGTTCTTCCACCTATTTTGAACGTGTCTGTTATAGGAAGGTAATGGGGAAGATCCTCCGGGCGAATCCAAGGAGACTTTATGATTTGTTCAGGGTCCCTCAGCCTGATTGAGAGGCATTTGTAGTAATAATAGTCATCGAGAACATTGGGTTTGGGTCCGGGACCATTGGCATGGGAAAAGAAGTTGAAGTGGGCATACCTGAAGGGACACTGATACAGACAACCTTCATTAACCAACAATTTAAGGTTGCAGGAAACAGATTCCTTGATAGCTTCAAGTTTCTGGAAATCCCTATTTACCACCGGATCCACAACAATGGTATCTGCACCCAACTCTTCGTAGAACATTGCTTTCTGTGGAGAATCCACAAATGAAAGTACCGAAACTACAACTTCTATGTCGTAATCCCTGCTCAACATTTCTACAAGGTAAGGGTCTGCTACTGTAACTGAATCTACTTCCATTTCATTGAGCCGGTCAAAATACCAGCTTATTGTGCGGTAGCCTTCCGGAGAAAGCTGCTGCCCTCCCATGCAGGAACTGTTGAGCACAATTTCAAGTTTTACGTTTTTACTGTGGGCATACTCAACCTGCTCTGCGATGTCTTCAATCGAAGGTGCGCTTAAGTTTGTGCGTCCTGTGCCGATATAGTCAGGAGAACCTGCCATATAAACAGCATAAATGTCATCAGAACCTTCAAGTAAACTCCGCAGACCTTCCATATGACCTACATGGGGAACATAAAGTTTCATCGTTGAGGCATAACAGGTTTTTTTAGATAAGGATTTTGGTTTTATTTTCACCAAGTTTTGTTTTCACCAAAAATGTTATTAATCAATATCGGAACGTACTTTAATATGATTGGAGCATCGTCATTTGCTGCCCCCCTCTCCATACTTGATGAGCATGTTGATTCTGTGGAATTGTACATTCCTAAATTAGGGGTCTATAATAGTGATGAGCTTAACTATGAAGCGATTCAGATAATTATTGACGAGCTTTCTACATGCAATCTTGAAACTTCAATTCATGCCCCGTATTTTGCCGATACGCCCAATTACCCCTTCGAAATTGTAGTTGATTTGTCTGCAATGAAAAAACTTCACTTCAGGCTGATTGAAGAATCCATTTCGCTTGCATCCGAACTTGGGTCAAAAGCGGTTGTCATTCATCCAGGCAGGATCCATGCTGATCGTGAACATTCGTTCAGGAAGATGATAGATGCGCTCAAACAGCTTGCTGATTTTGCACTTGATAGAAATGTTGTTCTTGGTCTTGAAAACAAGGAAGGAACAGACCCAGAAAACCTGTGTTGTGATTATGCCGAACTGTTGAGGGCCGTCTATGCAGTTGATTCACCTGCTCTGGGGATTACCTTTGATGTGGGTCATGCCAATCTCACATGCAGGAGTGATCAGGCTCTTTTACGCCACTTTGCCAGACAAATATCGGAACATGTGGTGCATGTGCACCTGCATGATAACCATGGTTGCTGGACTGATGAATATTGTGGAGATGCTCATATGGCACCCGGAGGAGGGTGTATTGACTACAGTGTTTTGAAAGAGCTTCATGATTTCAAAGGGATCTATAATCTAGAAGTCTTTTCTCTTGAGGACGTGCTTGAAGGAAAAAGAGTTATAAGTGAAATCCTTTGAGTTGGTATTAATCTTTTTTGACAAGAATAAACTTTAAAGGCACAACAATGTATAATACTGGTTGCAATACGGTATTGGAGGTGCCTGTCTGAACCCATATGAAAAATTCAAAAAACTGGAGCAGAAGTCATATTCTGATGTCACACACTACCTGAAATCCACTACACATTTAACTGCACGGGAATGGGTTATTGCCCGCCTATGTGCCGATTTCAGGAACACGTCTAATCAGGCTGAAATGACCTGGATCGGTGAGAACCTGCCAGATTTGGTTCCCTTCGTGGAGCGTCCTTATTCAAGGCAGGAAGTATCAAATGCACACTCGGCATTTCAGAAAAAAATCAGGCGCAGTGGAGTCACTTTCTTTTATGCATATTATGCAGGACTTCTTGATAGAAAGCAGATGATTTCGCTCATCCATGATGTGATTTCGGACATTAGAAAATTGATAGAAGTTGAAGGTGTTCAGGCACCAGAAGAACATTCGGAAGAAGTCCAGAAGCTAATTGCAGAGGTTCTCAAGCGCATTAACGAGTCCCTCGAAGAAAATGAAGAACACGATGAGTATGAAGACTATGCTATCTAAAAAGACATCCTATTTAAATCAAATAAAATTGTTTATATACAAGTTGTGCTTACTTAGAAGTAGTGCAAAGGCTAGAAGTCCCTCAAAACCTCCTTTCCTTTGGTTCCTTCCCATTTCATCAATGAGGGACTTACATCCTTTCATAGAATAACATATTTATCATTTCTCGGATTAGTACCTATAATGAGTTTCAGAGAGTTCATCACACAGCTTCGCTCTTCCGGTAGACTGACCGAAGTTAAAGATCCTGTATCCGCTAAATACAAAGCGCCTTCAATTGCACATAACACCGAAGGCCCTGTTTTTTTCCATGATGTAGACGGCTCAAGAGCTATCATGAATGTCCTTGGTAGTCGCGAAGAATTGGCATCGATGTTAGGAGTTGACCGCTCTTCCATCATCCAGAGATTATCTGAAGTCCAGCCAGATGGTGAAGTGCAGATCGTAGAAGATTCACCGACAATGGAAGTTATCGAAGATGAAGTGGATTTATCCTCACTGCCGATTATGACGCATTTCGAGAAGGACGGTGGACCTTACATCACAGCCGGTATAGTTGTCTCTGAGTTTGAAGGTATCATGAACGCAGCCATCCATCGTCTTCAGGTTGTTGGAAAAAACAAATTAGCCGCTCGTCTTGTGCCTCCAAGGCACACCTACGTACTTCACAAAAGAGCATCAGAAAAAAACATGCCTTTACCGGTTGCAATTGTTATTGCCCCCCATCCTGCAATCACTTTTGCCTCAACAACCCGAGTTCCCGAAGGGAGGGAATTCCATTATGCTTCCGCTCTTCTGGGAAGGCCCGTTGAGCTTTTTGAATGCAGTAACGGTGTAAAAGTTCCACATGCTGAGATCGTGCTTGAAGGTTATATCGATCCAGAGGAAAGGGTGGATGAAGGACCTTTTGTTGACATCACCGGAACATACGATCTGGTTCGTAAGGAACCTGTAATCCACATTACCCGTATTCTTCATCGTAAAGATCCCATTTATCATGGAATACTGCCCGCAGGTTCAGAACACCTGCTTATGATGGGCGTTCCCTATGAACCCAAAATCTTCCGTGCGGTATCCGAAGTTACAACTGTCAAGAATGTAGTCCTCACCGAAGGCGGATGCTGCTATTTGCATGCAATTGTCCAGATTGAGAAGCAGACTGAAGGAGATGCAAAGAATGCGATAATGGCGGCATTTGCAGCTCATACCAGCCTCAAACATGTGATTGTTGTGGATGAGGATATTGACATCTTTGATATAAAGGATGTGGAATTCGCAGTAGCAACTCGTGTTAAAGGCGATTCTGACATCATGATAATACCCAATGTGAGGGGCAGCTCCCTTGATCCCCGGGGAGCAAAAGACGGGACTACCACCAAGGTTGGTATTGATGCAACCAAAGTCCTTGCTGAATCCGATAAATTTGAAAGGGCTAAAATGCCGCTTGATTGAGGCTGTTTTATGTATCTTACTACTGATGAAGAGCGTATTCTTGAAGGTGAAGAAGGTGAAACCCTCAGAAAAGCAATGGAAATACTGGTGGCACTTGGAGACATTTACGGAGCAGATTGCTTAATCCCAATAAAAAGTGCCCAGATAGCAGGTGTATCCTACAAGACCATAGGTGATGCAGGTCTTGAATGGATTTCCGATCTCAAAGGACATGTCAAAGTCCCTTCTGTGCTAAATCCGGCAGGCATGGACATGATACGCTGGAATGAAATGGGTATATCCAGGGATTTCGCCAAAAAGCAGAAACAGATTGTAGAAGCATACGGACGCTTGGGTATCAACACCATGTGCACGTGCACCCCCTATTATCTGAAAGGTTTTTCCGTGGGTTATGGGGATCACCTTGCATGGAGTGAATCCTCTGCCGTATCCTATGCAAATTCGGTAATAGGTGCCCGAACAAACCGTGAAGGCGGTCCTTCGGCCCTTTCGGCAGCACTTGTGGGCAAAACCGCAAATTATGGTTACCACCTAGATGAAAAACGCATTCCCAATATCGGGATCCGTGTAGAATGCAATCTCAAAGGTGCCGATTACGGCGCACTGGGATATGTTGCAGGCAAAATAAGTGGTAACATGGTACCTATATTCTCGCTGACTTCGAATCCCACAAATGATGAACTAAAATCCCTTGGTGCTGCAATGGCAGCTTCGGGCGCCGTAGCATTGTACCATGTTGAAAATGTGACCCCTGAAGCCCGGAAAATGAAATATGATTTTCCGGAGGAAGTAGTGGTAATTGAGAGAGCTGATATTGAAGAGGTTTATGCAACCGTTGGCGGTAGTGACGGCAATTCGGAATGCGATGTTGCCGCCGCGGGTTGTCCTCATTGTTCGCCAAAAGAGCTTGAATCAATTGCCCAAATGATTAAGGGAAAAACAGTGGATAAGGAATTCTGGGTTTTCACATCCCGGGAAGTTGCCACAAAATATCCCGATCTTGTTGAGACAATTGAGAAAAGTGGGGCAAAGGTGCTTTGTGATACCTGCATGATAGTCTCACCGGCTGCGAATAATTTTCATCACATGGCCGTAAACTCCGGAAAAGCCTATTCATACATACCGGGGATGTGCAGGATTAATTCGACACTTTGCGATCTGGAACATTGCATCAAAAAGGTGGTTTCCGATGATAATTAAGGGCAGGAAAATATCAAGAGGAATTGCAGAAGGAAAAGTTCTCCTGTCGAAAGATCCCATTTCCTTCCTTGGAAACGTTGATCCTGAATCCGGGAAAATAATAGACCCAAATCATATGCTTTATGGCAAATCCATTTCAGGCAAAGTTCTGGTATTTCCTTATGGAAAAGGTTCCACAGTGGGTTCCTATGTCATCTACCAGCTAAGTAAAAACAAAGTTGCTCCAGCCGCCATGATTAACCTCGACTCGGAACCCATAGTTGCAGTGGGTGCAATCATTTCCGAAATTCCTCTTGTTGACAGGCTGGAGAAAAACCCTTATAGTTTATTGAAGGATGAGGATATTATCAAGGTGAACGGAAACCTTGGTTTGATTGAAATTGAAGATAAGTAAACATGTCAGGTAAAATCTCGCAAAGTGATCTGGAATATCCGCAGGAGCTAGAGCTTCTATATGCGCAGGTTCATCCTTTTTTCAAGGTTTACGAAGTAGCATACTATGATGGGTCTCTTTATTTATACGGGACTCCCCGCGTGGAGATCTCCATTCTTCAGAAATCCCTATGGCCAGTATTTGCATCACGAGGCTACCATATGCAATTGACTTCAAACCTTGGCGAAGACATCCTGGTGGCAACTCCTTTCGCACAAGAAGATAACAAGTTCCCGCTAACAAATATCATTTTGGCAGTAATCACCATCTTCACCACGATGTTTGCAGGTGCCACTATGTTTGGTGCTGATATCTTCTCATCCCCATTGGCAATTTTCGAAGGATTGCCTTTTACAATAGCAATAATGGCAGTATTGGGCTCTCATGAGATGGGACATTACCTTATGGCAAAACGCAGGGGAATGAAAACTACTCTTCCATACTTTATCCCTTTCCCCACAATCATCGGAACCATGGGTGCTGTTATCCGACACAAGGGACCGATACCCGACAGAAAATCACTATTTGACGTGGCTGTTGCAGGCCCTCTGGTAGGTCTGATGGTTTCAATTGTTGTAACCTTAATCGGGCTCATGCTTCCCGCAATAGAATATACTCCTAAACCCGGAACCATGGTTATCGATCTGCAGCTTCCAATATTATTTGAATTTCTGGGAAGAATGGTTGGATATAACGGGGAAATATTGCATCCTGTGGCTTTTGCGGGCTGGGTGGGAATGTTTGTCACACTGTTGAACCTGCTTCCTACAGGACAGCTTGATGGCGGCCATATTATGCGGGCAATGCTCGGTGAAAGGGCAAAACATATTTCTTCAGCCACGCCGATTGTATTAGCTCTCGTAGCCCTTTATGTGGCTTACGTTATGAAAGCAAATGCATCAGTGTGGATATTCTGGTCCTTCTTCCTCCTATTTTTCGCTGCTGCAGGACATCCTACCCCCCTTGACGATTCAAAAAAACTGGACCGTGGGCGGATGGCTGTGGGAGTAATCACATTTATTCTCGGATCACTCTGTTTTACCCTGGTTCCCTTCACGCTGGTTACCCTTTGAGGTTGTATTATGGATGTTCATCTGCGCTGGTACAAGAAAAATACCTATAGTCTTGCTGTGCTTGCTCCCCTGCTTCCGCAATCCGATTTTGTGCTAGAACCTGTTGATGGAATAATGATATACAGTTTCAGCACACCCCAGAAAGAAAGCATTTATTCCGAAGTTGATAGTTCCGATACAGATTCAATTTACATAGCCGGCGGCCCTCATCCCTCGGGAGCAGTAGAAGATGCCCTGAAGCACTTTGATTATGTGGTTGTTGGTGAAGGTGAAGAAACCCTTCCGGAACTTGTAAATACGATACGAGGTAGCGGAGACATCGCTGCTGTTAAAGGGATAGCATATATGGAAAACGGAAAACTTGTACGAACTCCCGCACGACTCCATGTAAACCTTGACAATTATCCCTGTTTTGATCCCGATGGGCTGCGGGGTCCGATTGAAATAAGCCGCGGATGCCCATGGGGATGCAAATACTGCCAGACACCCCGGCTTTTCGGAAGCAAGGTTAGACATCGAAGCATTGATACTATTATTAAGTATGCAAAACATTACAATGATCTGAGGTTTACATCTTCCAATGCTTTTGCATACGGTGGCAATGGGATTAAACCGGAATTTGACAAAGTAGAAAAACTTCTGTCATCTCTTGCATCCCTTGAAAACAAAAAAATATATTTTGGGACTTTCCCTTCGGAAGTGAGACCTGAATTTGTTACAGACAAGTCACTTGAACTCATCACCCAGTACTGCACCAATGAAACCATTAGTCTTGGCGCCCAGTCTGGCAGTGAGAGGATCTTAAAGGCAATTTGGAGAGGACATAGCACATCGGATGTCATTGATTCGGTTGAGCGATGCTTTACCCATGGAATCATCCCAGCAGTTGATTTTATAATCGGTTTTCCGGAAGAATCAGAAGAGGAACAGTTACTCACAGTGGAGATGATAAAATATATTACCCGCAAAGGCGGTAAAGTACGTGCCCATTACCTAACTCCTCTTCCGTCAACGCCGTATGAAAATACACAACCTTCACCTGTTTCAAAAGAAGTGCATCGCGTTCTGGGGAGGCTCGCCCAGAAAGGAAAGGTAATCGGTAGCTGGGAATAATAAGTTTTCAGATTTTGTGGCTATGGAGATGCAATTTGCCTTTATGGTAAACAAGCACATCAACTTCTCTCCCGTTCTCAAAGTCTCGCATTCGCAGATCATATTGCCTCTGTACATGACGCAACTTATTTTTGGTAAAGTGCTTCAGGATTGTTTTGAAAAACTCGAGTCTCTGTTTCAGGTACAAAGTTTCATACTCTTTGACTTGGCGGGCGATGTCAAGGCTGGTTTCATCATCCGTTTCAACATGATAGTAGCCATGCTCGTTGAGCCCTGAAACCTGTCTCCAGTCAAGATTTCCCTCTCCATCTACTTCCCTGTGAAGCATATAAGGATAAATCCTACAAATAGATGGCCGTTCACTGTAGATGCTGCAAAGGCCGTTTTTTAGGAATGTGCAGGTCCCGTCTTCCTTGTACCTGAGTGCATATCCCTCAACATAGAAAATTCCATTTTTATCACAAAAATCAAAGTACGGGGCAGGAACGATACAATCCGGATCAACAGCAAGAACTTTATCCACATCTTTTTCCAGCAGGAACACATGGTCATTATATTCTTTGGTACAGCAGCGTGTGCACCTCTCACATTCAAACCCTACTTCCTTTACGATTTCCGCCAGCTTTTCAAGCGGATATGCTTCCAGCTCCTGAAGCTCATCACTGGCAGAATCTATTTCCCGCATAATTTCTTTGTGAGAGGAGTTTTTCATCCTTAGGGCGTGGGAACACATTCTATTTAAAACATGTCAGTGGACAACAAGCACAGGTCTGCTGGCGTTACGGACTATTTTTCCTGCAACGCCTCCCATGCGGACAATGGATGATCCGCTTTCACCTACGGCCCCGATTACGATAAGATCCATATCCTTTTTCTTGGCAAAGGAAATTATCTCTTCGGCAGCATTGCCTTCTGCTATGGTTGTCTTTATGGAAACACCATTCTCTTCTGCGATATCTCGGGCTTTTTTAAACAATTCTTTTCCCACTTCCTTGAGTATTCTTCTTGGAGGTGCCCATGTGGATTGTCCGGAAAGCAGTGAAGGTGGTTCTATGACATAGATTATGTTGGCATCTGCACCAAGAACTGCTGCGGTCGAAAGACCGGTCTTAAGTATTTCATGAGAATGCGCTGTGCCTGCCACAGCTATCAATATCCTGCTGCATTTCATCTAACCCCTCCCTGAATAAATCCCACTAAGAAATTTGGTTGTATGCATTAAATAACTATCGTGTTATTTATCGCTTTAGTCTTTAAGATAGCTGAGAATTCTGGTAGCCAGTTTTTTTCCAATTCCCGGAACTTCCATTATTTCTTTTTCTGATGCAAGCCTGATTTTTTCCACGGAACCAAAGTGCTGGAGCAATGCTTTCTTCTTTTCTTTTCCAAGTCCTTCTACTGCATCCAGCTCAGAATGGGATAAGCGCGAACTTCGTCTCCTGCGGTGCGATGTAACTGCAAACCGGTGGGATTCATCCCTTACCTGCATCAGTAATTTAAGCGCAGGAGATGTATGCGGCAGAATAAGAACTTTTTTTTCTGTATGCTTTGGGAAAACAATGTGCTCGAATTTCTTTGCAAGACCCACAAGCGGAATGAAGATACCAAGATTGTCAAGCGCCTGCTGGGCGGCATTAACCTGCCCCTCCCCACCATCTATGAGAATTAGGTCTGGCTTATTATTATCATCCTCATTGATATGCTTATACCTGCGACCCACTACTTCTGCCATCATTGAGAAATCATCAATTCCTTCAACTGTCTTAATGTTAAAGTGCCTGTAATCCGCTTTTGCGGGCATACCATTACGGAAAACTACCATGGAACCTACAGCATCGGTTCCGGAAATATTGGAAATGTCAAAACCCTCGATATGTAGGGGTATTTTATCCAATCCCAATTTTTCTTTGAGTATCATCAATGCTTCCTCCGGAGATGCATCTGTAGCTTTCAGGGAATATTCTCTTTCCATTGCCATGGAAGCATTCATGATGGCCATTTCAACAAGCTTCCTTTTTTCTCCTTTCACAGGGGTCTGGATACTAACTTTTTTCCCGGCACACTTTGTGAGCCACTTTTCAAGAAGGATCTTCTCGCCTGGCTCCTCCTGCACAACTATTACAGGAGGAACGGGAGAATCACGATAATATTGTACTACAAAACCGGAAATAATCTCATCAATATCCGCTTTTCCTCGATTCAAGATGAAATCAGCCTTTCCAACAAGGTTTCCGCTGCGGACGAAAAATATCTGTACAAAGGCATTTTTCTCGTCACAGACAATCCCTATGACATCCTGATCATTAATTCCGGCAGTACTTCGTTGCTGTTTTTCAAAGTCATGCAAAGCTTTTATATGATCCCTGACCGCTGCAGCGGCTTCATATTGCTGCCTTGCAGCGTATTCTTCCATCTGCCGATTAAGTCGCCACAACAATTCCTTTGTGTCACCTTTCAGAAACTTCACAGCCGTTTCCACGTTTTTCCGGTATTCATCCCTGTCAACTTTCCCGGTACATGGACCCATGCATCTACCTATATGCATGTTCAGGCAGGCTCTCTGCGGTTTTTCGGCAAGCTTTTTTCTGCATTTTCTGATTTTAAATAACTGGTTAATTATGTCCAGCGTTTTCCTTACAGGTTTTACACTTGTGTAGGGGCCAAAATAAACAGCATCGTCCATCAAACGCCGGCGTGTAAGGAAAATGCGGGGATAAGTTTCATTCAGGGTTATTTTAATGTAAGGATAGCGTTTGTCGTCCTTGAGATCCACATTGTAATGCGGTCGGTTTTTCTTGATCAGATTGGCTTCCAGAATCAGGGCTTCGATTTCAGAAGAGGTGACAATAAAATCTATGTTTGATATTTTTTCCACCATTCTTCGGGTTTTAGGTGTAAGATTTGAAGGAGAATGGAAATACTGACCAACTCTTTTTTTGAGATCTTTTGCTTTCCCTATGTATATTATGTTACCTGAGTTATCTTTCATCAGGTAAACACCTGGGAGATTCGGGATTTTTGAAATATCAGGCTTCATTTACATCCTTTTATTTTACTGGCTTTCAAAAGTATAATCCATGAGGTCTTCGTATGTGAGTTTAATGATCTTTTCCAAGTTTACTATGTCCTCGCGATTGTATTCCAGGAGAAGGTCAAGTGCATCATCGTTTCCTCTTTCATAACGATTCCAGAGCCTAATAGCCTCTAAACCGTCGATTCCTATAGTATCCTCAGTCCTTGAAATCCCCAGATCCTCTTCGATTTGCTTGAGTCCGCCTATGTACCCGATTCTTCTCAAGGAGTACATAATATCCGCATGCAGATGCTTAAACTCAATTTGCGGATATTCTTTTTTTATGAATGGCAAATCGAAACGTGCTCCATTGAAAGTTACCAGATACTTGTATTTCAATAATTCCTCAATCGCATCGTCAAGATTAATTCCGCTAACAAAACTCTTCACATCATTCCCATTGTAAATCCCAATGACTGTAATTTTTGAACTGGAAGGTGAAAGCCCGGTGGTTTCAATATCCACATATGCAACAGAATCAGAGAATGATCTGAAAGCTCGCCAGTGTTCCGAAGAGGGAAGGCTGGTGGCAAAATATTCCGAATCCTTTGCTTCTAGTCTATCCATTGATTCCTCTATACCCTGACATATTTTCTCAGATTTGGAACAGGGAAGTGGCAGCTCATGTTTTCTTTCAAGAAACTCATCCCATGAGCGTGTTCCGGTAGACCAGATTTTCTTTTCAACTACCTTGCCTATGCCCGGAATG
Source organism: Methanohalophilus sp. (assembly GCF_030156785.1). Lineage (GTDB taxonomy): Archaea > Halobacteriota > Methanosarcinia > Methanosarcinales > Methanosarcinaceae > Methanohalophilus. Next base: position 53,687 of record NZ_JASGLW010000007.1, read on the forward strand.
TGAATATATGAGCTTGTTAGCATGAGAAATCACCTTGAAATGGAGGCTGTGATGAAAATCATATATACCTGTTGGTAGTAAATAAGTAAAAAACCAATGTTAAGTAAGCTTTTAGCCAAACTATTTATTGTTTGAGAAAATGTATTTATATGTACAATTTATGTATGACCTCTAAAATAACAAAGCTGACAGGGAATAACATGCGCGCAGATATCACATCATTGTTCGGCCTGAATGTCTACACCACTTCTGGTACTCATGTGGGAAAAGTAAATGACGTTGTACTTAATGTAGAGGGAGGGGAAGTAAGCGGTCTTGCGATTACCGATATCAACAGGAAAATGTTTGATGTTCCCACAATGGGTGTTATAATACCCTATCGTTGGGTTGTAACATGTGGTGATATTGTCCTTATCAGAGATGTTGTCAACAGATTTCAGAAAAAAGAAACTGAAGAAGAGGAATGATCTTTCATCATGAAAGACCGGGAGATCTATTCTGACTTGCGTTGCGCGCCTCCCATCATCATTCGCATTGACGGAAGGAACTTCAAGAATACACTTAATGAGATTGGATTCGAGAAGCCTTACGATAAGCAGTTTGCCTCTGCCATGGCAGGATCACTGGAGCTTCTTTTTACAAATAGCGGTTTAAATCCCGCATTCTCATACACTTTTTCAGATGAGGCAAGTATCGTATTTTACGACATCCCCTTTAACGGCAGGATTGAAAAACTGGATTCTATTATTCCCAGCTTTTTGAGTAGTGCTTTTACTCTTTTAATGGAACTTGATATTCCTATATCTTTTGATTCAAGAATAATACCCGTACAACCGGATCAAATTACTTCTTACATGCAGTGGAGACAAACTGAAGCATGGAGGAATTGCCTCTTTTCCTATGGATTCTATACTCTTATTTCCGAAGGAATGACTCAAAAGCAGGCTTTCCAAGAGCTATACGGAAAAAAATCCAGCGATATTCACGAATTGTTATTTCAGAGAGGTATCAATATAGCCAGAGTTCCTGCGTGGCAGAGGCGCGGGATAACAGTTCACCGCGAAGAATATACCATAACAGGCTTCGATCCTTTAAGAGAGAAGAATACTGTATCTACACGATCCCGAATTACACAGCAATGGGATATCCCTCTGTTTAGCACCGATGAAGGAGTGGATTATCTCAAAAGATATATAACGTTGGATTGAATAAGGAAGTGCATATTTTTATATCTGTTTCACATTAGCGATGTGCGGTGAATCTATGGAGAAAATTGATCTTATCAAAAGAAATGTACAGGAAATCGTAACCGAGAAGGAATTATTAGAGCTGCTGGAATCCACGGAATCCCCGTCTGTCTATACAGGTTATGAACCAAGCGGCAAAATCCATCTTGGTCATGTACTTACTGTCAACAAACTCCTGGATTTGCAAAAAGTAGGATTTAACGTCACCGTTCTGCTTGCTGATGTGCATGCTTACCTTAATCAGAAAGGGACTCTTGAAGAAGTGCGCAAGATCGCGGATTACAACAAAAGATGTTTCCTCGCTTTGGGGCTTGATCCCGAAAAAACCAATTTTGTTTATGGATCGGATTTCCAATTAAGTTCTGACTACATGCTGAATGTCCTGAAACTTACATGTTCTTCTTCCCTGAATCGTGCCCGAAGGAGCATGGATGAAGTCGGAAGAAAAATGGAAGATCCGAAAGTATCCCAGATGGTCTATCCAATTATGCAGGCAATTGACATTGCTATGCTAGGAGTTGATGTTGCCCTTGGTGGAATTGATCAGCGTAAGATCCATATGCTTGCAAGGGAAGGTCTTCCTAGTCTGGGATATAAATCTCCAATATGTATACACACACCTATATTACTGGGACTTGATGGAAAAAAGATGTCTTCATCCAGTGAAAACTACATCTCGGTTGATGATAATGAAGCTGCAATAAAAAAGAAGATGAAAAAGGCATTCTGTCCCGCAGGTGAAATACATGATAATCCAGTTCTTGCCTTATTCAAGTATCACATCATCCCGCGTTATGAAAGAGTTGTTTTTGAAAGACCGGCTAAATTCGGCGGGGATCTTGAATGTAAAGGCTATGAAGAACTTGAATCCGTATTTGAGAATGGTACTCTCCACCCTATGGATCTGAAAAACGGTGCTGCAAAATACATGAACATGATCCTTGAGCCAGTTAGAGAAGTTCTTCTCTAATTTCTCCATTTCTTGTTGACGCAATTTATTTATCATTTGCAACACAGATTAAAATAAGCGAATCCAATCGAGCGGGGTTTTATGAAATACACATTTCAGGATTCTACAGAGTTACCGGTACAACGTGACTTCATTCGTGATATGCGTGATTTCATGGAAGCTTGCAAGCAGGTACTTCCGGTAGAGAGTGCTGCAATTGAAAAAACCGAGCAGGTTCGGGAAACAACTGCCAGTTTGCAGGCAAAGCTAGAGGAATTAACCGGGATTCATGAAAAGATGCTACAATGCATTGATTCTGTTATAGGGAACAATGATTACGACGAAATAAGAAATTACAGGGATTCCGTCATCAAAACCTGTGATGCTTGTGCCGAAAAGGGCAAAAATGATTTAAAATCAATGCTGGACAATGTTTCAAAAGAACTTGACGATGAAATGGCAGTTATCAAAAGACAAATCCTTTCCATGCTCAATCCCCTGTTTGAAGGTGGTATTTACGGAGCAGAAAAAAGATATTCTGCGATGCAATCGATTGATGGTATGAAAGGAGTCATGACAGCTGATCTTGGACCCATGGAGTACCAGTGTGATCTTACTTTTGATCGCCCATTTGTTACACTAAAATACCTAATGGGTTCTTTGTTCCTTCCCAAATGGTCGAAATCAGGCATTATTTACAAAGAAGCAAAAGTGAAAATGGAAGACGTGTCGGATTTCTTACTTTCCACATTCGATTACGATGGAAAATCACGGATAGAAACTACTTTTAAGAGCAAGAAATCCGATAAAGTCCTGAAAATATTACATGAGGGAGATGAACTCCGCGTTTTCCTCGATGATGTCGAGATTACTGCTGACAGTATGCTTGTTCGCTCAATCAAATTTGAAGAAATAAATGGTCTTCTGACTTCCACAGTAGATTATGTAAAGTCCCACATTAAATCCCAGAGGCTAACATCCCTTCTTCTCAATGGGGAAGATGCTATTCTAAACACAGAGGTATTTGATTGCCTGAAACTGGTTGCTGAACAATATTCTGATATAATCAGGGAGTGTCTCCAGCGTGGTTATGTTGAGGGAGAAATTACCATAAAGATGGAGCAACAGGATGGTACACGTACCGAAAAGTACCTCTCAAAGGCAGAAGTTTTCGAAGAACTCTCCGAACTTGGTAGTGAAGGACTTGAAATTGCAAGCGTTCTTGGTCTGAAATAAACGACGGGATATAAGGCGAATGCTGCAGCTAATGCAAACTTATTTGAGATTGTTTCTGTATATTTGAGTTAAGGATTTATTTATGGAAGCGCCTCTTCTAAATGATATATTAATAATATTCGGATTGTCAATTGCAACTTTGTATGTATGCCACAAGCTTAACCTTTCAATAATTGTAGGTTTTCTTTTTACCGGTGTTCTTGTTGGTCCCTATGGATTGGGGTTGATTGATGCGGTTGAGGAAGTTGAACTCCTTGCAGAGATCGGTATAATTTTCCTTCTTTTCAGCATTGGTGTAGAACTTTCTATCAAGGATTTATGGAAAATGAAGAGAGTGGTTTTCCTTGGTGGCTTCCTTCAGGTCGCAATTACTGCCGCAGTCACGTCTATAGCGTCACTAGAACTTGGATATTCGTATAACGAAGCAGTATTCCTTGGATTCCTGATATCACTGAGCAGTACTGCAATTGTACTCAAAATATTGCAAACCCGTGCTGAATTACACTCTCTTCACGGGAAGAATATTCTTTCAATTTTACTTTTCCAGGATGTAATTGTGGTTGCAATGATTGTTGTAACACCCATTCTTGCAGGAACGGGAGAAACAGGAATTGGAGCAATTCTTCAGATACTGGCAATGGCATTTGCCATCATCTTACTGGTCATAGTTGCTTCACGATGGATTGTCCCATATCTCCTTTTCCAGATCACAAAAACACGAAACCCTGAACTTTTTATGCTAAGCATTATTGTAATTTGTCTCTCTGTTGCATTACTCACTGCGAGTATTGGCCTGTCCCTTGCACTAGGTGCCTTTCTTGCTGGGCTGATTATTTCCGAATCCGAGTACAGTCATCAGGCTCTCGGCAACATCTTGCCATTTCGAGATATTTTCCTGAGTTTTTTCTTTGTATCAGTAGGAATGTTGCTAGATGTGGGTTTCTTTCTGGAGAGACCTTTTTTGATTATATTTGTAGCAATACTCGTAATGCTGGCTAAATCTTTCATCGCAGGTTTTGTATCATCAATGATGGGATACCCTATGCGAACGTCTGTTCTTACAGGTATTGCCCTTTCGCAGGTAGGGGAATTTTCATTTATCCTGTCAAAATTCGGCCTTGATGCCGGACTTCTTGACGTACATACTTATCAGATCTTTCTGGATATTTCAATATTTACAATGGCAGCAACATCGGTTGCAATTGCAATTTCCCCGCGTGTTGCGGACCTTGTGGCGAAATTACCGATTCCCCCAATTCTTAAAAATGGTCTGTCGTCGAACAAACTGTCGTTTCTACCGGATAAAAATGTTCAGCTCAAGGGTCACCTGATTATTGTAGGATTTGGATTTAACGGAAGGACAGTAGCAAAAGCTGCCAAAGCTGCGGGCATCCCATACGTCGTTATTGAGAGTAATCCGCAGAGCGTAAGGGATGGACTTGAAGCAGGACATCGTATATTCTATGGTGATGCATCACAGGAATCGGTACTTGAGCATGCTTCAATCAACACCGCAAAGGTTATGGTAATTGGAATCTCGGATGCTCCTGCTACAAGAAGAATAACATGGATGGCACGTTCTATGAACCCTAACATTCACATTATTGCAAGAACCCGTTATCTTCAGGAAGTTGAGCCGCTTTACGAACTCGGTGCAAACGAGGTTATTCCAGAAGAGTTTGAAACTTCCGTGGAAATATTCGTAAGGTTACTTCGTCGCTATCTTATTCCAGAAGACCAAATCAAGCAATTTATAGCTGATGTAAGGTCAGACAGTTACGAAATGTTGCGTAGTCTATCCTCAGAACCTATATCTTTGGCTGATATGCAATTTGATATACCTAATGTTGACATTGTTTCCCTACGAGTTCCGCTGGGATCAGAGGTTGTTGGTAAGACCTTAAAAGATCTGGATTTGCGACATAAATTTGGAGTTACCGTGCTTGCGATAAGGCGGGGACTTGATGTTATAACCAGTCCTGACGGTGATACAAAGTTGCTCGAAGGAGATATTCTTGTGCTAATGGGAAAACATGAAAAGCTGGAACAATTTGGGGATCTTTTTGTGAATGTGGATGACAACTAAAGGGGTTTGGTTATGGAACGTTCATTAAATACGATAATAGAAAAACTGGATCGCAAAGAGGCTAAGGTTCTGACGTCACGGCAGATTACTTTACTCTATACGGACACCACAACCTTAAAATCCTCAAATAGGGCATCTTCATGAAACTCATGGAAGAATCGTAGATCTCTTATCAAACTGCATTTTTGCAATCTTTTTCTTAAAGTGATCTACCATTACTTCATTAGCTTTTCCGATGGTATTTTACCACAATTATACATTCCTTTAATTGTCGTAAATCCGCGATCAGTTCTTTCAAATTATAGCTTTCTGCTGCTTTATGCTACGGTAACCTTTAACAATGTGTTTATAATATTATCCAAGGTTGGATTGAGGAAGTCGTATGAAAATCATTATCATTGGTGGCGGTGAGGTTGGCTATCATATTGCCAGTTCACTCTACCAGAATAACGATATTGTAGTCATTGAAAATGATGAAGATGCCTGCCTTAGAATTGATGAATTGGATGTGCAGGTAATTCGTGGGAATGGTGCAAATGCTGCAATTCTCAGGAAAATCCTTCCTAATACTAATCTCCTTGTAGCAGTCACTGGGTCAGACGAAGTTAATATCGTATCATGTATGGCTTCCAAACTGATCATGCAGTCAAATCCAAATTTTAAGACAATGGCAAGGGTCAGTAACCCTGATTATATCGACAGTCCTGTTGCAAAAAGGACCCAGCTTGGTATTGATGTAATGGTTTGTCCCGAATTATCCCTTGCATCTGAGATTGCAGATATCCTCTCTATTCCTGCAGCAATTGACACAGAACGATTTGCTGATGGTAAAGTTATGATGATGGAGTTTGTTGTGAAAAAAGACAACGAACTTGTAAGAAAAAAAGTCAAAGACCTCGATCTTCCGGAAGGTTGTATTTTAAGTGCCCTGTTCCGTGACTCTGAATTAATAATTCCTCATGGGGATGATGTAATCCTTGCAGGAGACCACATGGTTATAATGGGAAAATCCAACTCAATGATGGAGATCCCAGCACTCTTTGGCGAAATCGGAAGGAAAAAAAGCCGAATTATGATCATTGGAGGAGGTGTAGTTGGCTTCTATCTTGCTAAACTTCTGGAGCATACACACTTGAAAGTTAAGCTTATAGAGAAGGACAAAGAGCGCTCTGAATATATCGCGGAAGAACTTTCGAACATACTTGTTTTAAGAGGAGATGGGACAGATCTAAACCTTCTTAAGGAAGAGGGGATCGGAGACATGGATGTTGTAATCTCTGTCACTGGTAGTGATGAAAAAAATTTATTATGTGCCCTTCTAGCAAAACAACTTGGCGCAAAAAAAGTAATCGTGCGTGCAGATCATTACGATTATGTTCCTCTCTTTGAAATGGTGGGTGTTGACAGAGCTGCAAGTCCAAAGGAAGCTACTGTTAACGAAGTCTTAAAACTGACAATGGGTACAGGAATTGCGGCACTCACTACACTTGAGGGTGAGAAAGTTGAAATTATAGAGTATACAGTCTCTCCCAATTCAAGAATTGAGGGCACTCCTCTCAAGGATGTCCAGTTCCCGCGTGGTGCCATTGTAAGCATGGTAGTGAAAGGGAATGAAACACATGTCCCCAGAGGAGATTATGTTATTAAAGCCGGTGATCATGTATTGATTTTTTCTCTTCCCTCTGTCCTCCATGAGGTTGAAAAACTCTTCAAATGAAATGAAGTGATTGATTTGAAGTATAAGGTAGTTCTTGGAGCATTAGGATTCATTCTTTGGATATTAGGCGCTTTCATGGCCATCCCACTGATGGTATCGTTTTACTACCACGAATCACCGAACACCTTTGCACTTCCTATTATGATAACGATATTGACGGCTTTCTGTTTGACTATCTTTTTGGAAAGGGAGAATGATGAATGGGACTTACGCGAAGGTTTTTTAATAGTTGCTTTTGGATGGCTTCTCGCGGCAGCATTTGGGTCGCTTCCATATATTTTTGAGGGTTTGCCTCCATTAAATGCTTTCTTTGAATCCATGTCTGGATTTACAACCACTGGAGCTACTGTTTTTACAGATATTGAAAGTCATAGCAAGGGGCTCTTATTCTGGAGAAGTCTGACCCAATGGCTGGGCGGCATGGGAATTATTATGCTTTTCATTGCTATCCTTCCGAACTTGGGAATTGCAGGAAGACAGCTTTTCCGTGCTGAAGTCCCGGGTCCAAAGGAGGACCAGCTAAAACCAAGGATCCGTGAAACAGCAAAGATCCTTTGGATGGTTTATCTTGTAATGACCCTTATGGAATTTGCGTCCCTGACGATTGTGGGGTTACACCCTTACGATGCCATCACCCATACCTTTTCAACGATGGCATGTGGAGGGTTTTCACCAAAAGGGGAAAGTGTGGCTGCATTTGGAGATCCTTTGGTTGAAGGTATTATTACTCTCTTCATGTTTTTTGCAGGTGCTAATTTTGCGCTCCATTACAAATCACTCTATATTGATCGAAAAAGCCTTTTGAAAGATCAGGAGTTCAGGTTTTATTTCTTTTTGATTGTGTGTGCATTTCTCATTCTGGCATATATGTTGTTTTCCACTGGAGTATATTCAATTTCAGATTCTTTTAGGTATGGCATTTTTCAGGTAGTTTCAATAATGACAACTACTGGTTTTGCAACTGTTGATTTCAACCAGTGGCCAGATTCTGCTAAAATTGTGTTATTTACCCTGATGTTTATTGGTGGATGTGCAGGATCAACAGCAGGTGGTGTGAAAGTTGTCAGATTCCTTCTTTTGTTCAAGTATGCACAAAAAGAGCTTTTTAAGGTAATTCATCCAAAGGCTGTAAAACCTATTCGTTTTAACAACAAAGTCGTACCCGATGATGTAATGCAGGCAACTATATCTTTCATGATATTCTATTTTTCTATATTCTTTATCAGCTCGATTCTCCTGTCTCTAATGGGACTGGATTTTGTAACTTCAATGAGTGCTTCCATCGCAACGCTGGGAAATATCGGCCCAGGATTTGCACTAGTTGGACCTATGCAAAATTTTGACATAATCCCAGCCTTTGGAAAGTGTATCCTGATTACCAATATGTGGATAGGAAGACTTGAGGTATTTACGGTTCTTGTAGTTTTCACACCGGCATTCTGGAACAAATAAAGCATTAGTTATTTCTTCTGTTTTGTTTCCTTAATCAGACCGCGCAGATTCCAGAGCAATTTCTTATTTGCTTTGAAAAGAGCAGTCAGAAGCTCTTTGATTGTTATTTTATGGATGGCAATTCCTTCAATTGACCGTGCAAGTGAATTAAGGTCATCATCACTGAAATTTATGAACGTATTCTTCACTTTCAAGCTAAAGGCTATATCTTCACCAATTGTTGCACGCCATCTCTTTTCATATTCCTGCAGACTAGCTATGGAACAATCTCCTTTCTTAATGGCTTCGGCTGCAACTTCTGCCGCAATCTTACCAGCATCCATTGCATTAATTATTCCGCCGCCAGTTATTGGATCAGATTGCCTTGCAGCATCTCCTACCAACATCAGACCGTTTGCAATTGTCCGTTCGATGGGTCCGCTAACCGGCACCCCTCCATACACCATCTCAATTATCTTGCTTTCAGGAAAATGTTTCTCCTTGAATTCATTGAGATAATCAATAGCTTTTTTCTTCTCTGAACGACTTCCCAGAATTCCAACACCTAGGTTGGCTGTGCCATTACCTTTAGGGAATACCCAAACATATCCTGCAGGAGCTATTTCATTTCCCAGATAAAAATAGCAGAAATTCTGGTCAATATCAATGTTTGTGACAAGATATTGTACGCATGTTTCCATGTCTGATGGCTTGCAGGCAGTATTAATTCCAGCCCACCTGCCAACCTTGGATTCCATTCCATCAGCACCAACAACAATCTTGCACCTGATTTTGTATTCTTCTCCCAGATGCATTACCTTTACGCCACAGACAGTGTCATTTTCGATTATTAGATCAGTGGCCCGTGTCTTGACCATGACTTCAGCTCCAGCCATTGCGCTGGCATCTACAAGTGCTCGATCAAAGACTTTTCTTTCAAGTACATAACCGACTTCTCCGCCGGACATCTCTTCGTTCATTTCCACCATCGTCATGTCCGGTGAAAATATACGGGATCCAATTACATCTGCACAAATCCATCGGGGATCTGGCTCAATATGATTCTTGAGTGCAATTTTTGCAACACCCTCAGCACATCGGACAGGGTCACCTATTTCCTGCCTTTTTTCAATGAGAAGGACATCCAATCCCATTTCTGCGGCATATTTTGCAGCCATGGATCCGCCGGGACCTGCACCTACAACAACCATGTCATAATAGTCTTTCAACGTTTCACCTCAATAGCGCCAACCGGACATATCTTTGCACATATTCCACAACTGGTACAAGATTTACCAACTTCTATCCATGTCTCTACAAGTTCAAGTGATCCTGAAGGACATACTCCAACACATGCACCACAATAGCCGCATTTGTACCTATTTATGCTAATGCTCATCCAATCACCATGTCCAATCTCTAAAAACTGAGGTGTAACTAAGTCCTAATGTACTTCAAGATTCATATATATATCGTTTTGGCACCGCTATCATATACGGCAGATAGGACAGTTTCTTTGCCTTCTTACGCACTGACGATTTATAAGATATTTCCTCAAATATTTATAGGTACTTTGAAGACGATAATCGATTCCAAGATGTGAAGGATACAGATTTAGATCTTCTGCTGCCTTATGATTTAACTGCAATTGTTTACTGGAAGATAATAGGGGAAAAGAATCACATTAACTGGATAAGAACTTCTGTGAATGCTGCAAGGGATAATACTTTACTCTTCCGTTGCCACCTTCCTTCTTTACAAAATTATTTTTGGCATATTCCCTGGCAAGCCCTTTACCGTGTAATATCAATTCAACAATATCATTGGGTTCATCAATATCGGTACTGGCCAGAAATGAATCGTATTTTGCAAGGGAAAGTCCCAGCTGGCTGGCAATATTACAATGATTCTCGAAACTTGAATTATAGTACTTGACTCGGAATATGTCAGGTCTCCTAATATAAAGAATATTGGTACCTCCTCCCTTTCCCGGAACAATAACAATCTCTTCATCACTTGAAATTATTTCCCTGATGTGTTTTGGCCTGACAAGAGGCAGATCTGCCATAATTATTAAAACCGGTTCATTTTGACAAACGAGGTAGCTATTGAGAGCTTCATTAAGGTCGGCTTCATCCTCGATTACAGATACTCCAAGTCCGTCTTCAACTTCTTCCGGAGACGGCGTGAGTATATCAATGTTTGTAATGCCAGCTTCTTTCATAGATCCAATGACATCCTTTAGCATAAGCTCAACAAATGTTTCCCTCTGGATTTTTGTCATAACATTTGAAAGCCGGGATTTGGCATTTTTTTTCTTGTATGGAATAACCGCTCTCATTTGAATTCCCTGTATAAGGTGTCACGTTTTGTAGGGGTCCTGCCAATCTGATTAATAAGCCATTCGATCTCTTCCGGAGGTAGCCATTGCCCATTTGTACCGCCGGAAGCCATGGTTATTTGATCTTCAATCAGGGTTCCACCCAAATCATTGGCCCCGCAGTTAAGTGCTACCTGCGCGAGTTTTTTACCCAATTTTACCCAGCTTGCCTGAATATTTGGAATATGTGTATGAAGCAATATTCGTGAAATAGCATATAATTTCAAATCCTCGATTCCACCTGTTGCATACTTTCCCTTGTCCATCATCTCCTCACCTATTCGGTTATTATATGGCAGGAATGGTAATGGTACGAATTCGGTAAAACGTCCTGTCTTTTGCTGAATATCTCTTATAATCAGAATATGATCAATGCGTTCTTCCCAGGTTTCCACATGCCCATACATAATTGTAGAATTTGTTGAAAGTCCGGTTTCATGGGCTTTCATTATGGTTTCTATCCATTGTTCAGTGGTTATTTTTGAAGGACAGATTATTTTTCTTACCCTGTCGGAAAGGACTTCTGCAGAGGTTCCAGTAAGGGTATCAAGGCCGGCATCCTTAAGTTTTTGGAATGCCTCATTTAATGACAGTCCCGAAATACGGGCTGCATTGTATATTTCCATGGGTGAAAAAGCATGAATGGTTATCTCCGGGAACCTTTCTTTTACTGAACCAACTATGTCGATATAATATTCAAGATCAATATCTGGAAGAAAACCACCCTGAATACAAACCTCAATAACTCCCAAATCCTGAGATTCTTCAATTTGTTTTAGGATATTCGGGATATTCATTAAATACCCTTTATCCTGATTAAAAGAACAGAATTTACACTTTGCCGTGCACATGTTAGTAAGATAGATATTACGATTTATAACATAAGTTACAGTGTCTCCAACCTCTTTTTTTCGCAATTCGTCTGCAAAATTAAATATCTCAAAGGGATTCAATTCCAGAATTTCAAAAGCATCTTTTTTTGTGGCTTTACCGGCATAAGCACGCTCTTTTATTTCATCATCAATCATATGACACTCTCATATAATGTGTTTCTCTGGACAGGATTTCTGCCAGCAGTGTTAATAATCCATTCAAGTTCCACAACTGAGATGCTTTCCCCGTTAGTTGCACCTGCGGATTTGGATATTTTTTCTTCCATCAGTGTTCCGCCAAGATCGTTGGCACCACAGTTCAGTGCAACCTGTGCGAGCTTCTTGCCGAGTTTCACCCAACTTGCCTGTATGTTCGGGATATGTGTGTTCAGGAGGATTCTGGACAGGGCATAGATCTGGAGATCCGTAATACCTCCTGTTGCATATTCCCCCTTTGCTATCATCTGCTCCCCTATGGGATTATTGTATGGCATAAAAGGCAAGGGCACAAATTCTGTAAATCCGCCGGTTGTTTGCTGTATATCCCTGATTATAAGAATATGATCAATACGCTCTTCCCATGTCTCCACATGCCCGTACATCATTGTTGCAGTAGTCGGTATTCCAAGATTATGGGCGGTTGTGACAACATCAATCCATTTTCGGGTGGGAAGCTTGGAAGGACAAATTATCTTGCGAACCCTGTCCGAGAGAATTTCTGCTGCGGTTCCGGGCATTGTATCAAGACCGCTATTTTTGAGTCGCTTTAGAGTATTCTCAACAGAAAGGTTACTGGCTTTTGAAAGATGATATACTTCCATAGGAGAGTATGCGTGGATGTGCATGTCCGGAAAGTTGGATTTGATGGAACTAAGGATTTTCTGATAAAAACCAATATCCGGTTTCTCAAGCAAGCCACCCTGAATACAAACTTCAGTTGCACCTGCATCATTTGCTTCCTTTGTTTTGTTCAGGATCTCTTCCACCCCTAGGAAGTAATTCTCTTGATGTTTAAATGCGCAGAATCCACAATTTCCTAAGCATTTGTCTGTAAAATTGATATTGCGGTTTACAACATATGAGACTTTATCACCGACAGCAATTTGTCTCAACTCATCGGCAAAGGAAAGCAACTCAAATAGAGGTACTTCAAGCAGCTTCATGGCATCCTCTTTGGTTGCAGTACCTGAGTATGCCCTTTCAATTATATCCTGGGGGATAGTTTGTTCCATTATTTTCCTTCCTTTTAAGCTCTGTAGCCTTCATTATCCGCAAGAGATCTTATGAGGACATCCAATTTTTCCCCATACCATTCCTTCTTTATAAATTTAGGGTATATTGATAATCTTTCCCTTAATGGTAGACCTTTTAACATTTTCCTGAGTTTTTCCACATCAGGCCACTCTGCTTCAGGATTAATCCAGTCTATAGTTGTAGGAGATATACCTCCCAGATCACCTGCTCCGCATTTCACAAGACTGTAAGGATCTATCAGGTTTGGGGCTACCTGCACTTCCACATCCGGAGGAAGAATTTTCCTTGCAAACCTGACTGTTTCCATCATTTCTTTCTTTGTTGGAGGTGCATTATTTTCCATTTCAGTCCCAGGTTTAGGCATAAAATTCTGGATAATTACTTCCTGTATGTGATCGTACTTTTCATGGATTTCCGCAATCTTTTGCAAAGATGCTATCCTGTCGTCTTTCGTCTCACCGATTCCCACAAGAATGCCTGTAGTAAACGGAATTTTTAATTTCCCTGCATCTTCAATCATGCGTATCCGGATGTCGGGTTTTTTTCCCGGGGAATTTGCATGAGCCTTCAGAGTCGACACGGTTTCAAGCATAAGCCCCATGCTGGCGTTAACAGGTTTTAGTTTTTCAAGTTCCTGATAGGAAAGAATGCCTGCATTGGTGTGGGGAAGCATGCCGATTTCTATTGCCATTTCACAAAGATTGTAAACATAATCCACAGTGGAACTATAGCCCAGTTCCGCAAGCATCTGCCGGTACTCTGGAACCTCTTCGGCGTACTCCCCAAAAACAAAAAGTGCTTCGGTACATCCGGCACTTACACCGCTTTGCAGTATTGATCTGACTTCATCTTCTGCCATAAGGCACGCCTCAGGGTGATTCGGATCCCTGCGGAATGTGCAATAGCCACACCTGTTCCTACAAATATTTGTCACCGGAATGAAAACGTTACGTGCGAATGTGACATGTTCTGGCATGGATTGAATGTGAATTGAAAGCTTTTGTACATAAGTTTAATGCAAGTTTCGTCGGAGAATTTTATTTTCCCGATATACCATTATTATATGAGGAGAGATTTTTGCATAGTATGCGATGTATAATTCTCGCATCAGGATCTCCTCGCCGGAAGGAACTATTGTCCCAATTAATCGGAGATTCATTCGAAGTAGTTGTACCCTCATATGAAGAATCCGAAATTGAGGATATGGATCCTGAATCACTCGTATTGCATCATGCTGTCCAAAAAGGACACGATGTTGCTAAAAAGTTACAGAAAGGAGTAGTAATTTCCGCAGATAGTATGGTTTTATGCGAGGGTAAGCTTCTCGGAAAGCCGAATTCGAATTTGCAGGCACAACAGATGTTGAAGCTAATTAATGGTCAGATAGTGCAGGTTATTACAGGGCTTGTTTTGATTGATGTGAATAACGGAAAAGAATTGAAGGACACGGTTTCAACTCTCGTTTTTATCAAGCAATTATCCGATGACGAGATTGCCAGTTATGTGACTTCAGAGGAGCCTATAGACAAGGCTGGTGCATTTGCCATACAGGGCAAAGGAGCTGCCATAGTTGAACGTATTGAAGGAGACTACTTTAATGTAGTCGGATTGCCTTTATTTACCCTTTCTGAAATGCTCATGCAAATCGGGATCAATGTTCTGGGTCCGACTCCGCTGGAGTAACGGTCTGTTTTGTCCCTTATAATCCATTTCCCGTATATGTAGTATATCAGATATGGAAATCCAGTAAATCCATCATTTCAACAATCGGAAGAGCGATTCGGTATGAAAAGGATAATTATTCACACGATCATTGAAGGATAAGCCCCATTTCCGAGAGAAGTTTCTTCATGACGATTTCGCCAATTTTGGAATGTATTCTACAAAGATGTTCTTTTGCTTTGAATCGGTAAGATCATTGCAGGAGTTTTAAAGTGTTCATAACGCCAAGTGCAATGCCTTCTATCTCAATTCCGCCTTCCTCCTTTGCACCATCGCCTACGACAAAGAGGTTCTCCACAGGAGTCTTATTTCCTGGATCAGAGCCTGAAGCAGCCCGATTTACAGGCCAGCCGTTATGATAGGACTGAACGAGCAAGACTTCGTAATCCTTTCCTGCAAACAGTTCCTCCAGATCCTTTAATCCCATATTGATTTCTTCTTCGAGATTCCCAAGACGATCCCAGCTTACGCACTGATGCGCCATGACAAGATGTTTTCCCGGAGGAGCAAGCCCGGGATCAATATTTGTAACTTCATTGATTCCGTTCACACGCCGGCAGAATGGCGTAAGAAGCACTCCACTATGTCCTATAAGCGGTTCATTTGCTCCAAGACATATTTTGACGCCTGCAGAGGATTTGATGTCTTTTACATTTTTGACGTAATCCTCATTAAGGTCGCTATTTTTGCAGAGCTGAGAGGTTTGTAGGTGACCGATATCGCTTATCACGAGGTCGGCAAGGTATTCTTTGCCATCAACAATAACGCCGGTTGCAGTGCCGTTCTCTACAAGAATTTCTTCAACTTCGGATTTAAGGTGAAGCTTTCCTCCGTTTTCACGAATGACATCTGCCAGCGCATCCGAGATACCCTTGCATCCACCGATTGGAACGCCGGTTCCGCCATATTGGTACAAATTCCTGACAATGGAAAATGCTTCTTCCACAGGAACGTCCTTGCTTCTCAGGCTAAGCGCCCAGCCACAAAAAGAATCTGCAATTTTACGGGCATTGCTTTCATTCAAATTTCGGTTAATCCATTCTTCAAATGTAACTCCAGTTGGTGGATTTCGTTTTGTCGTTGCGAGAAGGAAAAACAACTTAATCCTGTTCCACAACGAAAACTGTGTTCCGAAATTGTTGAAGGGAATGTCTTTGTATCCTTTGTAATAATTGTCATCTTTGCGGCTTGCTGGAACCCTAATAACCGCCATTGGATTACAGCGTACTATTTCAACATCCGCTCCCACGTCCCGTAGGAGCTTTGCCAGAGGGCCACCCGGACCATGCGGGACCATGTGAAGTGCACCCGTGGACAATTTGAAACCTTTGCAATCGATGTTTGTAAAACGTCCGCCATATATTGGAAGGCGTTCAAAAATGTCTACTTCATGGTTATCCCTAACAAGAGAGGCGCCGGTTAAAAGCCCCCCCAATCCCGCTCCTACGATTGCAACTTTCATTCTCCATCCTCGATAGCTTTCATTGGACAGTAAAGCATGCAAATCTTACAGTTGGTGCAGGCATCTGTAATATGAGCTCTACCCCCTGCCATCACAATAGCATTCTGCTTGCATACTGCTGTGCATTGTCCACATCCTACACACTTTTCAGTAACTTTCACTTGGTTCCCTCTTCATTGTGGAGTTCAAAATACTCTCTTTTGATGGAGCATATTATGGGTATTGAACATTTAGCATCCCTATTAATATTTTCTACATTCAATTGGTAACACAATTTACAGAACATATTGTTAATTATAAATGATGATAATAGTTATATATGGCAACTACCAACATATCTCAATGGTGATAAAATGTCTACAAAAGATATATATATGTAGTTTCACGCCAAAACGGCAAAGTTGTTTCGAAAAAAGTAAGAGCTTCTCCTTACGAATTTACTATAGCTACCCGTGCCAAGTGGGAAATGATTATTTCTGATGAAGACATTGAGATACATGCGGGCGAGTATCGAAAGATCAGAGTTCAAGAAATAACACTTGGTCCCGAAACTCTTGTTATTCCATGCGCATTCACTTATCACAATGTAGTGTCCACTGTTAAAGTAGGTTTAAAAGAGGGAACTTCTGTCATTGAAAAACCACGGCATATTCACTATGCATACGTTTTTGCTCAGGAAACAGGCAAAGTCCGTGAAGGAGAGTTGATTGGCGTACTCAACATATTCCCAATAATGTTCACACGAGATGCAGTTGAGCCTGTTATACTCAAATAAGGGGGCCATACTGATTGGATAAGTGCATTATTTGTGGGGAACCACAAGATTACAAGATATACAGTGGCTACAATATCTGCACCACATGTGCGGATGTGATGGAAGACGTGATGGGCGAATATTTTCTTCGTACAATACACAACAAATCAAAACCAAAATCTCATGAAGGTTATCTTAAGTATCTGAGCAGTACTTCTAAATATATTTCCGATTACAAGAAAATTACTCAAAATTCAAAAAAATACGTGAATACCACCCTTGAGAAGGCTGGCATTAAGCTTGAAAATACTGAATCTCCTTCACGACAACGCTATTTTGAACGTATGCAATCTGTTCTCAAGTGGCTGTCAGAAAATATTGATTTCTACCACTACTATTTCAAAAAATACTATGTTTGCCCGAGTTGTGGTTCATCTATTTTTGATAGTTACTCAAAGGAAGAAGTCGGAGATTGGCTTATTATCACCTGTTCAAAATGCGGTGAGGAGATTAAAAAATATTACTCCCAAAAAACTGCCTGAGTGTTAAAAAGTTTTGGAGGGTGTGGAGCAAACTACTACTAAAACCAAAGTCTGAACGGTGGACAGAGCTTCAACCCTTCAATAATTGCCAGTTAATTTTGCAATTGCCCTGTGCAATCCATGGATACTGAGATCCTTACCCAGATACATCATCGGGCATTTTCCCGTTATGCAGGTGATACCTTCTTCATCACACATTTCCCGTACGGCCGGAGTATCCGTGCGCCAGTGAATCCAAAAATTTTTAAATCCTCTTTCACGCAAAGGGATTATTAAATCCGCCGGATCAATGGCCGTTACCCCAATGATAATTTTTTCAACATAATCTGGAATTCCAGAAACATCAGCATCTCCAGCTGAGACCTTTATTACACTTACCTTTTTTCCTCTTTTCATAAACTCATCCACAACCCATTTCATCGCAGGTTTGCTACCATCTGTGACTACGGCAAAGGTATTTCCTTCTAAAAATGCTTCCTTTTCATTAGCCATTACTAAAAACCCCCATGTTCATCTATGCTGGATAATAGAATATGATACAACTTAATTGTATCTGAAAAGAGAGAGTTATGCGTGGAAATATGTTGGGTTTCATCGAGATTTTTCGAATCCATTTTTGAATAGAAATATGACTTTCACCTAAAAAACGCCCAATTGAACGAAATCCCAATCCCTTAGAAGGAAGGAATAAAGCAAAAACATCGTTTCTTGCATTTATTTTTGAAGAATAGAAGTATAGAACCCCGAGAAATTTCGGGGTTCACGGTTTTGGACGCCCGAACCGGGATTCGAACCCGGGTCGGAGCCTCGACAGGGCTCCATGATAGGCCTCTACACTATTCGGACAAATATTCGGGCAATCCGTTTTTGTTTTTGTGCGAGTAGCACCTTAATATCAGTGTTAATATTTAAGCCTTATGCTTCTGAAAGAAGTATGATCCCGCCTCCCAGACTCGAACCGGGGACATCGCGGTGCCTGCGCGGAATGTGGATATCCACATCGACCATACTACAGCCGCGCACTCTACCACTGAGTTAAGGCGGGACTTTCACCAGCGAGACACACTGATAAGCACAATCCTACTTATCCTTTTCGGAGAAAAGGTAAAAAAAGGGAGTTAGAAAGTATCTAGTTCCCCGTTAACCACCATTTCGGTGATTTTTGTTATGTTAGAAAGCCAATCATCTGCAACAGCTTCAGCTTCATCCTTAATTACAGCAAAATTAGCATCCTCTTCTGGAATTACCTGTAAACCGGCAACCAGTGGTTGATCAATTGGTTTTCCGATCTGGGAAAGAATCTGCACATATATCTCTTTAATCTGCGGGACTTCCTGTGCAATATCCCTCGCCATTTGAGTTGATAGAAGATTATAAATCTTCCCTATATGGTTAATCGGGTTCTTACCACTTGTTGCTTCCATGCTCATTGGCCTGCCTGGGGTAATCAGCCCATTGCAGCGGTTTCCACGACCAACTGAACCATCGTCACCCATTTCAGCAGAAGTACCCGTAACTGTCAGGAATATAGAACCAGAGTCTGAGCAACCTGAATTACGTATTACATCTGCAGCATTGATACGGGCAGATACACTCCTATCTGTGTATTTCTGTGCCAGATCAAGCACGTATTCTGCCATCTCATCTTTGAAGTTCACGTAAGTGTCCATATCATCGACATATTTGCCAACCATGCCACAACAAATAGTGAGGGTAATGTCATCTTTTTCACGAAGACCCATGACCTTTATGTCCTCCCCCACAGCAGGCATTCTCTTTTTGAGATCTGTTATAAGCTGTCTTTCGGTGTTGTAGACTATGCGTTCAAGTTCTGAGAAAGGAGCATGACCAACACCAAAAGATGTATCATTGGCAATAGGAACCTTTTCCCTTGCAAAAACATCCCTCAGATCTGAAGAACCGGTTCCAAGCTTACAGTCTACAATAATATCTCGATCCATATCAAGATTCGGAATCGTATTTTTCAGGTAGTTACGAGATGCATTAAGAGCAATTGATTCCGCAGGAATTTCAACACCGTCAAATTCTTTTGTAGCTCTTCCTACAAGAAGAGTGTAGATCGGTTTTATTACTTCTCCACCACCAAAAGCAGGTTTGGAACGGCCAGCCACAATTTGTGTTTCATCAGTGTTGTGATGGAGGACAGTTCCGCATTTGTCTATGTATTCTTTGCAGAGTGCACGGCTCACAGCCTCTGCAAGACCATCGGAAATACTATCCGGATGACCGATACCTTTTCTTTCCACAAGTTCGATATCACGTTTTTCTACTGGAGTTTGTACGAGCCTTTCTACCTTTATGTTCCGCATAATTAAGCCCTCATAAAACACATCGTTGGGAGTATCAAATCTAAAAAGCATCTCAAGAGAAGATTTGCACATTATGAACATTTCTTCTATATATAATAGTTACTACAAAGATTGATGATAATAACCTTCAGTAATATTTGAATTAACGCTGGCAAAAATCGCCAAGTATTATATTATAGAAAAACCCTTTTTGGTGCGAAGCGAAATTGTTCCGAAAATGAGGCATACAATGATACGTATCGCAATACCTAACAAAGGAAGACTTCATGACCCGACAGTTCAGTTATTTAAGGAAGCAGGTCTCCCGGTTATTGAAGGAACTCGCCGGAAGCTCTTTGCTAAAACATCCGATCCTGAAATCCAATTCCTGTTTGCACGTGCTGCAGATATTCCTGAATATGTTCAGGATGGAGCTGCTGATGTCGGTGTCACCGGACTGGATCTTATTTCGGAAACCGAATCAAATGTTGAAATACTCCTTGATCTGAATTTCGGAAAAGCAAACCTTGTGCTGGCAGTTCCCGAAGAATCCAGCATTGCAAGTCCTGATGAACTTGAAGGGATGCGCGTTGCTACTGAATTCCCAAATATTACTAAGAAATATTTCACGAATCTGGGAATTGATATCGAAGTTATCAAAGTAAGTGGTGCCTGCGAAATGACACCTCATGTTGGAATCGCGGACTCAATTGTGGATATTTCAAGCTCCGGCACGACACTTGTCACAAACCACCTTAAGCCAATTGCCGAAGTATTCAAATCTTCTGTATATCTCATTGCCAATTCCAAAACCAAAGAAGATAATGAGAAAGTACTCCATATCAAAACAGCTCTTGAAAGCGTACTGCATGCCAAGAACAAACGTTATCTCATGATGAATGTGCCTCACCAGAAGCTTGATATCATCAAGGAAATACTTCCCGGCCTTGCAGGGCCTACGGTTATGAAAGTGGAATCCAGGAGTGACACTATGGCTGTGCATGCTGTAATCGATGCGGACGTTGTATTCGAAACCGTTAGCCGGCTGAAGGAAGCAGGCGCCAGTGGCATTCTAGTGGTACCTATTGAAAGATTAATTCCCTGAAAGGTGTGAGTGAATGGTTTTTGAAGTAATACCTGCCGTGGATATGAAAGATGGCAAATGTGTCCAATTGATACAGGGGCAGCCTGGTAAGGAAAGGGTTTCGCTGGATGACCCGATTGCTGTAGCCAAGGCCTGGATTAGACAGGGTGCCAGGACTCTGCACCTGATTGATCTGGATGGTGCTATTGAAGGTGAACGCAAAAACAAAAAGCTCATAGAAAAAATTGTTGCTGTTGCCCGGAAAGAAGGTGTGTCGATACAGGTAGGCGGAGGAATCCGCAGCTATGAAGATGCTGCAGAATTGCTTGAAATTGGAGTTGATAGAGTAATTCTGGGAACGGCAGCTGTTGAGAATCCTGAGCTTGTCGTAAGACTTGCCAGGGATTTCGGAAGCGAACACATCAATGTTGCACTGGATTCAAAGGAAGGAAAAGTGTCCATCAAAGGCTGGACAGAACTTGCTGACCAGACCGCACCGGAACTGGGAAAAATCATGGAAGAAAAGGGAGCAGGTAGTATTTTATTTACAAATATTGACAGTGAAGGTCTCATGGAAGGAATCAATGCACAGCCTACCATTGATCTTATTCAATCAGTCAATATCCCAGTAATTGCATCAGGCGGTGTAACCACACTCCATGATATAAGGATACTTAAAAAAACCGGTGCAATTGGTGTTGTAGTTGGGAGTGCTCTCTATGTAGGGAAGTTCACGCTGACAGAAGCAATAAATACCATAAGTGAAGAAGATTGATGTGATGGGCGATTCTCATGCGAAATGCAGCAATATCCAGAAAGACACGTGAAACCGACATATCTCTTGAGATTAACGTTGACGGGAATGGCAAAGCTGAAATTGACACAGGAATTGGTTTTTTCGACCATATGCTGGAGGCTTTTACAAAGCATTCTGGATTTGATCTTAAAATCAAAGCCAAAGGGGACCTTATAGTCGATGGGCACCATCTCATAGAGGATGTAGGGATAGTGCTGGGAAAAGCTCTCGACGAAGCCCTTGGCGACAAAAAAGGAATTGTTCGTTTTGGGGATGTGCGTGTTCCGATGGATGAAGCCCTTGCAGAGGTTATATTGGATGTCGGTGGCAGAAGCTATCATAAGATGGATGCAAAATTCAGATCTCCCAGAGTAGGAGATTTCAATACCCAAATGGTGGAGCACTTTTTTGATTCCCTGACTCGCAATGCAGGAATTACCATGCACTCAAGGGTAACCGGATACAATGACCATCATATGATTGAAGCATTGTTCAAGGCTTTTGCATATGCCATGAAAGCTGCAACATGTATCGAAGGAGATAGTGTCAAAAGCACAAAAGGTTGCCTTTGATTAATTTCCGAATTTATTCCGAAGTCTGCCGTAAAACTGCTGTTCGGCTGTGCTTCCGGTCTTAAACAGTCTTTCCACAATAAGTTCAGGCGTACTTTTTGCAATATGGTTATATTGTGGATTCCTGTTAACAACTAATTTCAGATCTGAATCCAGCCCCTTTGCCTCGATTCCATCAACACGAATTGGACTTGAAACATTCTCGATAATAAGTTCGGATAAATGGGATACAAATACTCCTGTGTTTCTTTTATTCTCTGACAACATCTCAAGGATGCCAGCAATTATTTTTGCTGAGGCCCCGGGTTCGGTTATTGATTCAAGCTCATCAACAAGCACCATTTTCGGAGTGTCATCATTGAGGGAAGAAAAAGTTCTCAATGTGCTTTCAAAAGCACCCGCGTCAAGTGTACCCTTTGATTTACCGTAATAATATATTCCCTCTGTAAGCCCTATTTCAAAGTAGTTCGCAGGAACCGGGAATCCCATGTGTGAAAGGATGGTGCATTGGGCAATCAATTCAAGCAAAGAAGTCTTTCCGCCTGAATTAACTCCGCTGAGTAGTACAACAGAGGATTTGTTTCCATCGGGATCGAGTGATGTAGCACCAACTGAATAATCCACTGCATCAACATCAAAACCACTATTTGCAAGAAAGAGGTTTTTTGCACCTTTAAATGCAATCCCACCTTCTATGAGCACAGGCATCTGCAGATCAAAAGCTCTGGAAAAACGGGCTATTGTAAATCCCACATCAAACTCAAGCAATTTTCTTACCATTTTTCTGATTAAAGGATAATAGGCATGAAGATCCCTTGCAAAAGAACGTTTGAAACACATCTGTCTCTGGAACAATTTCCTGCTGATCTCCGATTTTAATAACTCAATTTTTGAATCATTGATTTGCAGAGGATAATCAACTCTTTCCGGAAAAAGACTATCAAGTAAGAGGGATTCAATGGAGTTTAATCCGAGATCTGCTACAATGGACTCTTTGGTAGAATTCAGGATTTGCATATATGACTGCTCCATTTCCTTGGAAAGGATCTCTTTCATGGAGACTTCACCTCTGATAATATCGACCATGTCTTTCCCGCTGAGGGTCAATCGGCTATTTCCAAGAAATGCATCTATCTGCTGGTTTGCCGTTTTAAGATATGCTTTTACTGTTGTTTCCAGACATTCAATGATCTCCGACAGCCTGTCAATTTCCTCATCTGTTCCTGTTAAAACATCGCCTTCCTGATCTATCTGGGATAGCAAATCCTGCAAAGTATCAAGATCGGGGCTATCTTCCATAAATGATATTCCTTCTTCCTTGAGTATCAAAGCAACCTCAATTGCATGATTTATCACAGTCATATTAGAAACAAAGTAGGCAATTTCTCTTTCCGGGAAAATGAAACATTCGTCAACATCATGCAGGCTGGAAATAAATTCAGGGTCTATTTCATCTGGAAGAATATACTCAAGAAACTCTTCCCCCACGGCTATGACCTGTAAATAACCTCCAGCGACATCAACAAACTCATGTTCATTTTCAACCATTTGAATAGGGATATT
Source organism: Methanohalophilus sp. (assembly GCF_030156785.1). Taxonomy (GTDB): domain Archaea; phylum Halobacteriota; class Methanosarcinia; order Methanosarcinales; family Methanosarcinaceae; genus Methanohalophilus. Next base: position 77,663 of record NZ_JASGLW010000007.1, read on the forward strand.
ATTCCCAAAACGCTCCTTTGCAAGGGTAAAATCTTCAGAATTGGATACTATGATTACACGATCCCTTATCCTTGGCAAATGGATATTTTCATTAAGTGGTTTAATTTTGGAAAGCAATTCACAAATCCGGTGATTATCTGCAATCTTGTAGCAAGTTGAAAGGTAACCTGAGACCAGATTCCTGTTTTTTTCAATGAGATCCTTTCTGCTTGCAGGATAGGGAATGAATATGTTCATCTTATCCCTTGCATAGGATGTGGATGCAAATGATTGAATGATTTCAATCAACCTTTTGTATATATCAGTGATTTCCTTATTCTTCAGAAAAGCGTTAGCTTCGATACCTTCTGCTTTTGCATGAAAATCCTGAACAAGTGAGATAGCATATCGCCTCCCGATACCCTCAACTTCCGAGATCCCTGCAATATCGGCATCCATTATCGCTGCTATTGCTTTCTCTTCATCTCCGAAATGGGAGATTAATCGCTGTGCCATCTTCTCCCCGATTCCTGGAATGCTCTGCAACCCATCCATTAATCATCACCCTAAATACTCGTGAAATCAAAAAGTGTGGTATTACTAATACCCCTCTCTACACGATATCTATCTTTTGCAGCCATCCTGCTTATTCCTGATGTGTAAGCAGGTTGCATTTTCTTTGCCAGCCCAGGATTTCTGCGATTATCAATCATCTGTGTACAGTAATACATATCCCACAAATTTTCGAGTTTTTCGTCACGTTTTGAGGATCGCAGAGACTCGATTTCAGATGCTGGAAGGACATCAAAGTGCTTGTATCCAAGATATTCTCCATTTGCAATGTATGCAATATCATTCTGGATTACAGCTACTGGTAAATCCGGATTGCGCCGACCTAGCCATTTGCAGAAAAGATCACTAATGGAATGAGGAGGGTTTATTTCACTTATTATCAGATTATCAAAAACTTCTGTTCTTGCGAACATGCAGAGAGAATGGTAGCTTTTTGTCACTTCCCTCATGTAAGTGTAATATCTCTTTCCTTCACGCGATCGTTTGTTGTAGAGGGCATCAATATTTCCATTACAACCCGCCAGAAAACGGACAAATGCGGCCAGATCTACCGAGGAATGACGAAGGACACATTCAATGTATTTTACGGGGGGAATATCGGCTTTTGAGAACTTGTGCCACTTATTGCTAAAAAGCTTCTTCATAAGTTCCGGAATCTGATCAGAGCAAACATTTGCTGCATGTAATATTTTTTCAGTATCATCTTTTTTGACAAAGCACAATTTCATCTCAATTTCTGCCGAGTTGCTACCATATAAAAGTTCGGCATATGGGTATTTCATAATATACAACGATGCCTGCAGGACGCTTCCAACAAACGGAAAAAAGGTAATTATCAACTGCACGCCTCCAAAAAATCACTGAGGGAAGCCTGAGATTTACCATTTATACAAATAAACGGACGTGCTCTTCCCACAACAACTCCCATTCTTGTAAGCTCTTTTTCCTCAAACAAGGGCCTTGAACGCAGGATTCGATCTGCGCTTATGGGACCAATCCCTGGAACCCTTATAAGATCAGAAAATGAAGCTGAGTTTATGTCAACTGGAAACATATCACGGTTGGCCTTAGCAAGCTCAAGTTTTGGATCCGAGTTTGAAAGAAATCCATGTTCATCATACACCACATCAAAATCATCTGCCTTTATACCATACTCTTTCAGGAGATACGAAACCTGGTAGAGTCGCTGTTCCCTCCACAGCGGAGATGGTCGATTTTCTGAAAGCGGTGTATCTGGCACCGGATCAAAACTCATAAAATATGGCCGGCGAAGGGAATATTTTTTCATAAACTCACTTACAGTATTCACGATCTCCGAATCCGGTTCGTTAACTGCCCCCACAACAAACTGCGTATCATTAGCACCAACTAACCGATTAGTTCCCCGGAATTCCTTCCGTTTTTTCCGGATAATCCGATCTGTCCAGTGTAGTCTTTGCAAAACATCATTCTGGTAATCAAAATTGGGACAGATTTCCGAATAATTGGACTTGTTCGTGGTCTCGGCATTTACTCCGAACTTGTTCGCAACTTCAGCTATCTGATCAAGAATGTACTTTGGGGTTCCAGGCATCAGCCTCAAATGGATATAACCTTTGAATCCCTGCTGTCGCAGTAAAGTTGCCACTTCAAGTTGTTTCTGGGAAGTAATTTCAGGTTCCCCTATCACACCGGATGAGAGAAAAAGCCCCTCAATAGCGTTCTTCCGGTAAAATGACCATGTGATTTTGGTTATTTCATCCGGTGATAGAGATACTCTCGTTACATCTCTTTCGCAACGGTTAGGGCAATATGTGCACTCTCCAGAGCAGTAATTTGTCAGCAATGTTTTGTAAAGCTGGATGCACCTTCCATCAGGACCAAAAGCATGACAGATAGCACTTTGGTTACAACTGTCATATTTTGTCCCCGAGGAAAGATATTTCATTCTTTCTGTAAGAGAGAAATGGTGTCCTGAAAACCGTTCGCTCATTGTTTAGCTGTAAGCCTGCCCCCCATATAACCAAAAAGTAAGCATCCTGAAAGTATTCTGAAAAACCCGGGTTACTTTTTCACATGTATATCCAGTTTAATTTTGGTAACCGGTTCCAGCTTTTTCCATTCAACGGTAACATCATCTTCAAGTTTGTATTTTCTGACAGCTTTATTGCCTAATTGACCGTTTACTTCATAGATATAGAGTCCTTCATCCCCATCAGTGGAAACAATCATTTCCCGATCACCTTTTTTCTTTATTTCCACTGATGCCACATTTTTGAGAGCATCAAGCAAGGTTGCTCCTTTTTCAACTTCAATGCTTTTTCGTGGGGCAAATGAATCAACAGCAGTCAATATTCTAGATTTATTAGGGAAGAGAACATGAGATTTACCAAAAATTTTCCTTTCAATCAACTCAGCTTTTTCAAGAACCTTAATATGCTTTGATGCTACCGGAACTGAAATATTAAGGACTCTTGCCAATTCAGAGATGTGCATCTCTTTCTCTGCCAGAATTTCCAGTATTTTTAGACGAGTTTCGCTTCCAAGGGCAACAAAAACGTTATTAACCGATTTTTCCATGAGTCTCACAATCAATTATGCCTTTTATTTTTAGGGAGGGTTCAGCGAACACTCATTTTTTTGATGGCATCCACACTTTTCAGAACATCATTTTCACATTTATTCTCAATTATTTTTGCAGCATTGCTATCTTTTAGGAGAGGAGAGATAATAGAATAATCAATATTACCGGATCCTATTGGAGAGTGGTCATCGCCCATACCATTGTTATCATGCAGATGAAAATGCGCTATTTCCATATCTAAAAAATCCTTTAAATTGTCCATGGTATGGGCATGACCAACATCCAAGGCAAAAAAATTTTCCCCAAGATCAAGCCCCGGTTCACGGAATATAAAACATTCCCACATAGGCATGTTTTCCAGACATATCTTAACTCCCGTTTCTGAATGAATCTGTTCTAAAACCGGGATCGAATGGCTAAATGCTTTAAGGGCACGATCCCTCTCATACGGGAAAGCAACATAACCGGGATGTACAACCATTATTTCACTATCAAGCTTCATGCATATATCTGCCATTTCTTTCAGGATCTCAAGTGAAGCTTTCCGGATGGGTTCTCGTATACTGGCAATATTCAGGTCAGAAGTCGGAGCGTGAACTGTATATTTTAGGTTGTAAGAGTTGGCTACTTCACTGATGTTATGGTTGAGAAGATCGTGCTGTCCCTCAGAGAAGATTTCCGCACATGAAGCAATGGATTCTATTTTTTCCAATGTTTCTGAGAGGGGTAGCTCATGAAATGCAAAGGATGAAACACCAATCATTTTAACTCACCACAACTTTACCTGACTTACTGTTTGTGTCATATAAATAGCTATCTCAAAAACTATTGTAGTATTTCAAATTAAGTTGAATGTCTGATGCCCTATAAGATCATAAGTGTTACAACAATCCCAAAGCTTTCAAACGACAATCTTGTCCCATAATGATAAACACAAAGAAATAATACTTTGAAAATCCTACATCTTTTTACTTGCCATATCCTTATTTCAATTGCATTCATCGCTTCTGGGAGACATTCACGGAAGAAACAGAATATATCCTATTCAGCAGCAAGGGGATATCCTATATTCTTTAAGAGAATCTTCAGAATGTATAGTTGTATCTACTGCCATTATGAGCCCTTCCCTTGCCGCGATATAAAATAAAGGATTTATAGCAGTTTCAATCCTTCTTTTAATAGTGCACTATCAGCATGGATTTCTATAGAATTATCTGTTAAATACACATCATATCATTTTACATTAATTTTGAGTGGATAGCTTTTGCTTTATTTTGCAGATTGTTTCAATGAAATACTCTGTTTCTTTTCTGACATCATCACTACAAACGACTGCAGAAATAGCAACCAAACTATCGGCTCCATTTTCAATAACTGATATACAGTTGTCTTTATTGATGCCCCCAATAGCAACAATCGGAATATCAATGGCAGTTTTTACAGCCTGAATCCTTTCTGGTCCAACACCCATACCTGCGTCCTTTTTAGTAGTAGTGTCAAAAATCGGACTGAAACCCACGTAATCAGCCCCTTTTCTTTCTGCCTCGATTGCTTCGTCTGTATTATGGACTGTAAGGCCGATTATCTTATTTTCACCCAGAATATTTCGTGCCAAATCAATCGGCATATCTTCCTGTCCAATATGCACTCCATCAGCTCCCACAGCCAAAGCTACATCAATACGGTCATTTACCAGAAAGATGGCATTATCTCCACATATTTTCCTGATCAGGATAGCTTCCTCAATCATCTCTTTTGTGCTCTTGGCTTTCTCTCGGTACTGAACAATCTTACATCCAGCCTCTACTGCAGATTTCACATCGGACAATGTACCTTTTCTGGATAGGCCGGAATCGGTCACAAGGTAGAAATCAATATTTTTAAGCAAAGATTTGCATAATGACATAAATGCAGACCCCCATAAATTCAGCTTTCAATACTCTCAACATTGATCAGAGGTGCTGCTTTTTCATCAGTAAGCCCGGATACTTCATCATACAAATGCATCTTGAAACTGCCACTGCCTGTTGATTTGGCGGCAGCCAATTCTCCGGCAATACCAAAGAAAGACAAAGCATCTATTGCTGCATCACAGAAATCATCGTTCAGAGCTGCAAATGAACCAATTATTGAAGCCGCCATACAACCGGTACCAACAATTGAACCCATTTCTGCATGACCGTTTTTAATAGAAAATATCCTTGAACCATCACTGACTATATCTTCTTTACCGGTCATCACAACAGTACATGACCTTGATTTTGCCAAATTCTTTGCAAGCAAGCAGGGATCTGCATCAATAAAAGTTGCTTCAACTCCTTTTGTATGGGCATTTTCACCTGCCAGTTTTGCAATCTCAGAATAGTTGCCTTTAATGATATCAACATGAGCACTGTCAAGGATCTTTGCAGCCATTTGATTTCTGAATTGAGTTGCACCCACTCCTACGATATCGAGTACCACAGGAATTTGTTTTTCATTTGCAGCCTTTGCAGAAATTATCATAGATTCGATAAGTTCAGATGTCAGAGTTCCGATGTTAAGTACAAGGGCAGAGGATATTTTGGTCATATCAGCACATTCTTCTACAGCATGAGACATGACGGGAAGAGCGCCAAAAGCCCTTGTTATATTTGCACAGTCATAGATTGTAACCCAGTTCGTAATATGATGGATCAATGGTTTCGTTTCTCTCAGTTTTTTTAATGCATCCTTCATTGTCTTCCTCCGTAAAATTCCCATCAATGTTTTTCACAATCGTGAATAGATGTTGCATAATATTTAATAAACCTTACATCGCCTGATGAATTAAAAAAGAATTAAGACAAAATACCAAGTTTACAGCTTTATTGCTATTTTACAATTTATTCACATACGTTATTAGCAGTATAAATCCTGACAATTTCACCAGCCTGTTCCTCTCCCACCCTACTGGCAACAATTTCCCGAAAAGCCATTAAATAATTAGGTCTCAAACAACCAAGGCTTTCCCTCCCATCTTTTATCAGATCCAGCGGATATTCCAGTTCTTTCTCTAAAAGTGACTTCAGACGACGAGAAAAATCAGATATGTCTCTGGAAAAATGGTTTGCAACCGCTTGGCAGGATTGATTTGAAATTGACACCTGAACTGTTGCATTCAAAATCACTGCACTCAGGTGCAAGCTTTCTCAGTAAATTTATATCTGTTTCGTCTAGTTTACGAGCCATAACTTCAATTTTGGGATATATTAATTAAAAGGTTGCGTTTTACAAAAACCAAAAAATGAATTCTGCCGGCAAGGACATCATACAGTCAGCAGAATTGCTTGCAAACCCCGTTTACATGGATTATGCCATGTATGCAAAACACAGGAGCAAGATAAGACTTGGGTGAGGGATAAACATGAGAGACGTAGCTATTTATCGGTGTGAAAACCACAAAATTCGGAGAAATGTTGGGATAAGAAGTCTTGAAGATTTTATTTGATGGGCTTAATTGACTTCTTAATTCTAAATTGGGATTGTAAAAGTAAAGGTACTGCCAACTCCAACCTCACTCTCAACCCAGATTTTTCCGCCATGCATCTCCACATATTTTTTGGAAATGGAAAGTCCCAGCCCAGTTCCTCCGTATTTGCGAGTTGTAGAAGAATCTGCCTGTACGAAAGGAACAAAGATTTTGTCAATTTTGTCTTCCGGAATACCAATCCCTGCATCTTTAACCGCTATTTCCACCCGATCTCGATCAACTTTTCTGACAGTCACCGAGATTTTACCATTATCATCAGTGAATTTTATAGCATTGCTCAATAAATTAAAAACGATCTGCTTGATCTTAATTTTATCAGCCCTGACTTCTATATCGATGTTATTGGGTATTTCAAGATCAATGGATTTACTCTGTGCCTGTGGTAAAATGATAGCTTTGATCTCAGAAAACAGATCTCCCAGATTGAAATATTCACAAACAAGTTCTATTTTACCGGTTTCTATCTTCGAAAGATCCAAAATGTCATTTATAAGATTAAGAAGATGCCTACCACTTTTGGATATATTTGACACATATTTTTTCTGCGAATCATTGAGCTCTCCCTTAATTTCAGTCAGCAATAAATCGGAATATCCTATTACTGGATTTAATGGCGTACGTAGTTCATGACTCATGGTTGCCAGAAACTGACTTTTGTACCTATTTGCTTCTTCTGCAGCAATTTTTTGTTGAATAAGTGAATCCTCTAATTCCTTCCTTTCAGTTATATCCCGAACAATTACCAATACGGTAGTGTCTTCTTTTGGTACCATTCGAGCTTCAAATGTTTTTTGAACCCCATTCATCTCAACCTCATATTCATATATATGAATCCGTTTTTCATGAAGGGTTTTTTTAATATTTTCCATTGTAATAGATGCAATATTATCAGGAAATAGATCCTTTATGTTTTTGTTTAGAAAAGCATCCGGTGATAGCAGTAAATCATTATCATCAGGTGCATTATAGTCTATGACATTTCCTTTTGTATCTATCTCAAAAATCAAATCTGGCAAAGCTTTGTTGATGGATTTATTTCTTGCTTCACTTTTCTTTAAATCCGTTATATCTACCATCAAGCCACGTAGGAAATAGGGGCGTCCATTTTTCGTTTCAACATTTACAACATCTCGAATCCAGATTACATCTCCATTCTTTTTTACAAAACGATACTCAAAAATATGATTTTCACCATGCTCTGTACATTCAGCACAGTATCTAGATGCCCATTCTTGATCTTCTGGATGTAAATGATCTATCCAAAATTGTAGATTAGTCCATTTTTCTGGTGGAAATCCCAATTTTGTTGTTACTTGAGGAGAAATGTAAGTCCACTTATCTTTCACAATATCATATTCCCAAAAAATGGCATCTGAAGATTCGATCAAATTGCGATATTTTTCTTCACTTTTTTGTAGATTATCATATGCCCTTTTTTGTAAAGTTATGTCATGACCTACACCTATAACACATTTCTGTCCCCTGTATTTTATTGGTGTAAGTGTAAGTTCAAGAATTTTAATTTCATCATGAACCAGATATGGTGTTTCTATGGTCCCACCAGTCTCCCATAACCTAAAATGTTCTTCTAAATTCACATTTTCCTGATTTCGAGGTAAGAAATCACGAATATTCATTGTTATAAGATCTTCAAACGCAACTTCAACAAAATTGCAAAACGCATCATTTGCCTCTATGTAATTGCCCTGTGTATCAATAATCGCAATAGGGTTTGAATTGTTTTGAAACAACGCTTCATAAAATCGAGCATTATCGCTTGTGAAACACTCATCTTCATTATTTTCAATTGAGGACAATATATTACACTTCCAACTACAATGATGTGTCTCTTTAAAAAAACACTCATAGCAGAGTTATTTATATATATATATATATATATATATATATATATATATATCTTTTTGCTCTGTAAAAATCCTCTTCTCTACAACTGAGTCACTACATTTTATATAAGAAGATGTCGCCCCCTGTGACTGTTTGCCAACAAAAACACAAGGAGATGGCCGTGTTTGTTCCAGATTAAAAATCTGGAACTCCCATTAAATCAGAGATTTAATTGCAAAAAGAAAATATGGGAAGAAGTTGCGAGCACGAAAATACAGAAATCGGGTAAAAAAGTTAATTTTAAACCACTAATTCATAATATAAGTAGAATAATTTTTTATTAATTATTCAAATGAAGTTTTTTACAGAACATATGAATTATTGGTTTTTGATAAACAGGGCGGCAAAAAGCAGAAGTGCAACGATAAATCCTGCAATTCCAAGGTTTGAGATGCTGGTTTCCGGTTGGGTTGCAAGGTATGCTGAAGCTGCCATTATTATCGAAACAAAAACGTATTTGGCGGTGGAATCCACTATCCTGGCACGCCTTAATTGCCTGCTTTTTTCCTCGATTTTTTCTATCCGATATCCCCTGATTGTTTCAATAACATCGTTAATTCCCTGTGGAAGGTTCTTGAAGATTTCGAGATATTTATCTCCTTCAAGCTGGAAGTATTCTGCAGCCCTAAATGGTGAATACCGCTGCAACATGACTTTGGCAATTATAGGTCTCGCATCGTCTATAATACTGAATTTTGGATCAAGTTCGAGGCAAACACCTTCAATTAAAACAAGTGCTCTCTCAAGAGTGGAGAAATCACTTGGAAGGGCTAAATTGTATTTCATGGCAAGCTTTGCATAGTTGTCGTTCTGTCTTTCCCCCATGCCATAGTTTTGCTTGGCAATAAGATCATCAAGGTCAAGTTTGAATTTTCTAACATTGATTTCTTCTTTGTTTATGTTTGCAATCTTCAGAAAGGCTTCGAAAGCAATATCGACATTTTGTTTGTAAATTCCGTAAAAGAGGTTTAACATGTTGCGCCTCAGTTCACCGTCAATAATCCCAACCGCACCGAAATCGATGTATGCAATTCCTCCGTCTTCTTGAATAAGGATATTTCCTGCATGGGGATCAGCATGGTACACTCCATCAAGGTAAACCTGTTTCAGGTAACTTGAACTGATAAGATGTGCATAATGCGATCTTTTCTCAGGATCTATTTTGGAAAGCTCCTTGGCAGGAGTTCCCTCCATGTATTCCATTACAAGGACACTTTCGGTACAGTAATCCTCGTAGACTGCAGGTATTCGCACTTCATCTATATCTGCAAAGTTTTCATGGAATCTTTTTAGGTTGCGGGCTTCATTCCTGAAATCCAGTTCCTTGTTCAGAAGTTCCCGGAATTCATCAAGAAACTCATCGAAATTGATCTTTTTTCCAAAGCCTCCAACCTTGACTATAATAGGCTTGAGATCATTAATTATTGAGAGGTCGATATTTATTTTATCTATCAAGCCGGGACGTGCTACCTTTACTGCGACTTTCTGTCCTCCAATGGATGCTTCATAAACCTGCGCAATAGATGCGCTTGCAATTGGTTTTGTGTTAAATTCATCAAAGACACCTGTGATGAAGTCCACATCTACAGCAGACCTTTTCGAGCTTTTTTCATCCATCCCTCCTATTGTGCACTGGAATCCTTCAAAAGAATCAATCATTCTGGTAAAATCCAAAGGCTTTACCTTATCCTGAAGATGGGAAAGTTCCTGAATGTAACTTTGTGGCAATAAATCAGGACGTTTGCTCATGATTTGTCCAAGTTTGACAAAAGTGGGTCCCAGTTCTTCGAATGCAAGCCGTAATTTCTCGGCATTTTTCTGGTTTTCCACGTCAGCGTAACATGATGTAACCTTATTGTTGGAAACGTAGTTTCTCTGGATTTCCTTATACAGAAGACTGAATAGGTTGTATTTTACGAATACGCGGAAGATTTCCAGATATCTTCGAATTTTCCTGTAAAACCCTAAAGTCGCCAATTAACGATTCCTCGACTATTATTATAATAGCAATTGTATTACATTATATTTGAATGTCAGGGGTTTATGACATGTAAATCCAGAATATGAAACATTAAATCCATGATATTAAGTAGAACTTTTTGTTGTATAGTCTCCAACAAAGTGTTTATATTTATCCAGCCTATGAGCTTCCCATGATGTTTAACACTGTGATTGTGCGTTACGGAGAACTAGCCCTCAAGAGCCCGGGTGTGAGAAAGAGGTTCGAACAAATACTCGTTTCTAACATCGAAGCCATGCTGGATCAGGAAAAAATTGACTATTCCAGCATCCGCCGTGAGTGGGGACGCATATTTGTAGAGACAAGCGATCCGAATGCTGCTAAGACAATTGCAAATGTGTTTGGTGTTGTTTCAACTTCCCCGGCAATAACAGTTGAAGCAACTCTGGAAGCTGCAGCAAGCACATGTGCAAAAGTTGCAGAAAACCTGATTATGAGTGGAGAATCATTTGCAATTCGTCCTCGTCGTTCAGGGAATCATGAATTCCACTCTTCGGATATTGGTATAAGTTGTGGGGATGCGGTTTATGAACGATTGGATTCACAAGGCAAGTCCATTTCCGTAAATCTTACCAATCCAGATAAGGAAATTTTTGTTGAGATGCGTCAGTCTAAAGCCTATGTTTTTACTGAAGTTGTCGAGGGAGTAGGTGGCTTACCTCTCGGGACACAGGGTAAAATGGTAGTTTTAATTTCGGGTGGTATAGATTCCCCGGTGGCTGCCTGGATGATGATGCGAAGAGGTGTCGAAATAGTCCCTGTTTATGCAAACAATTCACCATTTGCCGATGAATCCGCTAAAGAGAGGACAATGGATTGTGTACGTCTGCTTCAGAAGTGGGCACCTGGTCATAAAATGAAGTTTTATGAAGTCCCAAATGGTCCATATCTTACAGCTGTTCTTAAGAAATGTAATGTTAAAAACACATGCATCATGTGCAAACGTATGATGTATCGGCTTGGATTTGAAGTTATGAATAAAGAGAAGGCTTCAGGAATTATAACCGGTTCTTCGCTGGGACAGGTTGCTTCCCAGACTACCTATAACATGTATGCAGAATCCCATGGACTTGGTTTCCCGATATATCACCCGCTTATCGGTCTGGATAAAACTGATATCATAGACATAGCGAAAAAAATTGGAACCTATGACATTTCCATTAAAAAAGTGGCAAGTTGTGGTGCGGTTCCTGTTCATCCAGAAGTGCGCGCCCATTATACAATTGGTGCTGAAGAGGACGAAAAACTCGATATCGATTCAATATTGACCGAATCAATGGCAAAGGCAAAGATACACAACCTGGCAGATGAATAAATCCTCAGTGGACTTGCAGCTCTACTCTCCAATTAGTAAGAACTGGATCCTCGTGGTATTGGGGTCAAGTTATACGAGAGATCTTCATTTCTTTAGATTTCGTCGAGAAAACTGTTCGAGAATGCATCTCAGGCGTATATATTCGAAGATAGGGACATGGAAATGCACGCATCGGCTACATTTGAGCAATAATCACTTAGTCTGGTTTCCTCTCGTCAATGATATAATAACATCTGTCTCTTATTCATCATAATACTGCCTAGGAATCTTCATGATAGGGGATTCAAGATACAGCATCAATGAAAGAAACAGCACTGTAGAAAATACGTGCAAGAAAATCTCAGGCAGTAAGTATGAAATAATCGTTGCAAAGAAAAGGACTGTTGCAAAAACCATTGCTTTTGTACCTCTGAGTTTAGGATAAGGGTGTTCGCTGATCATAAGGTATGCAAGGAGTAGCATCATCCCGAAAAGTACATAGGGGTAAACATAACGTGGGAACAGCAGCATGTATGACGAAATAATCACTGCCGAAGCGGTAATGGGAAGCCCCTCAAAATCAGGAATACTTTTCTGCTTTGTGCTGAAACGGGCAAGTCTTAGGATACCACACAAAAGGTAAATTCCCGCGATCAACGCAGTCGGAATACATAGTTCTCTACAATAGAGAAAAAAGATAATGCAGGCCGGAGCCACACCAAATGAAACCGCGTCAGCCAGTGAATCAAGATATACTCCAATTGAGCTACTGGATTGCAAACGGGCAAGCTAACCATCAATACCGTCTGCAACTGCTGCAATAAGAATCAGGATAAAAGCAAGTGGGTAGACACCCTCATGGGCTATGAAAATTGCAGACAAGCCCAGCGAAGCATTGATCATTGTAGCAACATCGGGTATTCCGATTATCCTGAAAATATTCATTCATTTATTCCTTCGAATAGTCTTTTGCCGTAGCGATCCGGCTCTTTCCTGCAAGGACCCTATCACCAATCTTACGAGTGATTTCAAAGTTATCGGGAACTTTGACATCCACTCTTGAACCAAAACGGATCATTCCAATTCTCTGACCCTGTATAACTTCATCACCCTCCTTTACATAAGAAACTATCCTTCTAACAAGTGTTCCTGCAATCTGGGTGACAAAAATATCCCCCATCGCAGTCCTCATTAATATTTCAGTCCTTTCATTTCGCCAAGAATCCTTGGAAAATGCTGGCAAAAAGGTTCCGTTTTTATGTTCCACCGAAATAATCGTCCCGCTAAACGGAGCACGGTTAACATGGACATTATGAATATTCATGAAAATACAGATTGTATCTCCTCTAATGTCTATTACTTTCCCATCTGCTGGTGATAACAGGCAGTTATTGCAAACCTTAATATCTCGAATCGGATCTCTGAAAAATATTATGAAAAAAACAGTGATTAAAGTGAAGAAAACCGCCAAGTAGAACAAAGCACTAAACTGAGTATAAAGATAAATGGCAAATAGGATCATTGCACAAAGTGCAGGACTTATAATCCAAGGATAGGAGCCTTTTGCAAGCATTTATCTAATCCCTGAGAATTTTTCGGCGATATTTCTCATCCAGATTGTCACCAGTTCATATACGCCGTCTATCAAATCAAATAATTCCGGGAGAATCCTCAAAACAGCATATCCGATTACAAATAAAGCAATCATAGAGCCGAATTTTGCAATTACATGATGGGCAATCTCAAAGCTTGAAGGACCAAACCACTGTTGCGTATAAGCTATGACGACAAATACATCCCTGAAAATATTCAGGACATAGATTACCGGAACAGATACCATAAATGAGGATGCAACCCTTTTCATAGGCGCCTTCACAGATGTAATCAGACCAATGAACAAAGCAATACTCTCAATTGCAGTACATGCAAGAATAATTTCTACGGAATAACCATTAAGTGATATAGTGTTCCATGTTGAATCAACCGGATAGCCAAGCATGTGAAGTACCTGGACTACATTGTCAGTTACTGTTGAAATGATCCAGTAGTTTAGTGATTCCATTTGCAGGAATGGAAAATAAAAAAGTGATCCTATTGCCGCCACACCTGTCACCATTGAAGTTACATCGATAGATTCAAGGGCGAAATTACGCCTCCTGTACTCATCTGCCATCGTATATGCAAAGAAGAAACAGAAAATAGCAACCACTATTGTGAGAACTACATTGAAGTAATCATGGATCTCAAGATAATGGAGGGGCTGATATGCCCAATGTATGCCAAAAAACACCCATCCAAGAGCACCAATCAGCTTTCTGAAAAAACGGGAGTTTGGTATGATGGCAGAAAGAATCATCATTCCCAATGCAAGCCATAAAACGTATTCTATCATTTTGGAAACACCTTAATAAGTATCCATAAATATAATACCGATCATATAAAGGTTTTATCAATATGTAGCCAATAACACCAAAACTGGCAGTTGATGCCGTAATAATCTTAAACAGGAAACTCGTACTTATTAGAAGAAAAAACGAACCGTACAAAGGCGGATATGCACTCCCGGGAGGTTTTGTTGAACTTGGAGAAACCACTGAGGAAGCAATAAAAAGGGAAGCAAAAGAAGAAACAGGCATCTCTATCAAAATAATTGATCTTGTTGGTATATATTCAGATCCTTCGAGGGATCCGAGGGGACATACTGTTTCAGTTGTATATCTTGCTACTGGAGAAGGTAAACCCACTGCGGGTACTGATGCGCAAGATGTCTATTTGTTTTCCCTGGAGCATTTGCCCGAACTGGCCTTTGATCACGGGAAAATCATAAGAGATGCAGGAGATAAGATTAATGGAATTCTGTCCAAAATGTAAGAGCATGATGTACCCAGGCGGTAAAGGGAAGATAAAATGCAGGAAATGTGGGTACACAAAAGAACAAGGAGCTGCCACTGAAGACATGGTGTCAAAAGCCAAGCAGGACGACAGAGAGGTTACAATTCTTGAAGATAATTTTGATCAGGGACTCCCAACCACTACAGCAAGGTGCCCTGAATGTGGGAATAATCTTGCTTACTGGTGGTTGCGCCAGCTGAGATCTGCTGATGAATCAGAAACCCGTTTTTTCAAATGTACAAAATGTGGAGCTACTTGGAGAGAATACGATTAACATTATGAAAACCTATATAAGCCCCTTAGCATAATCTAATTCAGCTAAACAATCAGGCGGAGCAACAAAATGTTTGAGGCAACGATAGATGCAACTATTTTGAAGGATTCCATTGAATCACTTACTGTACTGGTAGATGAAGCCAGGATAAGGCTTTCTCCTGAAGGAATCGCCGCGAGGGCTGTTGATCCGGCAAACGTAGCAATGGTGAGCTTTGAACTTGAAGCAGATGCTTTTGAGGAGTTCACTGCTGAAGATGGGGAAATTGGACTGGATCTTTCCAGACTGACAGATATTCTGGGTGTTGCGGAAAAATCAGACCAGATAAAAATGCAAATCAATGAAGAATCCCGCAAACTTGCAATCCAGATTGGTGGAATCTCCTATACACTCAGCCTTCTCGATCCTTCTACAATTCGTGCAGAACCACGAATACCACAACTGGAGTTGCCCACCGAGGTTGCGCTCAACGGTAAGGAACTTATGAAAGCCGTCAAAGCCGCCGAGAAAATCAGCGATCACATATCTCTCGGGATAGAGGGAGAGACTTTCTTCATGGAAGCTGAAGGTGACACTGATCGCATGCGACAGGAAATGGGACGTAAGGAACTTATAAGCATCCGCCCGGGATCCACTCGTTCTTTGTTTTCACTTGACTATCTTTCCGATATTGTTAAACCCGCTTCCAAGGCAAGTGAAGTTACACTACAACTGGGAAACGACTTCCCTGTGAAAATCGGATTCTCAATCGCCGGCGGAAAGGGGAAGATTGAATACCTGCTTGCTCCACGTATTGAATCCGACTAAAACTATGAAAAAATCAGCCCTTGCACTCTACCCATTTGTACCCCAGGCAGCAACATATGTGCAGGATATGGGGTTTAGCCTTGATAGGTTAATTGAGTCAAGGGCTTTTGAAGCTGTACGGAAAAGAGGCCAGGAAAGAGTTATCCAATCAATCAACGGGAAAATTGAAAAACCCTCACTCACAAGCTCCGACGAAGGTAAAGTCCTGACCGAACTTCTTTCCTACCCTTTTGCGCGAATACTCGTATCCTGTTTTAATGATCCTTATCTTACTCGAAAATACGCTCAGGCAGAAGCAGAAGCTGCTCATTCTACCCTCAAGAAAGAAGATAATAGCTTCCTCCGCGAATTTGGAGCTGAGTTTGATATTCATGCAGAGTTTGAGGATGAGGAAGCCAAAATGCATTTTACGGATTTCCTGAAATATTCCACTTCCCTGAAAGCCCTCGAATGGAAACTCATCAACCAGAGAATAAAACACGGAGAGGTATTTGTTCCCAGAGGAGGCTTTATTCGCTTATTGCAAGAAGCTGTGAAAAAACATATTCTGGGTTCTATGCCCCTCAAAGTCCCTGAAGAAATTTGCACAAACTGCACTTCACAGCTCACCGAGATTCGCAAAGTGTTGCAGGAGAAAAAAGGAGATTATGAAGGAAATGAATTTGGGGAAGTGAGCGTTGAACAGTTTCCCCCCTGCATCAAATATGCAATTGCAAATGTCCGTGGAGGGATCAACCTTGCCCATTCAATGCGTTTTGCAATGACGTCTTTTTTGCTGGCTGCCGGAATGAGTATTGATGAAATTATTGATCTGTTCAATGTTTCACCTGATTTTGACGAGGAAAAAACCAGATATCAGATTGAGCATATTGCAGGTTCCTCGGGAGAACAGTATACACCTCCATCATGCAGTACGATGAAAACCTACGGGAACTGCCACGGTGCCGATGATCTCTGCAAGCGGATTAACCATCCTTTGAATTATTATCGTCGGAAGATGTGGTTTATGAAAGAGAGGAAGGGAAAACCCGGGAAAGAAAGGATGGAGAGGGATTCCAGTAAAAAAAAGACGGAATAATAATATTTTGGTTCTGTATAAATCCTCAATGTTCGAAAAACAATCGGATTTAAAAATATTGTCTTTGGGAATTAACCATGGTTATGTGGTATAAAAGCTTAGATTAATGCATTAATTGCCTAGGTGTAAGAGTTCAAGTCATAAAAAGAACGGTATAATTGGTGGGCTTACAACGCTATTTCAATGTTCAGGGGGATTTATGGCGGCCTTCTAATTAGTTTTTACAGACTAAATCTTATTATGAGACTTATGGGAATCAGCTTTCCGTCTCATGGATAAGGTACAAATAGCATGAATTGATTGAGATTAGCGGATATCATTGTAGTTAACCCGTAATACTTCTTTAATTTCAAAAACTGTAGATGTGATTAAATGCCTTACAGGATACTCGAGAAGCGTGAACTTGTTCCAAATACATATCTCATGAAAATTGAGGCACAGGATGTAGCAAAGGCTGCAAAAGCGGGACAATTTATTATCCTTCGCATAGATGAAAGAGGGGAACGCATTCCTCTTACAATTGCAGATTATGATCCAAATGAAGGACATGTCACTATTATTTTCCAGATAATGGGGAAAACCACAAAACAGCTTTCGAAGATGTCCGAAGGAGATTCAATTGAGGACTTTGCAGGTCCTCTCGGGACTCCTTCAGATATTGAAAAACTGGGCACTGTAATTCTTGTTGGCGGTGGAGTAGGAATTGCTCCAATATATCCGCAGGCAAGAGCATACAGGGAAGCAGGTAACTATGTGATCTCAATCATTGGTGCCCGCAGCGCAGATCTGTTGATTCTCGAGGATGAAATGGCTGCCGTGAGTGATGAATTATATGTTGCAACCGATGATGGAAGCAAAGGTCACCATGGTTTTGTAACTGATATCGTAAAAGAAATTCTTGATAGCGGCAGAGACATTGCAAGAATTGTTGTTATAGGGCCACCTATTATGATGAAGGTTGCTGCAGGTGTTACCAAACCTTATGGTGTTGAAACTATTGTCAGCCTGAATCCGATAATGATTGACGGGACAGGAATGTGTGGTGGATGCCGTGTTTCCGTTGGTGGAGAAGCAAAGTTTGCATGCATTGATGGACCGGAATTTGACGCTTCAAAAGTTGATTTTGATCTTTTAATGAGTCGTTTGTCTCTTTACCATTCTGAAGAAAAGAAATCTGCCGAAGAGTATGAACACAGGTGTTGTGAGGGGGAATGCAAATGCCGGTAAGGCAAAAGATGGCCGAACAAAAGCCTGAAGAACGTATAAAGAACTTCAATGAAGTGGCTCTTGGTTACACTGCCAAGGAAGCGGCCATCGAGGCTAGCAGATGTCTCGAATGCAAAAAACCCAAATGTGTGGAGGGCTGTCCGGTCAACATTGATATTCCAGGATTCATATCACAAATTAAGGTTGGTAACCTTGATGAAGCTGTAAAAGTTCTCAAGGAATCCAATGCATTACCAGCAGTCTGCGGCCGTGTCTGTCCACAGGAAGAGCAGTGTGAGAAGCGTTGTGTACTTGGCAAGAAAAACCAACCTGTTGCAATCGGGCGCCTTGAGCGCTTCTGTGCAGACTATGAACGTGAGAAGGGAGTCCCCATCCCTAAAAAACCCACTCCCACTGGCAAGAAAGTTGCAGTTGTTGGATCAGGTCCTGCAGGATTAACTGCAGCTGCAGACCTTGCAAAAGCAGGCCATGCAGTAACAATTTTTGAGGCACTCCATGAAATCGGGGGTGTGCTTGTCTACGGTATTCCGGAATTCCGTCTTCCAAAAGTAATAGTAAAGGAAGAAGTGGAATACATCAAGCACCTTGGTGTTGACATTAAAGTTAATTACGTAATCGGAAGGATAAAGACCCTTGATTACCTCAGAAAAGAGTTTGATGCAGTCTTCATAGGAACTGGCGCTGGGCTCCCAAAATTTATGGGAATTGAAGGGGAGAACCTAAACGGTGTTTATTCCGCAAATGAATTTCTTACAAGAGTCAATCTAATGAAAGCCTACAAGTTCCCTGAATATGATACTCCTATCAAAAAGGGACATCACGTAGTGGTAGTCGGCGGCGGAAATGTTGCTATGGATGCTGCACGCTGTGCTCTGAGGCTTGGTGCAGATGAAGTTTCAATCGTTTATCGCAGAAGTGATGAAGAAATGCCTGCCCGCCGTGAAGAGATAGAGCACGCAAGAGAGGAAGGCATTGTATTCAGGCTCCTTACAAATCCTGTACGCATTCTTAGTGGTGACAACAATGAAGTAGTTGGAGTCGAATGCATAAAGATGGAACTCGGAGAACCTGATGATTCCGGCAGGAGGAGACCTG
Source organism: Methanohalophilus sp. (assembly GCF_030156785.1). Classification (GTDB taxonomy): domain Archaea; phylum Halobacteriota; class Methanosarcinia; order Methanosarcinales; family Methanosarcinaceae; genus Methanohalophilus. The sequence continues at coordinate 96,881 of NZ_JASGLW010000007.1, forward strand.
TTGCAATTAAAGGAAGTGAATTTGTCGTTGAAGCGGACATTGTTATAATAGCCATAGGCACATCTCCAAACCCGGTTATTTTCGCAGATTCAAAAGAGCTTGAAATAACTCCATGGGGTACTATCATAGTAGACGAAGAAACTATGATGACATCTGTGAATGGTGTGTGTGCAGGCGGTGACGCCGTAACCGGTGCTGCAACAGTAATAAGTGCAATGGGTGCCGGAAAAAAGGCTGCTGTAACGATTAACAAGTATATTACAGAGGGAAAATCCACAAAGGATTAAATCCCTTCTTTTCTTTATTGTATATTAATGGTAAAACAACCAAAAAAGGGTTCATTTAACCTTGTTCCGTCATCTTCAAAGCCATCCAACTTTTCTCACAATCGAAAAATGCGAAGGACGCCATCCCATGTCAGGAAATCCGGCAAGCATTTTGGAAACATTATCTACTGGTGTAAGACCTGTAATCTTCCCCTAATAGGAAAAAAATGTAATTTATGCGGTGGTATTGGCCAAGACATTTCGCTTGGTAAGCCCGGAGATGTCCGATTTTGCTCCCCATATGAAAGGAATGTTCTGAGTAACTTACTGTTGCGTGACTATGCCTGTGATCCATTTGGAAAACGGATAATTCTTCTTAACAAGGTTCCAGGAGACGATCGCAACGATGAGATAATAGTGGATGGATATCGTGTTGGTTTTCTCTATTTTAATTTGCTTGCAAATGACTATGCATTCGAACCTACACCAGAAGGCGCATCGTTCCTATCAAAATATACTTCAAAAAGATCCGTGCATCTATATCCTACAAAGAAAAGGATTGGGGGAAAGAAACTTCAGCTAAGTGAGGTTCAGTCGTATTCCAATGATTTCCACAAAGACTCTCCTGTGATTTTATGCATGGGTTCAAAAGTGGGTGTGGGAATAGCACTTAAGAATCCCTGTGACTTCAAGTTTTCAAAATCACCTGTCATAAAGGTCAAAGGTCTGGCCAAAATAGTGGAATTAAACCCTAAAGTCGCTTCGCTTGAAGATGTTATACGAGCCAATATCCCGTATCTGGAAAATATTGAAAACGAGGCAATCCGGGATATTCGTGATGTTGCAGGGAGGGGAAAATACAGTAAACTTCCTGTGTATGTTTCCTTTAGTGGTGGCAAGGACAGTTTGGTTGCACTATCCCTTGCCATGCAAGCATTGCCCACGAAAAAACTGAGAGCATTTTTTGTTAACACAGGTCTTGAATTCCCGGAAACCATAGAATTCGTACATGACTTCTGCACCCGGCACGGCATTTCTCTTACCGAGGAAAAAGCAGAGGATGCCTTCTGGGAAAATGTCGATCAATTCGGACCACCGGGAAAGGATTTTAGGTGGTGCTGCAAGGTATGTAAACTTGGGCCTGCTAATGCAGTGATGAAAAAATGCAGTCACAAGAATCAAACATGCCTGACAATCGACGGTAAAAGGCAATATGAATCATTTTCCCGTTCAAAGACAAAAGCCGCTGAAATGAATCCGTTTGTTCAGGGACAGCTCAATATTTTTCCATTGCGCAACTGGAGGGCTTTTGAAGTCTGGCTGTATATCTACTGGAAAAAACTTCCTTACAACCCTCTCTATGACATGGGATTTGAAAGGGTTGGATGTTATCTTTGTCCTTCTTCCCTTGCCAGTGAATTTAAAACGTTAAAGGAAACCCATCCTGATCTTTATTTCAGATGGTATAATTACCTTCAGGAATGGGCAAAATCAAAAGGGTTGTCTGAATCTTATGTAAAATATGGTCTTTGGAGGTGGAAAGAGCTTCCTGCAAAGATGCGGATTCTTGCAGAAAAAATGAATATTTCAACGTCCTTAAAAGAGGCTGGTGACGATTTCAACATAGACGTTGCTTCAGGCTATTCCCCATGCAAGAATGGGAGCTATTCCATGGAACTCACTGTGTCTGGAGTGTCGATACATGAAGCAGCGTCTGTTTTGAAGGTTCTTGGTGAGGTTGTACTCGCTGAAGAGTTGGGAATTGCCTTGCTGAAAACAAAAGATGCAACTCTCAAATTCTTTAATTCTGGAAATGTGAAGATTACAGGGCGTTCAAAAAAATATGTTGAGAAACTGTACCACAGGGCATCGAAGCAGTTATTAAGAATTGCAAAATGTACCGGATGCGGTGTTTGTATCCATGCCTGTTCGATAGATGCAATTGTAATCGGTGATGGAGGGAAAATTGAGATTCTTGATTCATGTACACATTGTGGCAAATGTACAGATTCATGTGTTGTGATTCGCTATTCCAGACATCTTGCCCCGGATTCTAAAAAATGTAATCATCAACGGTGCTGACATTTTCAGTTTGAATTTCCATTTGAAATTGGGCTTTCATGCTGATGGGGATATAAGCAAACTACTGAAAAAAATAGATGAATCCACAATAATTGTAGAACATAGTAACAATTTTTAATAGTCCCGGGCGGATTCGAACCACCGTCTTCGGCTCCAAAGGCCGAAAGGATTGACCACTACCCTACGGGACTGCGTTTAACTGGAACTGCATAATCCTACTTATTTTTATCGTCCAGTCGGATATTTGCGGTTTATTTCTGGATAATGACAGTTAGGATGTCCCCATCTACCAGCACGTGGTCGAGCCCCGCACGCTGCCCGGGATGTTTGGCAGAGTTGCCCCATATTTGTGCATACCTGAACTTATCCCTGAAATCACGGTGCAGGTGGTCACAAACATCACCCACCGTGCTGCCTTTTGTTATGATAAGGGGCTCATCCATATCCGCAGCTTCACCCTGCGGTTTGAGGAATACACGGATGAAATCCAAAGAATTGTAAATGAGATCCTTCACAGCTTCAACATTTTTCCCCTCGTTGGCCGCTATAAACAGAGCATCGGGGAATTTCTCCCTGCATTTGCGGAGTGTTTCCTCATCCGCCAGATCAACCTTATTAATAACAACAACCGACGGGATATACACACGGTTGCCCATAATAACATCAATAAGCTCGTCAATACCTATATTATCCCTGATTAGCACATGTGCATTGTGAATCTTATATTCACCCAATATGGTTTTTATAAGGTTATCGGGTATGTCAAGATCCTGGGTGGCACTGATAGAGATGCCTCCCCTGTCCTTCTTTTTAATAACAACATCCGGCGGAGTAGCATCAAGCCGTACACCGGCATCGTACAATTCCTGCTTGAGAACCTCATAGTGCTGGGTCTGAAAAACATCCAAAACAAAAACCACAAGGTCGCTGTTACGAACCACTGCAATAACTTCCTTACCACGACCCCTGCCGCTTGCTGCACCCCTCACAAGTCCCGGAACATCAAGAATCTGGATGATTGCTCCATTGTGCTCCAGAACGCCGGGAATTACATCAAGAGTTGTGAATTCATATGCACCAATTTCGGATTTGGCACCTGTGAGTTGGTTGAGCAACGTAGATTTACCCACAGATGGAAAACCAACTAATGTCACTGTGGCATGACCTGATTTTTTGACAGAATAACCCTCTCCACCACCCTTTGCTGAAGCACGTTTCTGCAACTCGTCCCGGAGTTTTGCAATCTTGGCTTTCAGTTTACCAATATGGTGGGAAGTAGCCTTATTGTACGGGGTATCCCGAATTTCTTTTTCAATTGCTGCAATCTCATCCTCAATGCTCATTGGCATCAAACACCACTTCAATATTAAAAAAGATTTTCCGGAAAACTCTTCAGGAAAATCATTTCTCAAAAATAAGTATATCTTCCGGGGCAATTTCAACAGCGCATCTTGAAGAAGGTATGTCGTCAGAGAAGCGTGATGGGGTTTCGCAAAGAAATATGAAACGACTACTATCAAGTTCAACTGCCAAAAGTTTACTACTTCCTTTATCAGTAACATCAATAACGTTGCCGACAAAAGTATTGGGCTTTTGTGAAAACATGGTCTCATTACAGGATTTCAAGTGAACGTTCTCAGGTCGGACACCCCATGATACATACTCAGAATCTACAACTTGAGCAGCAACAACCTGCAATCCCTTCCCCTCAAGAACCGTCCCCATTGAGGAAGAACCAGATACTTTTGCATTGTCAAAAATATTACTGACTCCCACAAGTTCAGCCACTGCCCTGTCAGCCGGTGAATAGAACACATCCTTGGGGCTGCCTGACTGATGGACTTTCCCCTCATGCAAAACAACAATTCTGTCAGCAAGGGAAAAAGCCTCATCCGGGCTGTGAGTTATGAAAATCACAGGAATACCAAGTTCCTTCTGAATTATTTTTATTCTCTCCCTCAGGCGCATCCTGACAACCATATCCAAAGCTGAAAACGGTTCGTCCAGTAACAGAACATCGGGTTTGGGAGCAAGAGCACGGGCAAGAGCAACCCTTTGTTTCTGTCCGCCCGAAAGCTGTGAAGGATATCTGTCATCAAGACCTTCTATATGAAGGAGCCGAAGCATCTCATATAGCCTTTCTTCTTTCTTTTTTTTGTCCCAACCTCTAAGCCCGTAAATAATATTCTGTTTCACATCCATATGAGGAAAAAGAGCATAGTTCTGGAACACATAACCCGGTCTCCGGTACTGAGGCTGCAGGTTTGTCCCGGATTTGCTGTCGTAATAGATCTGTCCGTTGACATTGATATGCCCACTATCCGGTGTTTCCAACCCTGCAATGCATCTTAATGTAGTGGTTTTCCCAGAACCGGAACGACCAAAAAGCACAACCATCTCATCCCCTACCTCAAAATTGATATCAAGCAGGAACCTATCCTGATCCTTACCCATCCTGCTGCGGGAATGGAACTCTTTTGATATATTTACCGCAATACCCATAAAATCAAACACCCCAACGATCAACCAGTTTTGCAGTCAACCCCATAGCAAGCAGTGAAACCAGAACAAGAGTTGCTACAAGGATATTCGCAAGTGCATCATTGCCAGACTGGAATGCAGTATAGATAGACAAAGACATCGTATTTGTCTGCCCGGGAATGTTCCCTGCCACCATTAGGGTAGCACCGAATTCGCCTACAGCTCTTGCAAAACTCAGCACTAACCCCGCAAGAATTCCTTTTTTTGCAAGAGGCAGTGTCACGAAAAGTATGGTCTCCAATTCGCTGTGACCTAAAGTATATGCTGCATACTCAAGTTCCCGATCAACCCCGCTGATCGCGGCAGCTGTCGTTTTAACCATAAGGGGAAGAGATACCACAAAAGCCGCTATTACCGCAGCCTGCCATGTAAAAAGCACTGCAAATCCGGTCATATCATAAAGTAATTGCCCGATAATCCCGTTTTTTCCCAGCAATAACACAAGTAAGTAACCCGTAACTGTGGGAGGCAGCACAAGAGGAAGAGTTACCAGGATATCAGCAATCCATTTCCCCCGAAATTCCCTCCTTGCCAGAATATACGAAATGACAATCCCCAGCACAGCTACAAGAATAGTGGACAAACTAGCCACTTTCAATGTAATTAACAGAGGTACCCAGGCATCTTCAAGCATCAATTCTCATCCACTACTATAAACCCGTGTTTTTTGAGTATTGCTTTTCCTTCATCTGATAGGACAAAATCAACAAAATTTCCTGCAGCTTCTTTTTCAGTTGATGAAGCTATTACTGCAATTGGATAACTGATAGGGGTACTTACAGGAATTTCCGCAACCACCTGAATCTTATCCATATCTGCAGACATTGCATCGGTCATATAAACAAAACCTGCCTCCACCTCACCGTTCTCAACATAAACAAGAACCTGTTTCACACTCTCAGCATAAACAATCTTGTCGCTTATGTTATCCCACAGGTTAGCCACTTCCAGTGCTTCTTTTGCGTATCTTCCCACGGGTGCCGTCTCCGGGTCACCTATAGCCACCTTCTTAATTGCTTCATTGATGAGATCTTCAGGGGACATGATGCTGTTTTCACTGCTAGTGGGAATGATCATCACAAGGGAATTCTCAGCAAAGTCACGTCTTGAATCGTTATCTATTAAGCCTTGTTGCTCAAGAAGATCCATATGTTTCTTTGAAGCCGAAGCAAAAACATCTATGGGAGCCAATCCTTCAATTTGCATCCTCAGTGAACCCGAACTTGCAAGATTCAGCTGAACATTAATTTCGGGATTTGCTTTCTCAAATTCCTTTTCCATCTCGGTAAAGCATTCAGTAAGACTTGAAGCTGCTGAAACTGTAATTTCAGTTTTGGAATCACTTTCTTGTGGAATATTAACTGCAAAAATCACCACGATTAACAGAAAAATTAGTGTGATGAGCAGACCTGCAAATTTATTCAAATAAATAACCTCCATTTAGACATCTAAATGATATGTACGGCAATACATAACGCAATCCTACTATAAAAAAGTTCCGAACTATTAATGAAATCCTAAAAAGACTTGTTTTTATTGTAAAAGTTTCAGGCGTCTTCAAAAAGAGTGACTTCCACTTCAGAACCTGCCGGAAGATACGTAATTTCAGGACCAATGGATATGAAGCCATCTGCGTCAGCAAGAGTTGTGATGGAAGCAGATGTTTTGTCGGCAGGATATACAAGATACCGATCAACTCGCACAGCGTACAAATCAAGGCGAGTGTCAGAATAGATATCAGCCATTAATTTACCTTTCACTTTTTTTCGAATAGGGAGAGATGTACCTAGCCCATTGGAAATCAGTACAGCCACCAGTTCATTAAAAACCATCAAAGCCGCTGTTGGATTCCCCGGCAAACCTATAACCGGAATTCCATCAGCTTCCGCAATAATCACCGGTTTTCCGGGTTTGAAATTCATCCCGTGAACCAGAATACGCCCGTATTGTCCGATGACATCATACATGAAATCATCCGTACCAGCAGAAGTACTTCCTGTGGTCAGGACAACATCGCACTCATCCAATGCCTGAAGGAAAACATCCTCGACCTCCATGTAATTGTCTTTCACAATTCCATAGGATACCGGAGTTGCTCCCAGACGCCGGATGCTTGCAGAAAGCGTATAGGAATTGGTATTGTAAATGCTCCCCGCTTCAAGCGGATTCCCGGGTTCTCTAAGCTCATCGCCTGTTGCGATTATGCCCACCTTGAGAATCCTGACCGGAACAGAATCTCTACCAATAGCTGCAAGCACCCCCAACTTTACAGGAGACAACCTCTGACCAGCACGCAAAACACGCGTTCCTAAAGATATATCAGTACCAGCTGGAATCACATTCTGCCCTTTAGTGACCGATTTTTTTATAATGACTTTAGAACCTTCCAATTCGGTGTCCTCAACCATAACAACAGCGTCAGCACCTTCAGGTAAAGGAGCCCCGGTGGAGATCTCAACAGTTTCCCCTAAATTAACAGAAAGTTTGTCGCCTCTTCCGGCAGGGATATAATCTTTCAGAATAAGGCTAGCATGCTTAGAAGAGGCATCATTTGTGTCAGAGGCACGTACTGCGTAGCCATCTTTAAGAGACTTAGGAAATGGTGGTACATTAATGTCGGAAACAATGTCTTCTGCCAACACAAGCCCATCCGCGTCGGAGATTGGCAGGGATTCCATACTATAACCAACTGAGAGACCAAGCACAATTTGCCTGGCCCTCTCAAACGGTGTCAAGTCCCGTAGTATATTTCTCATCCTGCCACACACCCGGCTATGTGTAAATGTGCAAGAATATCAGTAAATAGGAGTACCCGTGGTACTGGTAATTTCTTCAAATGCTTTTATCATTTCCCTCGTCACAGGACCTATCTGTCCGTCACCAATTACCCTACCATCTACATTCGTAATCGGAGCGGCTTCAGCAGCGGTACCTGTAACAAAGATCTCATCGGCTGTGTAGAGATCAAACATTGCAATATTCTGCACGAGTACTTCGTAGTTTCTCTCGTGAAGAAGTTCGATGGCTGTGGCGCGAGTAATTCCCTTAAGGTTAGAAATCGTGGGTGGCGTGTATATCTTGCCGTTCTTGATAACAAAGATGTTGTCACCGGAACCTTCTGCAATATAACCGTTGTTATCAAGGAAAATTGCCTCGTCTCCACCTTTCTCATTTGCCTCGATTTTTGCAAGGATGTTGTTCAGGTAATTCAAGGATTTAATGTTTGGTGAAAGGGCATCCGGAGCATTGCGGCGAACTGCAACAGTAACAGCCTTCAAGCCTTTTTCATAGAGGTCACCATACATTGCATCCCACTCTTGGCATATAATGAAAACATTGCATTTCAAGCACTTGCGAGGATCAAGACCCAGATCACCTATTCCACGTGAAACAATAGGACGAATGTATGCATCCGTAAGATTATTTTGTCTCAAGGTCTCAAGAACCGCTTCGGTCATCTCTTCCTTAGACAATGGAATGTCCATTGCAATTGCTTTTGCAGAATCATATAACCTATCAATATGCTCGGCTAACTTGAACACCCTTCCGTTATATGCTCTTATCCCTTCAAAAACTCCATCTCCATAAAGGAAGCCATGATCAAATATCGATGTGGTTGCTTCGGATTTTGGCACAAATTTACCATTAGTATAGACAAGTGATTCAGTCATAATCAAATCCTCGCTTTTGTTAAGATAACAAGTTTCTGCAAATGAGACGTGATTATAATATATATGCGTTATTAGTTAATTAACAAAAGGCTTTTATGCATAAAATGCAATGTCCTACTTCACCCCCGATTCAAATAATACATCACGACGCGGGCCCGTGGCTTAGCCAGGATATAGCACCGGGCTTCTAACCCGGGGGTCGTGGGTTCAACTCCCACCGGGTCCGCTAAGTTATTTTAAAAAGTTGTGATTACACATCTTCATTTTGTTGAAATCACACCCTCAAGCATACTGCTTTTTTGATTCCTTACTAGATACTTATTAGAACGTTGGAAGAGTTTCAAAAACCATATATGATTCTCCACCCTCCTATAAGGACTCTATAGGAATCTTATTTATTTACGATTGTGCGCAAAACTCTAATTTAACATTAAATTTCATACCATCGTTTTTTGACATTTTTGTACGCTTCGCCTGCAACCAACAGCGGCATTCCTATAACAAACAGCATAAGCCAGTCACCAAACGCAAGGGGAACTGTACTTAGCATCATCTGAAGGAAAGGTGTGTAGACTGCAAGTATCTGCAAACCGATGGTCGCTAAAAC
>NZ_JASGLW010000019.1 GCF_030156785.1 Methanohalophilus sp.
CTATATCTTTATATCTGCTTGCTAATCTTCTAAATCACATATTCAACCATGTAAATCTTCTCCTACCAGTAATTGTATTGAAAAAGGTTTGATAAATTCTGATAATGTCAAGTATATTTCAATTAATATACGTCTTATGTATTGATGCAGGGAAACTCAGTTTACCTACACGATGTTAAAGAAAAATAAAAGAAATTATATTTTTTAGCCTCTATTTAATATTTCACGCCATTTAGTTTATATTCTCTATTAACATACTAACTATTAGGATTTGGGAGGCTGAAATCAAGCTTTTGATCATTGAAGATCCTAAACTCATACTTTTTGATTATTTAGTGGAGTGAGGTACGTTATAAAGAGTGTATGAAAACAGGGTAATCATACCTTCTTCACTTTTTTGGATTGGAACCACATAAAAGCAGTTTCAGAAATCAGGTATCAGGTTCTTTTAAGATTCTCTTTATCACCGATAGCCCTTCTCAGCCGTCCCACAACCCTTGGTTCACCATTTTCCCTGAAGATAAAAGCATGGATCATTGAAACAGCAATGATGAAATAATCCAACACGCTGTATGAGACATCAGGAGGAACAGATTCAGGATCCTTGCAAGCAGTTACCGGACTGTTGTGCACATCCAGCCTGTAATACGTTTGCAATTCATCCGAACCAATCATTTGAAATCCACAGGAAACATAAAATCTGCCGGCAGGATAGTGGAAAGGAGACTAGGGCGAAGTAGTGGTATAGATTTTTTCGTAACCTTTCTTTCGGGCATGCTCAATAATACATCTAATGAGTCTCCTGCCATCGCCCCTCTGCTTAATCCTGCTGAAAATGAGTAAAATGTAGATAGCATCTTCTGCCTCATAGGCATATGCAACCGAGGAGCCAACCGAAAACCTTCGTGAAGCCAGTGCAAACCCGCAATCATTGAGGTATTGCGATAATGAAGGATGCACACAGATTTCCCTTGCTGCATCAATAGCTTCCTTGCATATAGCCATTTTCTCAATTAATGATCTTCCAGTACTGGACATATTCCCCCATATCTCTCCGGCACATATCTGTAAATTTTTGTTTTGTACTATTTAACTGTTGCTTTTTTATACACTATTTTACTAAATAAACAATGTGTGCCACACATCACATAGGTATTATATTAATTTTTATACTGTATATTGGACTCTGAATCATGAATTGCGGGTACAAAATGAAAGAAACATAAAAAATTTCCAGATGCGGATTTTGGGATATTGAGCAATATCTGCACTAGATTCCCGCAACTGTGGAAGTTACCAACGTTGAATAGAGTCCCGAATACCAGAAAGCCGATTTTATATACTACTATTTTGTAAATATCAGAAAACTGCACATCCTGCCTCTAACAGAGGCAAGGAAATGATTTAAGAAAAACAAAGACCGTTTCAGACTCAAAAAATCAGCACTTATATCAGCGGGAAGTCCGTTTACAATACATGGGGCCGGCTTGTCCCAAAAAATGTAATGCGGATGATGGAAGTTCCTGAAATTAAAGTAATCGTAATATGACAAACAATGCGAAACCTTTCCTGAAATGGGCCGGCGGGAAAAAACAACTTCTCGAAGAATTAGATAAACGCTTCCCTGCAGAACTGGAAAGCGGAGAGATTACAAGATACATCGAACCCTTTGTCGGGGGAGGAGCGGTATTCTTCCACGTGATGAACAAGTTTGATTTTGAGGATTCACACATCTGCGATGTTAATGAAGAACTCATCGTAGCATACAGTGTTGTCAAAAATGATGTTGAGAAGTTAATCGAGATGCTGGATTCCCTCCAGTCATTATATTATGACACTCCAGATCAGGAAAAAGAAATATTCTACTACGAGATCAGAGATGAACTGAACAAGGGCAGGAATTCTTTCAATTATAAAAAATACAACCAGAAATGGATTAAAAGAGCTGCACAACTTGTTTTCCTTAATAGGACATGTTACAATGGATTATTTCGCGTCAATTCGAAAGGATTTTTTAATGTGCCCTTTGGTAGGTACAAGAATCCAAGGATACTGGACGCCAAAAATCTAAGAAATGTCTCAGATGTCCTTCAAAATACACAGATACACTTGGGAGATTTCACAATCTGTGAATCATTGGCAGATGAGAACAGTTTTGTCTACCTTGACCCCCCTTACCGCCCCCTGAGTAGGACATCCTCTTTTACTTCCTATTCAAAGGATTCATTTGATGACGGGGAACAGTTTCGCCTGGCGGATTTCTACAGGAAGATTGATGCAAAGGGAGCCAGACTTATGCTCAGCAATTCCGACCCTAAATATGAGAACCCGGAAGATGATTTCTTTGATGAAATGTATTCTCGTTTCAATATCGATCGTGTGCTTGCACGCAGAAACATTAATTCCAAAGGCCACAAACGTGGACCTGTCCGAGAAATAATCGTTACGAATTACCAATCGGTTCCAAAAAACCCGGAATAAAAACCAAAACTTCGAAAAAATGGAGGGTTGGGCAGGATTTCACCTGCCCTGAGGAAAATAGTGCATCATCTACCGACTTCTTCGGAAGCCCTACCAAGAGCCTTCAGCAGTTCAAGAGCGATGCCGATTCCTTTCTGAAGATCTTCATCGCCCATTTCTTTAAGCAGCCCGTACAAACCAACCTTAGGAGGAGTTATAAGGGCACGATCTAGATCAGGGTCTTGCAAGCCCCTTTCCAGCACATCCACAAGATCCGTACTTGCAATACCATTCACCAGTTTCATCATTGGGATCATGATCTCCGCAACACCGTGGATGGTTTCATCGTTGAGGTAGTCCTGCATTATGCGCATAGTCCTGACAACATCAACTACAGATTCAACATCTGCAGAAGTCATTCCAGCATTTGTTATTTCATTTTCACCTGTCATCAAAATCACCTCACAGTATTGCTTTTATGCTCGCGTCCCAATGAATATAGTAATACATGCGATACATATACCATCCAAGCTTTGTCGTATCGAACTCATCTGGTGGTAGATTGTAGCTCCATGTGGCAATGTATGCCTTCCCGTCCATTGATGGAGCAGCCATATCCGTAATAATGGGACAACCCGTTTCCCCATTATAGGATACCTTGATACCATTTCCGTTGATATCATTGGCAAGATTGTGTGCCACAACCATCGCCTGATAGTGGGCACCTATTCCTGTTTTCAGGACATCCATGGGACCAGTGTCGCCGAGGACGTACACGTTATCATAATTGCCAGCGCCTCCTCGATACTGTAAGGTTGATTTATCAAAAGGAATCCATCCGGATTCATCATTAATCCCTGCATCAAGAATGACCTGTTGAACCTTGTGCGGAGGTACCGTTACAAGAAGATCATACTTTTCTTTCTCGCCTTCAGTAGATTCAATCACCTTATTGGAAGCATCCACTTTACCAAGTTTGAAATTGCGGAATACTTCAATTCCTTTTTCTTCAAACTTGCCTGTAACCATCTTGTTGAATTCAGGAGGACCTATTGGTTCCATTGGCCAGAAAAGACTGATAGTCACATCATCCCTTTTCAAGACATTTTTAAAATAGCTGTCTAGAAGGAAAGAAAATTTTATAGGTGCCCCTGGACATGGAATTGGCATCCTCGCAACTGAAACTGCGATTCTACCACCGTTAAAATTCCTAATTTTCTCTCCCAGTTTCAGCGAATCTTCAATAGAAGTATAAAATGTATTCAGATCATCCGTAAGACCTTCAACCCCGCTGATATCAGCCCTTGCCCCAAGGGCAATCACAAGATAATCATAATCATATTTGTTCCCACTTTTAACCCCAACCTGCTGTTTATTCATATCAATAGAAGTCACTTCTCCATCAGGACCCAGCTTGAGATTGATCCTGGGGCTAAGCAATTCCCGTTTGGATCTTATAATATCTTCAGGAGTGTACAAGCTGAAAGGAAGGAATGTAAATCCACCCTGGTTTACAGACATTTCGTCTTTATCAAGTACCGTAATGTCAACTTTCCCTTTTGCAATACTACGTCTGAATTCCCTTGCAAGTTTATTTGCAACCACAGCCCCGGCATAGCCAGCACCCAGAATTAAGATTTTGTCTGTCATAGCAATCACCGATTGTGATAATATCTCAGTACTGATCTAAAATGTCAGTAGTATATATATTAAAAGAAGTACTGACGTGGAATACTGTTCAATATCCGTAACGGTGTGAACTTACAGTTGAAGGTACAATTTTAAAGAAAAGAAAACCATAACTATTCTGGTTAAAAAATTATATCGATCCAGGGAACAACATGCCAATAGACAGAAGTAAACTCCAGCTGATCAGTCTGGCAGCCTTCCTGCTTACATATCTGATAATTGGGAATATCTTGCTTTACAGAGCTGATGAATTCACACCGGTTTATCTTCCCGGAACCCTTATAGTCGGGCTTGCAGGCTATTTCGCAGGCGGGATTGTATACGACCACTTATACAGGAACTCAGAGTAAATCCTTTGCTTTTTCAAGCAAAGAACTACACTCTTCCATTTTCCTTGAAGCCTGCAAGATTACATCAGCAACTTCCATGTAACCCGCTTCCCTTAATCTTCCAGCCCACTGCTCAAAGCTTTCATTGTGGCTTTGGTTGTGTTCAATCCAATGACCCAGTAAATGCTGGATCTTATCACTGCTTATTTCTTCTGGCATTTATATACTCCTAGTTTCAAATTTCACGTGGATCAGTTATTTCACCTGTAATTGCAGATGCTGCTGCCGTTGCAGGAGATGCAAGGTAGATGTATCCGCCCTTACCCATCCTGCCACGGAAGTTCCTGTTTGCAGTGGAAATACAAACCTCACCTTCGGCAATAACACCCATATGACCTCCCAAACAGGGTCCACAACCAGGCGTTGCAAAAGTGGCACCTGCGTCAAGAAGAGTTGAAATTGTGCCATTTTCCACAGCTTCCTTCATGATTCTCTTTGAAGCTGGAATGATGATAGTTCTGACTGCAACCTCCTCGCCTTTCAGAACAGCCGCTGCAGCTTCAAGATCCTCAAGCCTGCCGTTGGTACAGGTGCCAATGAAAACCTGATCCACCTTTGTACCGACAACCTCGGAAACACCGCAAACATTGTCAACCTCATGGGGTTTTGCTATTTGTGGCTCAAGGGAGGAAGCATCAATTTCGTATTCCTTTACGTATTCCGCATCTTCATCCGCAAATACAGGTTCAAAATCTTCCACAGCTTTTCCCTCAAGGAAATCAAACGTTGTTTTGTCCGGCGGAACGATACCGGCTTTTGCACCCATTTCAATAGCCATATTTGAAAGGGTCATACGACCTGACATGGAAAGGTCTTCAATCGCACTGCCATAGAATTCCACAGCTTTGTACGTAGCACCCGACGCACCCACTGTGCCAATAATATTAAGGGTCAAATCCTTTGCATAAACATGCTTTCCAAGTTTGCCGTTGGTTGTAATTTTAATTGATTCTGGAACCTTGAACCAGAGTCTTCCTGAAGCGAATATCTCGGCCATGTCTGTAGCCCCTACGCCAGTTCCAAAAGCGCCAAAAGCACCGTAAGTACACGAATGTGAATCTGCCCCGACAATCAGTTTTCCCGGCATTGCGAAACCATTCTCTGGCAAAACCTGATGGCATATACCGTTTCCAATGTCATAGAAGTTTTTGATACCCTGCTCATGTATCCACCCCCGGATATCCTTCTGAAGAGCCGCCGTGGTATCACTGTTTGCAGGTACAAGATGGTCAAAGGGAATCACAATCTTGTTAGGATTCCAGACATTTTTCACTTCCATCTGCCTGAAAGCCCGCACTGCTAGTATACTTGTTCCGTCATGGGCCATAGCATAATCGACATCAGCCATTACAAAATCATTGGCTTTTGCATCCCTTCCCGATGCCCTGCTAAATATCTTCTCACTGATGGTACTCAAAATAAAACACCTGTCTACGATTGATATGATAAAATGATACGTTTTTGACGCGTATAGGTATTGTGCATAAAAATAAACGACTTTGACAATTAAGCATAGTTATATATGAGCCTGTTTCAAAAATATAAATACCATTTCTCCTAATTATAGTTTGAGGGGGATTATATAATTTAGAAACTTTTCTGATGAACAATGGGAATTTATCAAACCTTTTTCAATACAATTACTGGTAGGAGAAGATTTACATGGTTGAATATGTGATTTAGAAGATTAGCAAGCAGATATAAAGATATAG
>NZ_JASGLW010000001.1 GCF_030156785.1 Methanohalophilus sp.
GTACGTCATCGACACTTCCAAGATCTTTCTCGTAAACATAAGTCTCGTCAGCAGACAAGATGTCGCTATCTACTTCATCACCATCTTTGGTAAGACTTATCATGACTCGTTCCCCGTTGACATCTACTTCCTGAATATTAAGGGTATACCCTTCCTCAAGTATCAGTGATGAACCGGAATAGACAGATTCATCATCATCTGTGTCAATGAGAACCTCTGCAAGGATGCCTTTGGACATGAGGCTTAGATCTTCATCAATGATATCAACATCAGTAGCTGTGGTGTAACCGGCAAAGAATTTCTGTGCCATGAACCCGATTACTTCGTATTCACCCCAATCCTCATATTCAAACTCTGTTGTAATTGGGACTGCGGTGTAAACAAGATCTCCTTGCTCAATTTCACGACCTGAAACATCAATTGTTATTTCCATACTTTCGGAGGTCTCACCTGTATCAAGATCGTAGAAGAATCCGGAAAAACTTCTGGCATCCCAAGTGTAAGGATTAGCCAGATTTTCAGCCTCATCCCAGATACGGTTACCCCACGATGAAAGCGTAGTAAAGTCGTAGATTGAAGTATTGGTATAAACACTTTCGTTGCTTGCATTGTAAGCGAAAACACTGTAATAGTATTTTGTAGCCGCATTCAAGTTTGTAAGTTCAATACTGCGACTTGTTGTACTGCTATAATCCCAGTCTGACCATATTAGAGAGGACAGATCTGAAGATGTGCTGTAAGCAACTCTTGAAGGAGCATTTGTCTGGTTTACATCAAATTCGATTGTAGCACTGGAACCTTTAATATCTGTCACTGAAATATCTGATATAGAAGGGGCAGTTGGTGTGATTGTGGTGAAATTATGGATGCTTGAATTAGAGAATATACTATCATTTACGGCATTATAAGCATAGATTCTGTAATAGTATGTTGTTCCTTCACTTAGACTGGATAATAGAACATCTCTGGTAGTTCCGGACGTCTCATTTGTAGTCAAGCTTGGAGAAGACAGATCTGAAGATGTGCTGTAAGCAATTTGTGTAATAGCATCATCCTGATCTACAGCAAAGTTAATTGTGGCGCTTGTAGTATCAATATCTGTCTCTGAAATATCTGAAATAACAGGTGCAACAATTGCATCCACATTCCATGTCCATGTTGCTTCATCTGTTCCGTTTGCATTTTCAGCAATTGCTTTTACAGTATGGGATCCCACTGGTGTGGTGGAATTTGTGTAAGACGCAGATGTAACACTGGTATTTGTTGTCAGATTTACTCCATCTATTTGCCATATAACATCAACTGTTTCAGTCACATTAACTGAAAATGTTTGAGATACACCCTCATAGCTGGAAACAGGAGATGGAGGGTAGTATTCCGTTATTACCGGTTCTGCAAAAGCTACTCCTGTAAACAATCCTATAGTCAACAAAGCAATCAAAATAAAATTGAAATGATATTTCATACTATACAATCCCCATTATACGTTTATATTTTCAGATGATTTCATGTGCAAATAACCTTTTCGATTTATAGTAATTGTTTCGCCATATTTAGGAACCATGGACACACCTTCTTCATAATTTACAACTTCTCCTATAATAGTTAGATAAGATTTACCACGTAACCATTTGGCATGTTTAGAATTGACGGTAAAAAGAAGTTCAAAATCTCCGCCAGAGTAAAGTGCAAGTTCAAGTGCATCGGTAGAATTGGAAGCAATCTGCTCCACTCGTTTATCAACAGGCAATTTGGATTCATAAATCTGAAAACCAACATTACTGGCTTCTGCCAGATCGTAGAGTGACATCGCTAGCCCATCGCTGGTATCCATTGCTGAAGTTGCGCATCCGCTTTTTGCGAGAATCCGTCCCTCTGAAATTCTTGGAACCGGCTCAAAAAGACCTTTGAGAAAATCGGAATCTACATCCCTATCATCCAGCAGTGCCTGCAAAGCTGCACCCGCGCCCCCAAGGGTTCCGGTCACACACACTAGATCGCCTACCTGCGCACCATCCCGGCGCAGGATTTGTCCACCTTTGGCTTTCCCAAAAGCTGTACCGGTAATTGTCAGTTCGTCGTGGATATCCACATCGCCGCCCAGTACAGACGTTCCGCAAAAGGAAGCACAATCGTGCATTCCACGTGAAATTTCTGCGGCTTCTTCGTAAAACATATCAGGAGGATAACCCACAGCTGCAAGCAATCCAACTGGTGCGGCACCCATTGCAGCAATGTCGCTGAAGTTTACAGCTGCCGACATCCAGCCTATCTGCCATGCAGACATACCCGACGGGAAATCCGTTTTTCTGTGAAGCATATCAGTAGTTACAACGAGTGAATCATCACCCACTTTAATGATAGCGCAGTCGTCTTTGCCTGCACCCGCAATCACATCTTTATCATCACTTTCAAGTATTCCTATAAGTCGCCTGATAAATTCCCTCTCATCAATATCCCTGATTAACTCCACATTCATCCGATACCCCTAATACTTATTTTTTCTTTCTGCGAACTGCCAGAATAATTATTCCACCGGCAGCCGAAAGCACAATTACAACCGGAAGGACATAGCCCATGAAAACAATTATTCCCCTAACAGATATTATGAATCCTTGGACTGCATCGGAGATTGCATTCCGAATTCCAAGAGAACCTCCAAGTGGAGCAGGTTCTGTGAGATACACGTTAACCGTCGTCATGTCAATTTGGCTGTTAAGGTAATTCAATCTTCCCTGAAGACTCTCAATCTCACCCCTTAGCCGTTCAAGTTCTTTCTCAACTTCCAGAACATCCTGAACGGTGGTTGCCATGTCAAGGATCTCAAGCAGCCTTTCCTCCTGTTTTTCCATATTGGAAAGCCGTGCATTAAGGTCGATATATTCTTCCGTGACATCCTGTGCCGAACTGCTTTCGGACTGGATCTCCCCTAGATCTTTTATTTTTCCAAGCGCGTCATCGAGTTTCTCTGCAGGAATGCGAAGATTGACATATCCTTGTTTTTGTACATAACTTTCATAGTAATAGCTGTCGTAAACAGAAGAGGAAGAAATATAGCCTCCGTAGGAATTGGCAATATCTGCAAGAGCTTCAGCGGCAGTTGTTGCATTTTCAACCCTTAGTGACAAATCTACGGTTTTTATGACCTGCCGTTCCATAGATGTAGTATCTGATGATATGGGACTCTCATACTCTACCCTAACTCCCGTGGACTCATCAAAAACAATTGCTTCCTCATAAGCAAGATCACTCCTGTAATCATAACCCCCACCAATTTGTTTCTCTGATATGGAAGAAGAAAAATCCCCGCCTAGAGAAAGGCAGCCTGCCGATATTATGGATAACATCAGCAGTAAAAGAATAAGATGCAGATGTTTGTATTTCATTTATACACCTATAACGGTGTAGTTGCCAAAGATATAAAGCAATTGCTTAAACTTCAAACTGTTTCGAAGCTAACCTTTTCAGATCCGTTCTCTTTGGTGCGAATATACAATTCCACTCCGGCATCAAGAGAAGGCTTTGATAACTTCAACAGAAAATCCCTTGAAAGTGGTGGCAATTTCTGCAACAAAGGATTATTTGTATGGTCCGGAAATCCCTGCTGTATAACATAAGGAGCTTTTAAATTTTTCAGATAAGGAGCTATCGAATTCACAATTGATCTGATCAATGAGGGAGAATCCATATGGTTGGGAAGAACAGTGGTTCTTAATTCCTCTAATATACCATGTTTTACTGCAATTTCAATGGACTTACAAACATTTTCTGCTGCTTTAATCGGAAGAATAGTTACCGATGGTTTTTCAGAACCTATCATCTCTCCATATAATTTTGGATTGTCAAGAGGGGCTTTTACATCTATGAACACACCATCCACAAGTTTTCGCTTACAGAGTATTTCCAGCACTTCCGGATATGCTCCATTGGTGTGAATTCCAACATCCAGACCCATGTCTTTCACAGAGGAGCACAACTTAAGAACAGCTTCTCCCTGCTGCAGGGGTTCACCACCTGAAAAAACAACTGTGCTAACAAAAAGCCTGGAGGATTCGATAAGCTGTTCAATCTGTCTGGTATCAACCAGATCGGAACCGCTTAATATCGAATAATTCTGGCAGTAGGGACATCGATAAGGACATCCACGGAGGAAGAATACCACCGATGCCCTTCCTGGCCAGTCTAAAGTAGAAAGGGATACATAGTCCCCAAAATTTACAACTGTACGATTATTGCATGTCTGAAGAGCCATAGCGCATCCTGTCAGCAAGTTCCTGTTTCTTTGCAGCGTTCCAACCGCTTACAGATTGAATGTACCCTGTAACACGGGATAGTTGCTCAACGTTCGAAGAACCACAATTCTCGCAACAGTCCTTCAATCCGGACATCATATGGAAATCATCCAGGCAAATTGTCATGTCCTTGGTAAAGGCAAAATAACCGGTCTGTGTATTTTTTGCAAGGTTCATAGCAAATTCCTTGAGACCTTTAGCATTTGGCGCACCTTCACCAAGCCATATGTGCATAATATCTCCGCCATCGACGATGGGGAAAAACACATGTTCATATTTAATTCTCTCAGCCAGTGAAATATTAGCTCCAGGGGGCACATGAGTACCGTTTGTGTAATAAACCGGCAGATCACGTGTCTTCTTAATGTCCCTCATGGCGGCCTCAACATCTCCTTTAAGCACAGACATTGCCTGTTCACGGTATTCTTCATGAAGGAGGTCGGAAACACCGAACCTTTGTCCAGTTGTTTCTGCAGGAGTTCTTGCAAGGGCGATCTCAATACCGTGTTTGCGGGAAAGTTCCTTTGCATATATTTCCATTTCTGTCATGGCACGTACTGCAAGTCTGAAAGCATCCTTCGATTCATAAATCTGTGAACCGGTATGATACTGAACCATTTCATTGATGCCTATTACTCCTATTGTAAACACAAGACCATCGAGATCAACTGCCACTGCACCTTTTTTACCAGTCACAGGATCCTTTGGCGTCTGTGTTGCAAAAGGCATTCTCCCGGATTCGATTATTGGAGTCATCCATTTTACCTTGGTGTGGAAAACTTCCACAGCCATATCCATAAGATGCCTGAGCCTTGCATATAGCTCTTCATCATTGCCTTTGGCTTTGTAGGCAGCTCTCGGGCAGTTTAGTGAAACTACCTGCCATGAGCCCATGGAAAAGTGTGCTCCATTCCTGAAGTAAAGTTTGTCTTCAAAGCACTCATCATCCTCCTCATTTGCGGAAAACTGATAGGCACAGCATTGGTAACATGAAATTCCGTTGCCTGCACCACGATATGCCGGAAGCTGGTTGTCAAAGTACGGAGTTCCATATTTGGCTGCAAGCTCAAATGTGAGGGTATATAGTTCATCATAGGTCGGAAGTTCTGGGTGAGCCAGGTTGAACATTTCATCCTCTTCCATAAAATCAGGTTCAATGGAAATCTCGGGTTTTGGGAAGTTAAAAGGTTTACCCCAATAATCACCTTCAAGCATGACATTCATAAGAGCCTTGAATGCAAGACGCACTTCACGCTCAAAATCCCCATAAACCCTTTTTTCGGTTCCATTGGTTCCGTCCCAGACCTTTCCACGGTAAACTACAGGTTTGTCTTTCCAGAGTTTTGGTACACCGGGAGACAACTGGACAGAGGAAAAAACAAGTTGTCCTCCACGGGCCACCATCATCTGTGTCATCTCATAAACAAACATCTGCATGAGTTGCTCAATTTCCTTGTAAGACTTGCCTTCAAAGTGGGGAGCAAGGAATGTAAGGAAGTTGTAGAATCCCTGACCGCCTGCAAAGTTGGTCTGGGCACTACCAAGGGCTTTCACCGCATGAAGGATTGCAACCTCGGCATTCATAGCAGGACCGGCAACACTTGCCTTGGAGCCTGAACCATCTGGCATAAGTCCATAATAGAGGAAATATCTCAAATCCCAATCCTGACAGAAAGCTCGAGTACCCATATATTCAAGATCATGGATATGGAAGTCACCATTGAGGTGAAGATCAGCAAGTTTGGGAGGCAGCAGCAGAAGATACTGCTCCTTTGAAATTTTATCGGCTTTTTTCTTGTGAGAAGTTTCGGCATTTTCCTGAAGGTTTGCGTTTTCATTTGCTTCAAACCCCGTTCCAAGGTCGATTTCACAAGAATCATAAACCGGCGTACCCACCCTTGTGGAAACATTGCGCCATTCAATCTTGTTCTTTTCAAGAAGGATCATGTTTACAAGTTCACGAATAAGAGGACCTGAAAGAAACTTGAGATTCATACTGCGTATACGCTTCTCCGTTTCTTTTGCAATTTCAAGTGCTTCTTCCTTTGTAATTGCAGGAACGTCATGGAATCTCTCACTTAGCTGAGTTTCCTTAATAAGCTGGTTTACCACGATATTGCGATCCCATTCAACCATGTGACCATCAGTAGTTCGCACTTTTGGCATTGCGGAAATAAAACCGCCATCCAGCGTCTTCTGGAGAGGACCATGAGTTAAAGAGGATTTGATAGAAGGAGTCTCTTTCGGGGTGCTTTTTTCCTTGATTTTATCCTGAAAAAGCTCTGTGGCACATTTTGCCTCTTTAATTTTTATCGTGTCCATTGTCTCTTTAATAGATTCCTTTGTCATCGCACCCATAACTCTCACCTTTTATAACAAATCTCCAAGAGCTTTCTTATTCACTTCATTGCCACTGAAGAGATCATTGCCCTCCAGGAATGTATTATCTATCTGAAGTACCGGGGCTTCATTGGTAAAAACACCATTAATACGAAGCTCGGTCAGTGATTCCGGCGTAGACATGTCGGCTTCCTTATAAGCTATATTATTCTCATCAAGTAACTTCTTAAGGCGAACACAACGTGGGCATGATTGTGTGGTATAAACAGTAATCTCAGGCATTATAACTCCATCCTCCAAATTTAATAAACCCGTTGACTGGAACGAAAAGCACAGCTAGAAGCATAAGCAATTCTTTCTTGTCAACAATTCCATAATGGGTAAACCTTAGCTATCTACACCTTCCTTTATAATGCTTTTTCAGCACATGTTTGTATACATAAAAACCACTTACATGATCCGATTTGATAACAATAAGATAGGATGTGATCATATATGAATACAAATCAATGTTCCAAAAGTTTATTACATGAACAGTCACAATTAGCCCCATATCCTCAGCATGCCAGAGGTGTCAATAATAACAGGTAAATTACTGAAATCAGGTTGTGTTCCACTTGATGAAATGCTTGGAGGAGGTTTCGAAGCAGGAATTATTACCCAAGTATTTGGGGAAGCCGGTAGCGGCAAGACAAACCTTTGCCTCCAGCTTGCAGTAAAGTGTGTAAACGAAGGAAAAAGAGTGGTGTATGTAGACACCGAAGCACTATCACCTGAAAGGTTCAGGCAAATTGCAGGTGAAAACGCAAAAAATATTGCACAGAACATTATCATTTATGAACCACACAGTTTTGAAGAACAATACTCTGCAATAAGGGAAATTGAGAAGATTAGTGCTGAGAACATTGGTCTTATAATAGTGGACTCAGCAACCTCGTACTACCGTTTTGGACTTGAAGATCAGGAAAACAGCATCCGCAATCGAAGAGAGTTAGCAAACCAAATAGGATACCTTCACAGCCTTGCGCGTAAAAGAGGAATTGTAGTACTAATTACAAATCAGGTTTATTCGGACATACAAAGCGGGGAACTAAAACCTATTGGTGGCAGCACCATAGGTCACATGTCTAAAACAATTATTGAATTCAAACGGGAAGAGAAAAACAAGCGAAGTGCAGTACTACGGAAACACCGCTCAAGACCTGATGGCATAAGTTGTGAATTCTCACTTACAGAAGAAGGAATAAAGTAAAAGGCTTACTCCAGATACGGAGACTGGGCAAGCACAGACATTCCACTGTCGGATATATGCAAAACCCTTACTTCATTAATCGTTCCTGAACCTCTCATTTTCATCACATATATAGAGCGTTGCAGCGTATTTCCCGTACGGATGCGCTCAAGCTTGACAACTGAATCCGCTCCATACTCTATAATTTCATCGAGACCAAAAATTGTACCAACAGTGATGACTGTAGTAACGTTTTGTTTGCGCAAAACCCCGAAAACATCATCTATCAGAGTACGCAATTTATAATTAGATTCTATTGCAAGGAACAGTGCCTCAATTGAATCAATAAAAACACGAGTTGGTTGGATTTCCTCAATCCTGCTTTTAACCAGTTTCTTGAAACTTTTTATCAATTCCGATGGAGCAATTTCCACACTTTTCTGCAGTCTAAGGCTTGGATCGGTAATGTCAACAAAAGTGATCATGCCTTTTTCTTCAAGTTCTGCAAAATCCCATCCAAACGAAGCCTTCATTTCCCGCACAATTGAATGTGATTCTTCAGATGTAATAACACACATTCCCTTTTCGCCATTTTTTGCACCTTCATACAGGAACTGAGAACCAAAGATAGTTTTGCCTGTACCGGATTTACCTGAAACAACATTAACTGACCCTTTAAAGTAGCCGCCATGCAACATCTCATCGAGACCGCTTATGCCAGTTGAAACACGCTCGGGAATATTTGTTTCTTCCATTTTGGAACACCTTATAAAATCAAAGTAATACTGAAATGAGGTCAGAAGATTCCTTTTTCATTATCATCGACCCTTGTTGGAAATAGGTAAGTACTGATATAAAAAATCATGTATCTTTTTCTTGCAGGAAAATAGCTCAATCGCTATCAACACCCGGCTCCTCCACGGAAAAAGTCAGGAAAATCTCGCTGAATAGCATTTTTTCGATTATTCTTGCAACATAAGCTCTCTGCTGGTGCTTCTGGATATCCTCACCCAGCCTTAAATCCGAATCCACCTGTACCCGCATAAGGGACAGCCTGAAATCATCAGGTTCTGGAAGATCGAGGGAGTAGAAATCAGCAAGGAGATAAGGCAGAATTGAAGGATTATCCACGGCTTCACATAAGAGCAAATATTCTGCACCTATTTCAGCATTCAGGTCAAAATCCTGATCACCCAGAATAAGTTTCAAAGTAGAAACATTATATTGTTTTCCATTTTTTTCTATGAAAGAGTTCATCAGGAGGACTCCCTAATATTTTAGCTCTTTTTCTTTTTACTGAGAATATCGGAACAATATTTGAGATCTTCGACAGTATTGATATTAATAGCAACCTGTGGATCATCCAGCAGGAAATTATGATATTCCTGTTCGACCCGAATGTCTTTTCCATCCAGAATGTTAATACCTGCAGGAACTATCAATTGGCCATCCCAATTAAACACAGTATCAGGACGTAATCCCACTTTCTTGCAAAGTGAAAGAGGTATAAAAACAGACATAGACGCTTTTCCACATTCATAATATGCCCTGACAATCTGATCAATAAGAGAAGATGTTACCAGTGGGAGATCTGACATTATAATCATAACAGGACTTGTTATTCCAGCAGATTCCACTGCATAAATCATATCCCCAACGTAGTTATCACCGCCGGTATCGATGGTCTTAATTCGTCCTTTATAATACTCATTTACAACTTTTTCAGTAGTTGGAGTAAAAGGAGAAACTGTCACATATATCTTCTCAATTTCTTCCGCACCCTCAAGACTATCAATAATGTAACTGATAAGGGGTTTTCCAAGCAGATCAACAACTGGCTTTTCACCCATTCCCAGACGTAGACCCTGGCCGCCGGCCATTATAATAGCATCCATACAATCCCCCCGTAGCTAGTTGAGATTAGATTGAGAGCAATAATAATGGCAATCAATGAAACAATTCGTCCCACTTCATTAGCAGTGCCTATGCAATCACCATTAATTCCGGTGAAATGTTTATTGGAAACATAAAGTACCCAGAACGCGGAAACAATTGCAGCTACAAAAGCTATTAATCCGACAATACCCAATGCAATTCCAGATACAATTCCTCCAATCAGCACACTCCTGAGGAAAGTGCTGAAATTAGTGACATTGATTATCATGGAACCTAGGCCTTCATGAATGGGCTTCCCAAAAGCTGAAATTGTAACCATTGCTTGTTTGGCACCAATTTCCGCTACCAAAACCGACAAAGGCAGATACAGCCATCTGACATCACCTGATATTGTTGATTGAATTACACCCTGCAGTGAGAGAATAGCAGAGTAAAGAACCAATAATGAGATCACACAGAAAGCGACGCCTCCAATACCAAGAGACATGTCCTTAAGTGCTTTGATTTTTTTCTCAAGGGATCCATGGGCTGTGAAACCATCTCCGAAATCGGATAATCCGTCAAGATGATTGAAGCCTGTGAGATAATAAACAAAAGCTACAATAAGGGCAACACTCAGGCTTGAAGGGAAAATATATTCTGCCGCAGCTGTAAAGATTCCCATGAGGGACCCCAATATAATCCCGGTAAAAACAAAAAGATAGCTCCTCTTTGAAAGCTCATCAAGACCTTCCATTGTTATCCCAACCGGAATGGTTGAAAGGAAACCAAAACCGGTCCTTACTGCAAGCAGGAATCCACTCATCCGGCGATCACATCACTAACAGTTTTTTTCATTTCGTTCTTCTCTTCCACTTCTGCCATAGCTCTTGTGTACATGTTGGCAGAAACTCCTCCAATCAACCCAGCTACGATGTCATCCATAAAAGGACCAAGTTCTGCAAGGATGCCTGGTTTTTGTTTGTCAAAACGGACAAATTCAAACATTCCTTTATCCCCACTGATATATTTGGAGATGCTCATACCAAGTACTTCATCAGCAATTATGAATGTTAGATCACGTTCATAGGAATCAGGGCTTATGTTAGGAAGTTTCCCTGCACGACCATCTCTTTCCAATAATATTCCCGCATATATTAACATACAGAGATTGGGATCTGAAATAGCGATTTTTAGTTCCCTCATAAACATATTTTCTGCAATTTCGCGGGTTTCAAGGCCGGGGTGTGGTGTATAAAGGGACAATGCCGCATCTAGCATAGCCTCAACTGTGACACCTTCCTCTTTAAGAATTTCTAGGATATCACGTGTATTGTCTGTTTTAGCAGTTTCCGACTGACCTTTTTTAAGATCTTTGGATTTAATCTCTGACAATTTCATTGTAACCACTTTTATCCAATTCGATTAATAATATCTGGAACTGTATAGACAACCAATGCGAGCACAGCAACTGTAAGAAGGGATGTAGCTAATATCAACAAAGATGCTCGTTTTATGTCTTCACATTCAGGACGGGCATATTTTTCTCCCAACACATAAATTCCGGGCTTTTCCATACGCACTTTAAGCGATCCCGCAAATGCTGCCATTGAATAACCAGAGTTTGGAGATGGCGGTATGCGGCAATCACTAAAAGCACACAAATGTGCCTCTTTTGGGTCGTAGGCGGAACCCTTGAAGAGATTTAAAATGATAGATGCTCCAATGATAAAAAATACTGATAAGCGTGCAGTAGGCCAGTTAAGGACATCATCAAGCCTTGCTGAAAATTTACCCATATCAATATGATCCTCATCTTTGTAACCAACCATAGAATCAAGTGTATTCACTGCCTTATAGACATAGGCAGCAATCAGCCCCAGTGGGCCAAAAATCGCATAGTAGAATAGGGGGGTAAAAATTGAATCCACAAAGTTCTCAGAAAGGGTTTCAATAGCTGCAGAGGATACTTCGGATTCACTAAGTTCTGAAGTATCCCTGCTGACATACATGGAAAGTTTCTGACGTGCAGACTCCAGACCCTCTTCACAAAGGGCATTGTATAGTTCCTCGCCTGCATAAAGGAGACGGTTGATTGCGAAAGTACATTTGAGGAACAGAGCCTCAATGAAAATTGCTCCGATTTCAGGCATCCATGGTGCACTTGCAACCCATAAGACAGTTAGTGCGATAGCCGAAGCAAATCCCATACAGAATACCCCCATGAAAACACCATAAGCAAGCCTGTGGGATTTAGGAGCATTCCTTTTGAAAAAATAAATAAGATTTCCAATCCAGACTACAGGATGAAGTCTGGGATTTGGCTCTCCAATTGCAAAATCAATTAGTATTGCAAGCAAGAATACATTTAGCAAATGAAGGCCATTCAACAACTCAAAATCAATCATAGAAGCGGTTCCACCACCTTTTTCCAGGTTTTTTTCAGTTTTTCTTCCATTGGAGAATCCACACGGAGTTCACAAACCAGTTTTTTTGCCACATCAGGAAGATGAACAATATTGCATCCTTCACAGCTCCATACCTTCCCTCCACTGGAACGTTCAACCCATTTGCCCCCTGTTCTTTCATTCCCGCATGGGTAAAAGGGACAGAAACAGAACGTGCAATCCTGCCCTTGGAAATGGCAGGGATAATAAGGGCATGTTTTATTTGGACCGATGGCTGAAAATTCAGGAGACAATAACGAAGTTTCAAGTTTTTCCATGGCTTTGTCTCGTGCAGAATCGACCACAGCAATACCAATTTCCCTAACAAGATTATCAGTAGCTTCCTTTGAACGAACAGAAACTCGGATAAAATCCTGTCCCATTGAATAAAGATTGGAACAATCCTTGACTTTAATTCCCGCATCAAGAAGACGATGTGTGAGTTCAGTTGAACCTATCGAAGAAGCGCTGATGTCCACAAGTACATAATGAGAATCTCCGGGTAACACCCTGAATTTGCGAATCTTGCTGAGACGGTCTACAAGGTATTCCTGGTTTTCAGAAATATATTTCCGGGTTTTTGCAAGGTAGTTTTTGGAAAGATCATCTCGCCTCATAAGCGAAATCGCAACTTTTTCCGATACAACGCCCAGATTCCAGGAAAGTCTTGCAGAATTAAGTTTTACCGCCATTTCCGGGGATGTAACACCAAATCCAACTCTGATTCCCGGGATTGCGAACATTGTATCAAGGGAACGAAGCACAAAAAGATTATTGTTAGATCTTGTGATTGATATAAGACTTGCTGATTCATCGGCAAAATCAATACAACTCTCATTTACGAAAAGAAGGGTGTTCGTCTGAATGCATATTTCAGAGAGTTTTTTAAGTACATTTTCTTCCACCAGTTTTCCAGAAACATCCGAAGGGTTGGAAAGAAACATGACTTTTGCATCCTGGATATCGGAAGGATCAATATCTTGTATTTCATCTTCCATTATATGCATGGTTTCCGCACCATGAATGTTACAATACTTTTCGAATAGCTTCGTTGCAGGCTGGACAATTACAACTTTGTCTCCCTCATTAACGGTGCACTCAAAAACCAGTTTCACGAGTTCACATGATCCGTTTCCGGGAACAACCTGCTCCGGAAGAATTGTATTTTCAAAAAAGGAAGCGACCGAATCCCTAAATTCAGAATAGCGATTGTCAGGATATTGAGTAAGCCGTTGAGAAGCATTTTTTGTAGCTTTTGAAAAATCCAATCCAGAATCAGGTTGATCAAAGGGGTTCCCCAGAGGATTTATTAACAGACTGAAATCAAGCTCAGGCTCTACACGAATCGACTTTGCAGAGTTTAAGTTTAGATCTTCAAATGAATTATATCCAAGATCCATGATCCTTTTTTTCAATATCCTGTCCTCTGGCAAGTTAATCGGAGTAGTGTATGAACAGCAGCTATATTAAATTAATCAAATTGACTTTCATTTAGTCAAAATGAAAGTAACACTCCAGATCGTTTTTCCAGATACGAACCAGATAAAGTTGTTCTGAAATGAATAAATTATTTCCTTGCAAATGTCAGGTAACCTGTGTGACCCACAGGAATTGTAGAGGGGCGCGTACCCCGGGATGAAAATGAAATTTCGCGCTCAAAGCACTCAAATGTCCTGCAATCAAAGAAATCCAGCTTTTCGATTTCTTCACGGATTTTTGTAGCCTGCTCCAAAAAGGGGGAATAGGTCACAAGGAAACCACCGTTTTTCAGCTTTTCAAAGCATCCGCACACAGCCTTTTCCGAGCCGCCCATGTCAAGGATAATAACATCAAATTCTTCCGAGATCAAAGGTAGCGTTTCCACCAGATCCCCACAGCGTATTTCAACATTTGACAGACCTGCTTTTGCAACATTATTCTGTGCAACTCTGACAAACTCTTCCCTTATTTCATAACTAAGTACTCTTTTCGCAACAAAACCCAGATATATAGTCAGTGATCCAGAACCGGTTCCTGCTTCCAGCACAGTGTCAGAGGAGCAAATCCCTGTATGGGCCATTATCAGTCCTATGTCCTTGGGAATCATAGGAGTACCTGTGCGTTTTGAATGACGGAAAAAGTCGGGGGATCTGGGAGTTACCACAGAGAATTTCTGCCCCATATGGGAAGTAACGGTTTCCAGATTCTCGTTCTCCAGAAGAACACTCAAATCAATAACTCCAAACTCTGTATGAAACGGAGCTTCGGAAAGTGTAGCAAGATATTCTTTTACCTTTCCTTTGTGATGTGTCCTGAGAAGGACTACGTTTTTAGGACTCATAATCAGGATGTCGGGGGTTCGAATTTCCCCATCTGCAGGTTTTGATTGTTAAAATCTCTATTCTGGCAGTTTTTTCAGTTCAGAGAGTATCAAGTAATTTATCGATAGTTTCTGAAAAGCGATACCTAAAAATCTCTTTTATAAATATAGAATTTCCTCCCGAAATTCTAATATGTAAGTCTACTTTTTCTGGTTGTTTCCCCTGATTGCTTCTTTATAAAGGTTGATTCAGAGTATGTGATTGTCTCATGTGGACATTAAGAGTAAGAGATATATATAACCATAGGAACAAAAAGTATTTCAGTTATCAATTGGCATAAATTATATTCTCTCTCATTCCTTTGGTATGCAAAAAAATTAATAACATTTCTAAAAAGAGAATGGACTTTCATCTTGATTTTATTAAAGAAAGTAAATTTTCTTGCCCTCTTTTCAAGACTGTATTTGAGAGAACATATGCGTTGAAGATTGAGAAGTATAGAAATACACGAGATATCCGCAGTGGCACGGAAATACGTTTGCCCACATAATGTTAAAAAGAACCACCTTTTAATCAATCTTGAAAAGATCCAAAAAAGTAAAAAGAAGTAAAAAGAAGTAAAAAGTGCAGCATAATATGCCACACTTAGACCTTTCTTCTGAATATAGCATAGACTATAACTAGAACACCAATCATGAGAAGTGAGCTGAATCCTGGCGAACCATTCGTGGATTCTGTCTCTTCTTCTCCAGATAATGATACATCATCTTCGGAAACTTCCTCATCTGAAACAACTGGCTTGGTCTCAGTGTCCTGAGCAGCTTCTACCTCCACAGCAGAGATTGCAAATGGTGAAAAACCAGTTGTGTGCGATTCGAAGTAAAAGAATTCATCATCCTCGTCAATAAGAGAGGTGTCTAGCTCTTTCCATCCATCATCGTAATGGAACATAGCAATTGATGCAGGAATAACATTATTTTCAGTCATCCATTCCTTGCTTACCCTGAAGCCAACAACAGGATCTTCCATGTTGTCTTCATCAAAGGTAGCAGTACCCAGCCAGATGTTAAGATATTTGTAGGCCCGGCCAGGTGCATCTTCATCCACAAGTGAAGAAGTACCTTTCAGGATCTCAACAAGCGCCTTAATCTGTCCGGAATTGGTTGTTGCCCTGAATTGGATATAGGACACCGGGTTGTCATCATTAACAAATTCATACTTTACATCTAAACCTGCTGTTACTATACGAGTCTGAGATTCTTTTAAAACGATGTTTTCATATGCTTCGGCGGACGAGCTCAAACCAGATGGGCCACCAGATGATCCACCATTATTACTTTCTACTGGAACTGTCGATGGTATGTTGTCTATTGTTATTAATACATTAGTCTCATTGTTCCAGTTTGATGGCGATTCGGTATCTGAGGCGTTTATTCTAACACGATAATTGCCATCGGCTACACCAAGTTGTGTTGTATTAATGAAGCCTGTGTAGTTTACATTTGTTAGGCTCATTTGTATGAGATTACTTGCATAGCCAGTATCGTTTTCAAGCCTGCAGTAAACATCTCCAACTCCACTATCATCTGTTATGTTTGCCTCTACAGTTATGTTTCCTTCATAGACTCCGATTGTTGGTCTAACAATTATTACTGTTGGTGCCTCCTCAACATTGTATGTCGACCAATGATTTACTGTAAAGGTGATAGAATAATTTCCGCCAGTCATTGGTAACACTGCAGGAGTCCCTGCGAGGTATTCCAAATCAACATTTCTAGTAGCCCAGTTAAAAACTTCTAGTGGCTGATCGGACCCATCAGGAATTGTGTAAATAACAATATTGTCGGTTGTTAGATTGTATATTGTGATATTCGATGTTCTGTTGAACTCTCTCATGGCAGTTGTGGCATTATTGATGGACATACTCCTTGATGCCATTATCAGGTTATAGCCTAGGTTTTGAAGACTCTGGATGAAGTTCTGATCAAGCAAGTTCACAGATTCAAGAATCTCAAGATTTCCATCAATCAATCCTCCCGTGCTGTTGTGCTGGAATGTAAGTCCTGTAACATTGCTGAAATCCTCTATATCTCTCCAAGACGTTGTTTCAGGGTTGTCCAGACCGGGAATGTCTTCTTTTGGATCGAAGTTTATTATGGCAAAGCTGGCGTTTATCTGAGTTGTAGGGACAATTGTGCCGGTAGAATTAGTTATGTTCAAATAAACCGGAATTGTAATCGGAAAAACTCTCATTCACTGGGATATTAGCTATTGGGTATGTGAGTGTGAACATATAGTAATCCCCGTCCACGATCCCGGAGTTATTGAACCTCATAACTGGATTATCTGATGAAATTACCTGGCTAAAATTAGCACTTACGTTGTAATCGCTGACTGGATTTAGATTGGGAGTTATATTAATATATACTTCTAAAGTTACCGTATCAGAATCGTTGTAGAAGTAATAGTAGTTTGACGGTTCTTCCGGAAGTGTGTCATTGTAGATGTAAACCATGCTATTAATATTGACCTCCCCTGCTGCTGTAGATACCAAAGCTATCGAGATCAAAGCCAAAGCAAATATTCCGATTTTCACATAATCACCCATTAGTCCTTGTTAAATTTTCCAAAATTCAATTATATATTATCCATATTTCTTATTTTCATGTCAAATAAAAGTTTCTCAAACAGTATAAAGCAAATGCTTGCCTATCGGCTGACCGTCCAGTTCGGGCTGGAATGCCGGATTGCGTTGCAAAACCCCTTCAACTGCGTGTGAGAATGCAGAATGGCCCACGTCATGAAGGAGTCCCGCAACTCAACATACGTTTTTCATCTTCCGGGAGTTCCAGTACATTGGCAAAAAGAGACGCCGTGTGCATAGTCCCCAAACTATGCTCAAAACGAGTGTGGTTTGCACCGGGGTAAACAACATCCGCAAGTCCCAGTTGCTGTATCCCCCTGAGCCTCTGGAGATGAGGAGTTTCAAGCAACCGCTGCTGTAAGTGTTATCATTATCGTCTTATGAACCGGATCATGTACCATAAAAGAGCTGGTCATGCAAAAATATTAGGGTGGAAGATATATAAAGTTGCAAAATAACTTGAAGTCCTGTATTATCAAAAATTCATGTTTAAGTGATAACAATGAGAACCATAGAATGGAATGATGAAAAGGGGAGTATCATGATGATTGATCAGACCCTGTTACCCACAGAGTATAAGATCATCGAATGTGAAAATCTGGCTTCCCTTTGTGAAGCTATCAAATTCCTTCGTGTAAGAGGAGCACCTGCACTGGCAGCCGCCGGAGCATTTGGAATCGCACTTGCTTCTAAATTAAGCAGTGCACAGACGATGGAAAAGCTGCTTGAAGATCTTAAAAGTGCCGCCAAGATTATCAAGTCAACCCGCCCCACTGCGATAAATCTTGAATGGGGGATGTACCGGGTTATAAACGCCACTTCTGAGGCTTATGATCTAAATGGGATGCGTGACATTGCTATTTCCGAAGCAAAAAGAATTGCCGATGAGGATGTGGAAATCAACAAGAGATTGGGTAAATATGGCGCATCGCAACTAGAGGACGGTGACACGGTGCTGACTCACTGTAATGCAGGAAGACTCGCCTGCGTGGACTGGGGCACAGCCCTTGGTGTTGTAAGGTCAGCAGTACAGGAGGGAAAAGAAATCAAGGTTATAGCCTGTGAAACACGTCCTCTGAATCAGGGAGGGAGACTGACAACATGGGAACTAATGCAGGACAACATACCTGTAACCCTGATAGCCGATTCCATGAGCGGTCATGTGATGCGTCAGGGGATGGTGGACAAGGTTATTGTGGGGGCGGATCGGATAACAGAAGATGCGGTTTTCAACAAAATTGGTACTTTCACTCATGCAGTATTGGCCCATGAACATGAAATTCCCTTTTTTGTAGCAGCACCGATTTCAACATTCGATTTCAATGGGTGGGAAGGTAGTGTCACAATCGAGCAGAGAAATCCAGATGAATTGAGATATTTCCGTGGAGAACAAATCACCCCGGAAAATGTACCTGTTTATAATCCGGCATTTGACGCCACACCTATGGAATATATTGATGCAGTAATCACAGAGAGAGGAATTTTCAAACCGCCTTTCTTGCTGGATGAAGTCAGAACCTAAAATACAGTTGCGGAAAATACAGGGCAAAATCTTTAAAACTTGGTAATACATGAAGGTATGATATACAAAGGAGTACTTAAAGATGGCAAAAAAGAATCAGGGTGGCAGTGGATTGATGTCGTCTGCCGGTCTTATGCGCTATTATGATGCGGATAAGAAGGCAATTCATCTAGATCCTAAAGCCATTGTTGTTTTTGGAGTAATTTGTGGTGTTGTTGTACTACTACTTAGCGCTAATTTTGGAACATGGCCTTGATGTAATTAAGGCCTAAGGCCCATGCCCTTAAAATAAGGGCATAAGTTCTGAAATAAAAGTCAGTTTCCACGATCTTTTTTAATTATTTTGGCAATATTCCTGGCAACCGTGTTTTTGGAAGCAGTTTTATCTACCATTACCCTTCCACTTTTTTCCCACCATGAACGAGGATATGCTTTGTCAGCCTCAACACGCGGGTTTAATCCAAGGGATTGAGCTGCTTTGGTAATTTCATCCAATTTTGGATCCGAAACAGAACTCTTGCGGGAAATTATACGACCTTCTCTGCGTGATCTTGAGCGATCAATACTTGCAGGCCATATTACAAGCTTCCCTTCATCTCGCATCATCATGTTTTACGAGTTGGTTTTCATTCGATATTAAGTTTAGCGTTTTGCATGAAAAAGCTAAAAAAGCATTGAGAATATCAGTTACCTGAGAAGGGAGATATGAAAATGGGTCTTTTCGGAACAAACGGTGTACGCGGAAAAGCTAATGAAAAAATCACACCATCACTTGCTATGGATATTGCCAGAAGCCTTGGCAAATACATGAAAGGAGAAGGAACTATTGCAATAGGTAAAGATACTCGCATATCAGGAGATATGCTTAAATCTGCTGCTATTGCAGGTGCACTTTCAGCAGGACTTGAAGTAATCGATATCGGAACTGCTCCAACACCTTCTATACAATATTATGTCCGGGATTATGCCGATGCCGGAATTGTAATAACCGCGTCTCACAATCCCCGGGAAGATAATGGAATTAAACTCATTGCGGGGGACGGAACTGAATTTTCCCGTGAAGGAGAGGCAGAAGTTGAGAAAATTTATTTTGCAAAGGATTTTACTCCTGCGAACTGGGATCAAACCGGAAACCTCAGGAAAGACCTTTCTGCAAATAACTATTACATTAATGGAATAATAAATGCCGTTGATTCCAAACGCATACAGAAGAAGGGGTTTAGGGTTGCAGTTGATACCGGATGTGGTGCAGGATCTCTCACTCTACCCTTTTTGCTAAGACGCCTTGGTTGTGAAGTCATAACAATCAATGCGCAGCCAGATGGTACTTTCCCGTGGAGAAACCCTGAACCCACACCTGATGTACTGGGAGAGCTTATTGACATCGTCAAAAATTATGGAGCGGACATGGGAGTCGCACAGGATGGTGATGCCGACAGAGCGGTTTTTATTGACGAAAACGGCAATTTCATCGATGAAGAGATCCTGCTTGCAATGCTTGGAAAACACATTCTGAATATCAAAAAAGGACCTCTTGTAACACCTGTAAGCTCATCCAAAAGGCTCCTTGATATTGCCAAAGAAAATGGCGTGGAGATTGTATGGACTGCTGTGGGCTCCATAAACGTCGCCCGTAAAATGATGGAAATTGGTGCCGTTTATGGAGGGGAAGGAAACGGCGGACTTATTTTCCCTGAACACCAGTATTGCCGAGACGGAGCAATGGCATGCGCCAAGCTGCTTGAAATTATGGCATCGGGCGTCAAGCTATCGGAAATGGCGGCAGATGTTCCCAAATACAGTAATTTCAAAACAAAAGTTCGTTGTAAAAACCTTCTTGGTACTATGGAAGCTGTGAAAAAAGAAATCCTGAGAAAGGAAAATAATGTTGACACAACAGATGGTCTGAAAATCTGGAGAGACGAGGGTTGGCTACTCATACGTCCATCGGGAACTGAACCTATCATTCGAATATTTGCAGAAGCCGAAAATGATGAACAGGCTATCAGGCTTATGAAAGAAGGCGAAGAATTGGTCAATCAGTACAATAAATGATTTTTCAAACCCTTCCACAGGATTCGCCACATACTATGCCGGTGGCAATTAGGTGTGCCACCCGCAATGGTTCAGGAATATTGCTATGAGTGGCGGTTAATTTCACAACTTCAATTGCTTTACCCATCTCAATTCCTGAGCATTGAATAAATATGGGATTTTCAGACTCTTTTGTAACGACTTCTTTTATTTCACCCGCTTTCAGGATCAAATTCATTCTTTCTTTTGGAAACGGGAGATGAGAAGCAGCGATACGCATTCTTTCGAGATCAGGTAATGATCTCATCAGCACAATTACCCCCGAACCACTCTTTTGGCTCAATTCAACTATATCCACTGGATTAAAACCACCATAAGTGACACCATCAAGCATAATGACCCGAATCTGTTCATGGTGCTTGCTGTTCAAAGCAAGCTTGATCAGGGAATCCGTGGCATCCATGCCATCCCGAGTGATATAAGTGGACACAACACCATCCAGCCATTCACCTCCCCTGAAAAATGCACCGACTACCAGAATTCGATCATCAATGAGTGCAGAATCATCTATTCCCAGAACACGGATCTGTGACTTTATGTGAAAAGAAGACAAAAAGGAGGAACACCCCCTTTAACCAAACATAAAGAATGGATGTTTGTCCTTGGATTCATCGCTCTTGGTTATTTTATCCAGAGCAGCAAGGAAATCATCCATAGTTACACAATTCCTGTCTTCACGAACCGCAAACATTCCTGCTTCCATGGCTACTGCCCGGAGATCCGCACCACTTAAACCTTTGGAAAGGGAAGCAAGCTTGTCAAAATCGACATCTTCCGATATAGACATGCCTTTTGTGTGTATCAGTATAATAGTTTTTCGTGCTCCTTCATCGGGAAGAGGGACCTCGACTGCCCTGTCAAACCTGCCTGGCCTGATGATTGCAGGATCAAGAACATCTGGACGATTTGTTGCACCTATTATACGCACTTCACCACGGTTGCCAAAACCATCCATTTCAGCAAGCAGTTGCATCAGAGTTCTCTGGACTTCACGATCAGCGCCATTGGTATCATTAAGCCTTGTTGCTGCAATTGCATCCAGTTCATCAATAAATATTATGCTGGGAGCCTTACGCCTTGCCATTTCAAAGACTTCTTTTACGAGTTTGGAACCTTCACCGATGTATTTCTGAACAAGTTCGGAAGCAACTACCCGTATGAAAGTAGCCTCGGTTTTATGTGCCACGGCCTTCGCAAGAAGGGTTTTTCCAGTACCTGGAGGACCATAAAGCAAAACACCTTTTGGAGGAGTGATTCCAATCTTCTCAAATGATTCCGGTCGTGTAATCGGCAATTCTACACATTCTACAAGTTCCTGTATCTGGGCATCAAGACCCCCGATGTCCTCATAGCTGACATCCTGGGTTTCCTGTACTTCCAGAGCCCTGACATCTGGTTCATCGGATGAAGGAAGGACATCTACAATAGCCAGTGTTTGCTGGTTCAATGCCACCCTGACACCTGGTACAAGCTGATTGTTTTCAATAAATTGTGATACACCAACCATAAAATGAGGGCCGGTGCTACTTCTGATCAGCACCTTATTGTCGTCAATAACATCTAGTACAGTAGCAACTACAAGAGGAACTGTTTTCAGCCGTTCAATTTCGGATTTAAGTTTCCGAACTTCCCGTTCATACTTGAGTTTCTGAGTTTCAACATAACGTTTCTCAGATTCAATCTGGTCGCATTGCTCTCGTAGCTGACTATTGCGTGATTCAAGTTGCTTCATCCTGTCAAGCAAATACTTGGAGAATTCAACATCCTGTCCCATTTCCTGAACATCATATGGATCCGGCAGATGCTTAAAACCATAATTCTTCCAATCTGCCGTTTTGTCCTTAGTATCGCACATAGCGCTCCGAATAGTATTTAAGTCCATAGGTATATAGCACTTTCGAGACGTGGCAGGTACGCCGGGTCAGGGAGGATCCTTATTATGCAATGTGAAATATGTGGCACAGATATAAGAGGCAAACCTTTCAAAGTTACAGTTGAAGGAAGTGAACTAAACGTATGCGCACGGTGTTCACAATATGGTACTGCCATAAAAGCAAGAACACCTGTATCAAAGAAAAATGCCCCTGTACCAATACGAT
This sequence comes from Methanohalophilus sp., assembly GCF_030156785.1. Taxonomy (GTDB): domain Archaea; phylum Halobacteriota; class Methanosarcinia; order Methanosarcinales; family Methanosarcinaceae; genus Methanohalophilus. The sequence continues at coordinate 22,845 of NZ_JASGLW010000001.1, forward strand.
CCCGGCAAACTTCCCGCCCCCGTCCCAAGAAAGATCCCTTTGCAGAACTTAATGATGAGCTTGTAGATGGATATGAGCACATTATTAAGGAAGCAAGAGAAAAACGCGGTTGGACGCAAGAAGTGCTTGCATCAAAGATAAAAGAAAAAGCATCTCTGATAAAGAAAATTGAGAGAGGGGAAATTGTCCCGGAAGATTCAGTTCGCAAAAAACTGGAACATACTCTTGACGTAAAACTAATGGAAAGAGTAAGTGGAGACGACTGGCAAGCAGATGGATTTCGGAGTAATACGACTCTTGGGGATATAGTTACTATTAAAAAGAAATGAAAGCAGGGAATATAATGGACATCAAGAGCAAGAAAATTGGGATAATTGGCACAGGGAAGATGGGACAAAGTCTGCTCAGAGGGATCCTAGCAGCAGGGCTCTCCAATCCGGAAGATGTCTATGCAAGTGATGTCTACGAACCGTCATTAAATAGTCTTCGTGATGAGCTGGGAATTAACATTTCCACAGAGAACGCAGATATTGCATCTCACTGCAATATAGTGATTATTGCTGTTAAACCACAAGTCATCAAAACTGTGTTGAGGGATATTAATCCATATCTTGAAAACAAATTATTGATATCTATTGCTGCCGGCATAACTACAGAGGCTATTGAAGCAGAACTAGATGAGGATCGTCATGTTATCAGAGTGATGCCAAACATTGCAGCAACCGTGGGAGAAGCTGCATCTGCAATTTGCACTGGAAAAAATGCGTCGGTGAATGATGCCGAAATTGCAATGGAAATTTTCAACTGTTTAGGAGTTGCCACGCTTGTTCCGGAGCATCTGATGGATGCAGTCACCGGCCTTTCCGGGAGTGGACCTGCATACATATTTCCTGTAATTGAAGCTCTTGCAGATGGTGCAGTATATGAGGGGCTTGATAGGGAAAATGCTCTCAAGCTGGCAGCTCAGACGGTACTTGGTGCTGCAAAAATGGTTCTTGAAACAGGGATGCATCCCGGAGAGCTCAAGGACATGGTTACATCACCGGCAGGAACAACCATCCGTGCTATGCACGTACTTGAGCAAAATGGCATTCGTTCAGCGTTCATGGATGCAGTAATCAAATCCTCTGAGCGTTCGAAAGAGCTTGGTAAATAAGCTATCTTTTGATTTTTTGCAAAACTTGATATAGTGATAATGAATATATATCATCGCAAAAACAGGGGTGGGATTCTGAAATCTTTTGCTATTGTCAGGGGAAAAGACAGAACAAAAGTTAAAATTGCACTACACGATATGGAACATTACGGAAGTATGCGGTTTAGCGCAAAACCAAGGCGTATAGAACCATCATACGCAGACAATTTACTTGTAAGGGTAGTTGGTGTGCCATTACGCACCCCTTGTAAAGTTGCCGCTCTTGTGGAACTTGAAAACAATGCTGGTGCAGCTATTAGTAAACTGAGAAAAATACATCCTCCTGCGCACATCGTTATTGTGAGTCCAAGACATTCACCGTACAATGAGCTAATGGAATGTGTGGACATTTATCCGGAATTCGAAATGGAATCAGAAATGGAAGTTTCAGCTTAATTCCAGACCTTCTTGTTGTAAAAAAAGCATAAAAATAAGAGGAATGGGGCCGGGACCGAGAATCGAACTCGGATCGTAGCCTCCACAGGGCTACAGGATAACCGCTACCCTACCCCGGCACAATAAATATAGTGCCTCATACTGGAAGCACCTTATAGATACATTGCTCTTATATAAAGATATCTCTCATGATTTCAGTTTTGATATTGCAAGCTCTGCGGCTTTTTCACCGGATAGGAGCATGCCCCCAAATACAGGACCCATTCTGGGAGATCCTGCAAAAGCATTTGCAGCCATTCCTGATACAATTAGGCCGGGATAAACCTCTAACGTGTTTTTCACAACAAGACGTTCACCGCTTTCAGCACAAAGTGGCTTTTCACCAACAATTTTTTTTCCACCAAATGCAGTCGGAATCTTACGCTGGACGGTATTACAAACAGCAGCTTCATGACCGGTACCATCGATGATAACTTTTGCCTTTACGGTAAGAGGATCAACATGGAATCCTCCAATAGAAACCGGAGTCCAGTTGATAACAAGACCACATATAGTATCATCATCCCTTATCATTACGTCCTCAGCATTTACAAGATTAAAAAATTCGGCTCCTGCTGAGGTTGCACCACTAATAAGTTTACCCACAGATTCAACGGAGTTTGCAACATAATAACCTTCCTGATATTCACGGTAAGATATTCCGAAATCATCTAGGATATGCCTGGCTTCTTCCTGAACAACAATTCTGGGGAACATCATTCCACCACCCCACATTCCACCACCCACTGATAATTTTTTCTCAAAAAGAGCAGTTTTAATGCCTCTTTCGGCAAGATGTTTGGCAGCTACAAGGTTAGCCGGGCCTCCGCCCACCAAGGCAACATCAACTTCAGAATACTTAAGGAATGCTTGAGTAAATTCTTCAACAATTGCTTTTGTAATTATAACTTCATCAAGTCCCATTTTTACACCTCGGATGAATAAGGACGACTATTCATAGGGTTATGAGCAGTTAAAAGTATTTTGGAAAAACGGCTCTGTAGAAATCCTATTTGTAAATCCTACTTATAAGAATATGCTTCCTGTGTTTTTTTGTACCAAAAACGCAAGGAGATGATAGTGTTTTGTTCTATACTGAAAATCGGGACTTCCTATTAAATCTGCGATTTAATTAATGGCTTTTCGAACAAGTACTTAAAATTTATCGATATAGTCTTGCAAGTAACACGATATTCACACTTTTCACTATACTGTTATAAATACTCCTCCATACTTGATCTTATTTTTAAGAAGACCTTGGATCCATTTTACAAGAATGGAGACTCAGTTGAAGTTAATGGTTTCGATTCAATTGGCTTTACAAGTGGGATTGCATCCTTCCTTCTTTTTTGGAACATTTGTTGAGTACTGGATCCACAGTCATCATGAATACATGGCAACATTCTTTATAAAATGAAAGAATATATAAAGGACTGATAAGGAATTATGGCGAGTGCCTTGAAGTTGCTTTAGTGCATCGCTTCAATTTGTAAATTTTACAGGATATTCTTGTCATATTCCATAGATGTACTTGAAACGGGGAGGAAAATATAATGGGATGGCTTGATGTTGTTGCAGGTGTTTGTACAGGCGGTCTATACACCATAGGAAAAGCTATTTATCAGGCAGGTAATGCTGCAGAATCGGCCGGCGATGCAGCAGAACAGGCAGGGATGGCGATCGCAGTCATTGGTTCTACACTTGAAGCTGTTGGGGAGCAACTCGAATCAACGCTTAGGGAAGCAGAAGAGTTGCTGGTAATAACAAGAATGACACCCAGAGATGAAGATGATCTCTGGGATGAAGAAAAGGAAAGGCTGAATGCACTCCGTCAGGAAGAGACCCGCCTTTTGAACAAGCTTTCCGAAATGGGAGTTGATGACGTTACAGATTTCAGCTTTGATTTCTGGGATATGCTGTCCGATATGCAGGATGTCATTAAAAAATTCCAGATCATGGCAAGGCTTGCTGCTGTCAGGAAAGAGATCCATGACATCTTCTATCAGGAACCGGGTGTACTTTCAAATACCATCTACAATGCCAAAGAATCACTTGAGCGGTTCAATACCATCGAGCAGCCGATGATCGAGGACATACTGGATTCCCTTGATAACAACCTGGAGGTCAGCGAGGAGGTCCTTCAGGAAGTCAAGAAACTTTTTGTTACCAAAAAGAAGATCCCGATCGCAATAGCTGACCTAAGTCCTGAGATACAGCAGCATCTGGAAATGCTCAAAAAGGACAAGTTGTATTACCAGGGTCTGATCACAAGGAAGGATGCGGTCACTTCTCAGCTTGCAAGTGTCATCGAGCAGTTCCCTGAAAAAAAGTTTGACATAAACATGGGGTCCATAGGTATAGCCGGAGCAAACATCAGTGCAGGGGATGTCGTACATGAAGGAAGCTATACCGGAAACTTCGGTGAAATCGTGACGGAAAGACCCCACAAGGAAGACATTGTTCGTGGAGATACTCAGGAAAACACTGAAAAGCCGGTTGCGGATATTAGACACGAAAGAATAACTGACAATCATTTCATCAAAAAAGCAGAGAGTGATATCGGAACTTATATTGACAGGGAGATCACAAAGGGCGTGGCTGTTGAGGAACATAAGATACGTTCTACTAAGTCCGCTTACACAACTGCAGCCCCGGCGGCAAAGGCTACCATGGAAACAACGACAAAGCTCAACAGGTCCTTTGCCAGAACTGCTAAACGTTCAATGCTCACAATGCAACCCCACGGTGCCAGAATATCTGCATCACTGAGCACAAAATTCGATGGTTATCAGAGGAACTACGACCTGCTAAAAGCCCAGAAGACATTCTACTACAGGCAATCCCTGAAGATGGAAAGAAAGTACGAACTGCTGGCAAACAAGTGGGAGGAAGAGCCGGGGATCATCCCGAAGACGTTGGATGAGCTCCACGGAGTACTGAAGAACGTCAGGACAGAGGAGCAGCCACGCATCGATGAGCTTCTTGATAACCTGAATGCGAATCTGACCGAGACACAGGAAACACTTTCAAAGGCAAATGATACCATGGATTCAGTCCAGAACGCCCTATCCTTCATGGACATGGATACCGGAAAGATCAAGCTAGGTGTCATGGTGATCGGTGGCCTTGTCGTGCTCAACCTCTTTGTGGGGCTGATCGTGCTTATTCGGATGGCGCTTGGGTATTGAGAAACCCTGGTTTGAACTTATTTCCCAAGGTCGAATAAGCGATAAAAGACATCTGGATACTCCGTAATGTTCACTTAATAGGACTCATGTGACTCCACTGTATGTTATCCGCTGAAGAAGTCCGCTCGTATTTCAGGAAGGAGAAAGCAATCTTTGCTGAACTAAAGCAGGGGAGTCTGGACACTTCCGCTATTCAGGAGTTTTTCATCTGAATGTCCGGCGAAGGCGGGATTGCGTCGAGGAAGAGACTAGGAGGGTGAAAGATCGGGTCAGGGATAGTTTGGGTGTGGAATCATGAAGGAATTGGTTCATAAATCCACCTGACAAATAGCAATTGCTATTAGCTATTAAAATTACAATCATTTCCCTATTGACAAAACACACATAAAAACAATGCATGGGGAAAGATCGTGAATATCATTTGTTGTTTACATAACTGGCCACTGCATTCCTGAATTCGGATATATCAATTGGTTTTGAAATGTAACCACTACAACCAGCATTGATGAATTTATCTTTGTCTCCCCGCATGGAATAGGCAGTCAGCGCTATTACTGGAATGTCTTTAGTTTGGCTCGATTTCTTGAGCTTGTCGAGGAGTTCAAGCCCATCCATCACCGGAAGCTGTATATCCAATAATATTAAGTCGACTTTATTTTCCTTAAGCAGATCTAGTGCCATCGGTCCATCTTCTGCCTGCAGTACATCATAGCCGTCGGATTGAAGGAGATCTACAGTGAGCTCCATATTCATAGGATTGTCCTCGACAACCATTACAGTTACCATTATTTATACCTCAATATTAGTAGTCATTTATTAAACTAACTGTTGCAAAAAGATATTGGAAAATTAGGATTACTCAAATATGATTCATAAAGTTCCTCCGTTAAGGTCATATATGGAAAGTATATTTACTTGCTTTGAACTCTTCTAAAGAAAGACTTCAAAGAAGGGTTAACTATAATTAGTCTTCAAACAACCATTTTTTAACGAAAACAAAACGGTAACCACAAATGATTCGATCTGCCCAGCGTTCTAACCCACAAAAAAAAAGAGATACACCTTCAGGAACAGAAGGTGCACCTGCTGATATTGTAATTATCAAACCCGCCGGATACCCTATGTGTGGAATCGTAGACGATTACCCACAGGTTGAAAACCCGGAAGTCTTTGAATGCTATGCAAGACAACAATGGAACGGGTATATTGCAAGAGTCGGAGATTATCTTTTTGACCATCGCATGTATCCTGATTTTGCATATCGTATCATTGATGTACAACCACCTGAATCTATTATTGGCCAGTTTACATCGTTTATAGTGAATGAAGATTTGCCAGAATCTCCGAAGATCGAATATAATACCAATGTGAGTTTTGATGATGTCATCGGGCAGACGCTTGCAAGGCAAAAATGTAAGCTTGTAGAGAGATATTTGGAAAAGCCGGAGTTGTTTGGGAAGTGGGCACCTAAGAACATACTTTTTTTTGGACCTTCGGGAACCGGGAAAACCATGCTTTCAAAAGCGCTGGCAAACCATTCAAAGGTACCCCTAATACCAATCAAAGCAACCCAGCTAATCGGCGAATTTGTTGGAGAAGGATCAAGACAGATTCACCAGCTTTATGAGAAGGCAGCAGATCTTTCCCCATGCATTGTTTTTATTGATGAACTGGATGCTATCGCATTAGATCGCAGACATCAGGAATTAAGAGGAGATGTATCTGAAGTTGTGAACGCCCTTCTTACTGAAATGGATGGAATAGACGAGAGAAAAGGTGTCTGTACAATTTGTGCTACAAATCGTCCCGAAGTACTTGATGCAGCCATAAGAAGCCGTTTTGAGGAAGAAATTGAGTTTGTACTACCCAATAAAGAAGAAAGAGAAGCTATTATAATCAACAATTTGAAAACATTCCCGTTGCCTGCAAATCCAGATACATCTAACCTTGCCACAAAAACAAAGGGATTTTCAGGAAGGGATCTTGTTGAGAAGATACTTAAGAATGCCCTGCATCGGGCAATAATGGAAGATCTTGAAGAAGTACCCGAAAGATTCTTTGAAGAAGCAATTACAAAAGTTGTGCCAAAGCAGGAAAAAGACAGCACAATGTATGTTTAACCAGTAATGGAGGATGTTGTAAATGGACATTGATCCTTCTGACCGTTTTAAATGTAAAGTCATTAATATAATCGATACTCTCAAATGGAAAGGTGTTACTGTACAAGAAGAAGTTACCAAGGGAATAGTCTATTTTGCAAGAGTATCACCGGAAAATAACTTGCAAGTCGGTGACACCCTTTATCTGAAGGTACTGGAGCTTCCTCACGAACTTGATGAAATGGGGGCTGAAATCCAGCTTATGGACGAAAATGATAATAAAATTGACTGGACCTATATTTCAAGAGGCACCCAACCACAGCAGAATATAAATCTTTACTGAAAACCATAAATCCATTCAATTTTATATTCGTAGCTCTTTTTACGTGTTTGCACTGAATGTTAGATTATCTTGTCTCCAGAATTACATCAAAACAATGGGTGTCAAATACATTAATTTGATCTATTGGACCTGGATAAATCTCTCTTATTTATCCATTTCAAAAACTTCTCGGACGTTAATGATTCCAGAATTTGTTGAATAAACAAAAAAATTAGGTGGAAGAACTTCCGGCTCAATCTTGTAAACAGGATACGTGGATAAGTTCATACCACTCTCTATTAATTATTTCCATTGATTATCAGATTTTCCCATAGATGAAGCGCTTCAATGGCAGGATAAACATTGATTCCTATTTTTTACCTGCGGCGAGTGACGGAGGGATAAGTCCCTTGTTCCGGGTAGCATTATATGGGATATGTTTCCAGGTACCTGAAAAGCAAGAGACAGATTCATTTTTCTGCAATTACCCTGCTTAAGTGTTGACTAAGATCTTTTAATGGTGCCACTTTTTCAATGATTGCGTTATATTCATTGATATCTCTAGGGATCTACAATATGCTCTATTTTGTGTATTTCCGTCTAATTTATACCACAGACCGTCTATACGCAGGCGATATAAGTGTTTAAATATATACCGGAAAATTAATTTTTATCCATAAATGGAATTTCAAGCTCTAAAAGATCGGAAGCAATTTCCACATTTTCAAATACTGCTTTTGCTTCCTCAAGAAGAACAGATGGATCATCACTATACCTGGAACTTATGTGGGTTAGGATCAATCGGGATACATTTGCTTCCTGAGCGACTTCCGCTGCTTCCCTTGCAGTCGAATGTAAAGACTCTTTTGCCCACTCCAGTTTATCTTCTGCCAGAGTAGCATCGTGGATAAGGAGATCAGCATCACGACTTAATTCGATGATCTCAGCACAAGGTCTTGTATCACCACTGTACACTATTTTTCTACCAGCACGTGGTGCTCCGACAACATCTTCCGGATGGATAACCTTACCGTCAATTTCCACAGATTCACCTCTGTGCAATTTTGAAAAGAGAGGTCCTACAGGTACACCCAATTCAATTGCTCTGTCCCTGTCAAACCGCCCTGGACGTGGTTTTTCCACAAATGCATACGCAAGAGAGGGAACACTATGTATCCCTTTTGCAGTCATTATGAAATAATCATCCATTTCTACCGCTTCGCCGGGAATTAACACGTGTGCACGGACTTCGAATTTCAATTTGCAATAACCAAGAGCAATAACAAGGCGAGTGAAATCTTCTATCCACATCGGGCCATAGATATCAAGAGGTTCTTCTCTTCCATGGAAAGAAAGTGTCTGCAAAAGCCCTGGAATTCCCAGTACATGATCAGCATGGAAATGAGTTATGAATATAGAGGATATCGCCATCATTCCAGTTTTTGCACGCATCATCTGCTGCTGGGCCCCTTCCCCACAATCAAATAGCAATAACTCCCCATCTCGGTTTAGCATAATCGAAGAAGGATTCCGCGTTTTAGTCGGAAGTGCACCACCTGTGCCAAGAAAAGTTACACGAAGCATATCTGATAGATAAGTGTGAAAACTTATTTATTGATTATCCACCCAAAAAAGAGTATGATTCGAAAGATTCATATACAATCCTACATGTAAGGAGTGCCCATATAAACTGGATTATCTCAAAATCATTATTATGAGGATTTAATATGAAGTATCAGGGAAAATCAAGAAGGACCGCAACCGGTGGAAAGAGAAAAAGCTCACATGGAAAACTTAAATGTCATATTGGAAGGGAAGCTGCAGAGCCGCATGTCGCAGAGACAAAGAGAAAGAACACCAAGACACGCGGAGGAAACCGCAAGGTCAAACTTCTCCAGTGCAACACAGCAAATGTTACAGATCCAGCAACCGGTAAGACAACAGTTGTATCCATTGAAAACGTTGTGGAAAATGAAGCAAATGTTCACTACGTCAGACGTAATATCCTTACTCGCGGTTCAGTTATCCAGACAAGCGCAGGGAATGCAAAAGTAACCAGTCGCCCCGGACAGGATGGAGTGGTTAACGCAGTTCTCATAGAATGAATCATTCAAGCTGTAAGGTCGGCATAATGGACAGCAAAACCCGGGATATTCTGGAAATACTGGAAAATAATGCAAGGGCAACTCCCGAAGAGATTTCAGCCCTCGTTGACATGCCTTCAAAGGAAGTGGAAGATAGCATTCGCCACCTCGAAAAAGTTGGCATTATCCGCAGGTATAAAACAGTAATTGACTGGGAACTTGCCGGGGAAGATTATGTATATGCTATCATTGAGCTTAAAGTCAGTCTTGAGCGCAGGCAGGGTTATGATGCTATCGCAGAGAGACTGTACAAATTCCCCGAAGTTCGGTCTGTAAGACTTCTTTCCGGCGAACACGACATTGTTCTTACAATCCGCGGAAAGACTATGAAACAGGTAGCTTTCTTTGTCGCGGAAAAGATTGCTACCCTCGAACAGGTACAAAGTACTTCTACACACTTTGTTCTTAAAACATACAAGGAAGACGGCCTTATTCTTGAAGAACCTGAACATGCCAAGAGGCTGCCAGTATCTCCATAACGTTGAGGAGAATGCGTTATGGAAAGAATGGAAGATTGTCGTTTTGTGGCAGAAAAAGTTAAGAATGTGCCGCCTTCTGGGATTCGTCGTTTTTTTGATTTGGTTTCCGACAATGAAGAGATAATCTCCCTTGGCGTAGGGGAACCAGACTATGTTTCTCCGTGGCATATTAGGGAAGCCTGCATTCATTCACTTGAACATGGAGAAACTTCCTACACTTCAAATTCCGGCCTGATTGAGCTACGGGAAGAAATTTCACGCAACTATACCCGAAGACAGGATCTTTATTACAACCCGGAATCCGAAATCCTAGTTACCAGTGGTGTCAGCGAGGCTCTTGACCTTGCAATCCGCTCTATTGTTGACATAGGGGATGAAGTAATCGTCACCGAACCAACATATGTTGCCTACATACCTTCAATTGTCCTTGCAGGAGGCAAGGCTGTGCCTGTTCCTACAACCCGTGAGGATGATTTCAGAGTTAAAGCGGAAGAGATTGAAAAACGAATTACTGCCCGTACCAAGGCAATCATAATCAACTATCCTAATAATCCCACCGGTGCCATAATGCCGAGGGATGAACTGGAGACCATCGCAAAGGTTGCAGAAAAGCATGATCTTGTGGTGATAACAGATGAAGTGTATGAAAGGCTCACATACACAGGAAAACATTGCTCTATAGCTGCTCTTGACGGCATGAGAGAGCGGACTATCGTACTCAACGGATTCTCCAAAGCATACTCTATGACGGGTTTCCGGCTTGGTTATATTTTAGCTCCAGAACCACTTCTGAATGCAATGATGCGCATCCATCAATACACAATGTTGTGTGCCCCGGTAACCGCACAGGTAGGAGGTATTGAAGCTCTTCGTAACGGTGAGAGCGAAGTGCAGGCAATGGTTAACGAGTACAACCGCCGTCGCAGGCTCATTGTCAAAGGCTTCAACAATATAGGTCTTGACTGTTTTAACCCGGGCGGTGCTTTCTACGCATTTCCGTCCATTGCTGCAACAGGACTGACTTCCGAGCAATTTGCTCAGAGACTACTTGAGGAGCAGAAAGTTGTAACAATACCCGGAGATGTTTTTGGAAAGGCAGGAACAGGTTTTTTGAGGTGTGCGTATGCTGCTTCAAGGGAAGATATCAAGGAAGCTCTTGAGAGAATTGAAGCTTTTTTGAACAGGCTGTGAGTATTTCTTTTCTGTCAGTGGCTTAAACGATTCCAAGCATCTCACAACATACTGAAAAAGCAATTGTAAAAGCTTTCATTCGTACTGCTGCTTTATGTTAGTATACCACTACACATCCCACATAAAGACATATATGGATATTTAATGATGTAAAAGAAATTATTGTTACCCTTGTATCAAACTGTATCCACTTCACTCTTTTATAAATTCTTTATCCATATTCTGAATCAGAGAACTAACTTTTTGGTACCACTTATCTATGCTTTCCTGAACCATTTTTTTAACTTCAGATGGGTCTACTGCCACATATTCATAATAGTATCCACCAGTTTCAATTGTTTTTGCCTCACGGAAAACAAGGCCGCAGGAAATAAGATTTTGGAGAGAACGATAGGCTGTACTTCGTTCTCGTGATAAATGCTGTCCGAGAACTTCAGCAGTCATTGAACCATTAGCCAGCAGAATCTTGTAAGCCTGAAGATCAAGATCTTTAAGTCCCAGAATGCATTTAGTTACGTCTTCACACTCGCAATTAGCCCTGAGCATCTCTGAAATTGAAGCATTCATGAAAAGTCTCCGTTTTGTCAGAACGATTGTAATATTATTTGTGTTGTAGTGCAGAGTTTTCGCAAAACCACAACCATCTATTCGTTAATTATATATATAATTTATCAGAACCTCGCAGCAGATGCCAATGATTATTCCTGAAGATGAGCGTACAGATGAACCAATGGATACAGAAAGAGTGATCTATCATCCGGATATGATTAAAGCAAACGAATGGGTACTTTCCGAATATGAAGCACCTATCAGGAAAATAGCTGTTTTTGTCCCATGCTCTAAAAGAAAACCATATCATACAAGCCCATCTCACAAAATGTATGATCGAATAATATTTGGCATCCTTAAGCCTGAAGATGTTCACGTGGTGGTTTTTGGAACATGTGGAATTACTCCACGGGAAATCGATACGGAGTACCCTTTTACTGCTTACAAATTTATATTGGGGAAGTGCAATGTTGCCAGCATAAAAAGGGATTTCATAAAAATGGAAAGCCAACGGCTTTCACGATATCTGGAAAAAACAAGAGATAACTACGAACACAGAGTGGCATATTGTATAGGTGACTTTCGAACAGCAATGGAAAAAGCTGTTGAAATGGTTGATATTGACGTAACAATTGTACCAAAGCCGGAAACTCTTGAGAAAAATATCAAACCCAACAAACGTTTTATTTATGGAAGTTTGAGTCAGTTAGACTACTTGCAGGATTTTTCCGATGCCATAACCAATGCATTGGATTTACCAAAGAGAAAAGTTGGAATTAATCCAGAACTTTCGGAAAACGATAACGATTGGTATCTTATTTGATGTCCAAAACAGGTGCTATTACCTCATCCCATGCTTTCTTCAGGCTTTCTTTCAAGCCACCATCTTCCATTAGAATCTCAAGTATTTTTTGAGCGGTTTCTGGCTCGTGTATTATAGTGCAGTCTTCACAGCTCCAGACTTCGGTGCCGGTTGTGCTTTCAATCCATTTTCCTCCGGTTTTTACCTCCTTGCATGGGTAAAAGGGACAGAAGCAGAATGTGCAATCCTGCCCATGAAGGTGGCAGGGATAATAATTACAGGTGTTTCTCACTGCTTTTTTTCCGGATGATGCAATCGCTATGTTCTCACGAATTTTTCCTGCGCCATATTCTTTTCCTGATTCTGTAAGCACTTCACCTATGGCATAAAGCAGCCTATCGGTTTCTTCAGGAGGACGTACTGCAATTCGTATATAATTTCCTCCCATGGTTGGGAAAGAACTGCAATCACGGACCAAAATACCATGAGAAGCTAGTCGAGTGCTCAATTCTGTTGAATCAATCAGAAGATTGGAAATGTCCACAAGTATATAATTCGCTTCACTGGGGAGAGGAATAAATCCGTAAATATCCGACAGACGGTCTGCAAGATATGTGCGTGCCATATCCACAAATGCCCTTGAACGCATGAGATAAGGACTCTTAATACCTCCTTCCATCCTCAGCAGAGTACAACTCATTTCTTCCGCAAATGCTCCCATGTTCCAGGATAATCTTGCTGCATTGAGAAGATCTGCCATTTCCTTCGAAGCAACCCCAAAACCCATGCGAATTCCGGGAATTGCAAAGCATTTGGTAAGGGATCGCATTACAAAAAGGTAATTTGAATTTGGAACTTCACCAACGACTGTTTGTGAAATATCAGAAAGCTCAATGAACGCTTCGTCAACGTATAGAAGCGTTTCATTTGCCTCGCATCTGGAAGCAAATTCAAGTATGCTTTCGGAAGGAATCAGTTTACCGGTGGGATTATTGGGATTACATACAAAAACAATCTTAGCTTTCGCAAGCATTTCATCGGGTATGTTGAGTATATCATCAACAGGATAAGATAGTACTTTCGCTCCTGTAATACTGCATTGCTGTCCGTATTCTGCAAATGTGGGCGTGGGAATAATTACCGAATCATTGGGACCAAGAATACATTCTGCAACTAATCTGATGATTTCCGTGGAACCATTCCCTGGAATAATACAGTCTCTTGTTACTCCATTACCTACAAATTCTGCTGCAGCTTCCCTGAACTCAATATAACGATTATCAGGATACTGCCCAATTCTCTCAAATGATCTTGCAATAATAGAGTCAAGGTCCATACCATATTCTGGATGATCAAAAGGAGTGCCAAGTGGATTAAGACTTGCACTCATATCCAAGATTTCATCTTCAGGAATTGAGTATAGTTGGGATGCATGTCGTATAAGCCCTCCATGTGAAGGAGGTGTAAGAGCAAGTATATTTTCTTTAAGTGGGAGCATGAGAAGATCCTCATCCATGTCATTGTTCCTTATTTTAAACAAGAACTGATCGTTTTTAAAGCAACTTTTAGTTGTTCCTTTTATGTTTAATATATATATGTATTTAGTTTGATTGGATATGAAAAATCAAAACCCATAATCTTAAATATATCCTTCAAGATAAAACAGCCGTCATGGAAACCTGATCAGGTAGATCAAATGGACTCTAGATCCATTCAGCCGGGTTAGATTCCCGGGGTTTCCGCCAAGAAAATCGAGATGGCACAAAAATGATGCAGAAGTAGACACACCAAGACTTGTAGCTGGAAATCTTACCCTCTGTAGTCGGAGCAATATACTATGGAAAGAAAAACCCTGGATGCATTAATCGAAGCCAATGGAGTATGGATATCACGCAATGGCTTACTTCATAGTATCAGGGATTTCAAAGTGTCTACGAAGTTCATACATATTACAACTGATTGTGGAAAAACAATTACCGTCCGAAATTCGCGCAGGAGTCGCGGTGCAAGAATGCTCAGGTACAATAAGTATCGTAAGGCATGTAAACACTGCAAACCTTCTGAAGAGCTCATTACTCGTTTTGTCAAAAAGGATTTTAGTAAAAATAGAGACGCTCGCGTTATATCTTCAACTTCTGCACCAAAAAAGAAAACTAAGCCAGCTTCAACAGTTGTCAAATCAGTAGTACATACAAATACTGGTTCAGTTGCTATTGCACCAACTACTGAAAAGAAGGGTATAAAAAGAATTCCATATACTGATTCGCAAAAGGAACGAATTAAAGCCCTTCTGACTCCGGCAGATGATTTGTCTTTTATTGAGAAACTTCCGGAATTCAAGGAACTTGAATCCATCCTCGTCAAAAAGCGAAGGGAAGATCTCAGAAAGATGTACGAAGAAAATAGGGAACATGGTCTTGCACAACTTGAACGCAAACTAAGCATGTTTTTTGTTGAGCGCGGATTTATGGAGGTAAGGACATCTATACTGATACCAGAGGAGTATATTGAGAGGATGGGAATTACAAAAGATATTCCTCTCTCAAAACAGATTTTTCGTGTAGATAACAAGCTTTGCCTGCGCCCAATGCTGGCACCAGGATTATACAACTACCTACGCAAATTCGACAAGATTCTTCCGGATCCGGTACGGATATTCGAAATCGGAACATGCTATAGGAAGGAATCAGATGGCAGTGCTCATCTGGAAGAGTTTACCATGCTTAATTTCTGCCAGATGGGATCAGGATGCAACCATGAGAATCTGATAGCAATCATTGATGAATTACTTGGGTTCCTTGGAATAGATTATGATATCGAAGGGGACAGCTGCATGGTATACGGAGACACAATTGATATCATGCACGGGGATCTTGAGCTTTCCTCGGCTGTTATAGGTCCTATAGACATGGATATTGACTGGGGAATTAACAAACCCTGGATGGGAGCTGGATTTGGATTGGAGAGGTTGCTTAAGGTCAAGCATAATTACAGTAACATCAAGCGTGGGAGCAGATCTGAAACATATTATAACGGAATTAACCTGAACCTGAGGTAATCAAATGTTAAAGGACATGAGTCGGGAAGAACTTGACAATTTTGCAGAATCCATCATTAATGGGCAAAAGCTGTCAGATGATAATATCCGGGATCTGCTTAATATTGAAGATGATGAAATCTTAGAAAAACTTTATTCTATTGCAAGATCAATAAGAAACCACTATTTCGGGAACAAGGTTTTCCTGTACAGTTTTGTCTATTTTTCCACTTACTGCAAAAATAATTGTGCATTCTGCTATTATCACTGTAAAAACGACATCAATAGGTATCGCTTGACACCTGACGAAATCGAAAAGGTGTGCGAGGCTCTTAAGGGAGATCCCATTCACATGGTGGATCTTACCATGGGAGAAGATCCCTATTATCACAACCATCCGGAAAGGCTTGTGGAAGTCGTCAGGAGAGTAAAGGAAATTCTGGGTCTTCCAATAATGATATCTCCGGGAGTTGTTGAGGATAAAGTCCTTGAAGAATTGAGGAGAAATGGTGCAAACTTTCTTGCCCTTTATCAGGAAACCTATGACCCCGCACTATTTGCAAGGCTAAGGGTTGGTCAATCATTTGAAAAACGTGTCAATTGCCGGAATTATGCACGTAAAGCCGGAATGTGTATTGAAGACGGGATACTGACAGAAGTCGAACCAGACAAAGAATCTACTTTCAAATCCTTAAAGGGACTGGAGAAATCAGATCCAGATATGGTTAGGGTCATGACATTTGTTCCGCAGGAAGGCACTCCATTTGGAAAAATGGTGCCGGGTTCAAGCAAATCCGAACTGAAAATAATCGCCATTTTAAGGCTTATGTTCCCAAACCGTCTGATTCCTGCATCGCTTGATCTGGAAGGGATTGACGGAATGGTTCACCGCCTCAATGCCGGAGCAAATGTTGTAACCTCCATCATACCTTCGGGATCATCCCTTGAAGGTGTTGTTAATTACGACAGAAACCTCGCGAAGAGGGATAGGGATGTACATAGTGTGATAAAGAGACTTGAATCCATGGGAATGGAGCCTGCGAAACAGGAAGATTTCAACATGATACTGAGCCGGTAGAATGAATACAATATGTCTGATAGGGGGCAAGCTGCAGGGCTTCGAAGTAGCCTACCTTGCTCACAAAGCCGGAATGGAAGTTGTTCTGGTGGACAAAAATCCCCGAGCTTTAATACGTAATGTCGTAGATTACACATTCTGTTTTGATATAACAAAAGAGCCATCTCGCCTCATAGAACTTTCCCGGGAAGTTTCTGCCATCATTCCTACGAACGAAAATCTGGACACCCTTCTTTTCCTGAAAAGAATTGTTCAGGAACTTGAATGTCCCTTACTATTTGATTTTGAGGCATACCATGTGAGCATGGACAAAAAACGATCAAAGGAATACTTTGCTTCCATAGGTGTTCCGACTCCATGCGACAAACCTTCAAAACCCCCGTATTTTGTCAAACCTCCATGCATGAGCAGCAGCATTGGAGCAAGAATAATTGAAACCGAGGAAGAGCTGGCACAAATTGGGCCTGAAATGCTCGTAGAGGAATACCTGACTGGCTCCGTAATATCCCTTGAAGTTGTAGGATACGGAGACAAGTATGCAATTGGTCAGCAGACTCAGGTACATATTGATGACGTGTATGATTGTTACAAAGTAACCCCGATGAATACCGATGAAGAGTTCAGAGACATCAGTTACCGGCTTGCCAGCAATCTGAACCTGAAAGGAATAATGGACGTGGAAGCAATAGCTTCACCATCAGGCATTCGTGTAATCGAAATTGATGCCAGATTTCCAAGCCAGACTCCAACAGTTGTCTACCATAGTAGCGGAATTAACCTACTAACCTGGCTGATGGATGCGTTCTGCGCGAAAGTACCCGATGTTAAACCTCAGATTCTTAAACATTGTATTTACGAACACCTGATGGTTAACGGCAAAAGCCTGAGACCTACAGGAGAACATTTGTTTTCGGAAGGTGAAGATTATTTCCCTCTTTTTGAAGGTGATAATATTGAGATCTTCAAATCAACCGGAAAACACACAATTTACACCCTGATTTGCACAGGTTATTCCTCAAAGCAAGTCGAGAATGTTCACAATGAAGCAATTAAGATCATCAGGAAAGATATGGATAAGTAAAGGAGGATAAGATATGGCATTACTTACACCGGAAGATTTGGAAAACCTTCTGGATAAACTCAACCACAACAATGAGATTATAAAGAAGAATACAGGCATGGACATTGCGGAAATCTGCCATGCCATTTACGGAACAAATCCTGGAAATGAGAGAATTGGCATAATACCGATTACCTCAGGAAACGGAATTATCAGTAACTTTTCAGCATCATTGCTGGCCATTACTGATTATTTTGGAATGGACGGTTTCATCACAAAACACCCGGATATCACTGGTTACTACGAAGCAATCACTGGAAAAGCCGACATAATTCTCATGGCTGACGATCATATTTTTATTGCCCATAATCTTCGTAACGGGAAAATTGCCACAAACCACGTTTGTACAGGTGTTATATATGCTGAAATTGCCTCTAGGTATATTCATGCCGATTCAAAAGAAATACTCGTAATTGGGATGGGTAAGGTAGGCTATGCTGGAGCCGAGCATCTGGTGAACAAGGGGTTTACTGTATATGCATGTGACCCAGACAAAAAAATCATGGAGAAGGCGAAAAAAGAGCTTGGGGTAATACCTTACAGATGTGATGGTACAAGAAAATTCTCTATGGTTCTTGAAGCAACTCCTAATCCAAACACAATTTCCGAAGGGATGGTTGCAGAAAGGTGTCTTGTTTCCACTCCCGGCATTCCATGTGGGCTGCCGGAAGAAATTGGAAGAAGGAAGGGTGTCGACCTTGTCATGGAACCCCTTGTAATCGGGGTAGCTGCAATGCTATATTCAGTGATCTAAATAACGGTATTAGTAGACGTCATTGACTATGCATTTTTAATATGAAAAGGTATATATATGCTAAATGCATAGCCACATTACCTTTTAAATTGAACTTACTTAGAGGAGTTTAAGGTTATGGATGAATATACACCAAAAGAGAGATTAGCACGCGTACTTGCACACAAGGAAGTTGACAGGATGCCTGCAATCTGTGTTACACAGACAGGCACAGTCGAGCAAATGGACGCCTGTGGGGCAGAATGGCCAGAAGCACACGAAAATGCGGAAAAGATGGCAACTCTTGCAGAAGCAGCCCACACAATTGTCGGTTTTGAAGCAGTTCGTGTACCTTTTGACATCACTGCTGAAGCAGAATTCTTTGGTTGTGGTATCAAACCAAGTACGAAGGTACAACAGCCATCCGTTATCAGTCACGTAATTAATTCAGTGGATGACCTTGAAGATCACAAGGACTATGACATCACAACCAAAAGGATAGGACAAGTGCTAAAAGCAATTAATATTCTCGCTGACAAATATGGCGATGAACTCCCAATCATCGGTAGCATGATCGGTCCTTTCTCCCTTGCACAGCATCTCACCGGAGATTCTTGGTTTATGAGCATCATGACCGATGAGGAGTTCGGTAAGGCTGTCATGGACTTCACAACCGAATTCGGTATTAAATATGCACTTGCACAGGTCGAGAATGGTGCTGACACCTTCTCAATCATTGATCCAACTGCAAGCTACTCACTTATCGGTGCAGAGTTCTACAAGAAGTTTGTCATACCTTACCACACCAAGCTTGTTGATGCACTTCACGAGAAAGGTGTCCCATCCGTACTTCACATTTGTGGTGACACAACCCCTGGTCTTTCTATCATGGAAACCTGTGGTGTCGACGCAATCAGTATTGATCAGAATGTTGATGTAGCAACAGCAGTCGCAAACGTTGACAAAGCACTTATCGTTGGTAACCTTGACCCTGTCAGCGTGCTCTGGAACTCCGGTGAAGAGAACGTTGCAGCAATCAAGGAAGAATCACAAAAAGCTCTGGAAGCTGGCGTTGGACTGCTCGCACCTGGCTGTGGTATTGTGAGCCAGACCCCAACAGTCAACCTTCAGGCAATGATTGAATGTGCAAAGAACTGGACCTACTAAGGTCCTTCTTTTCTTTCTTTTTTTATTTTCTTTCTTCATATCCCGGCAGCTAGAATGCTGAGGAGACCTAAAACAATACAGATCATAGAGAAATCTACTTTTGCTGCAAAGTTTTAGGAGACTTATTTGTAATATATCCAGATACAAAAGCACAGCAGTGCCACAAGAGCACCCTGATCAACTTCGACGCTCCCGGTTACCGTAAGTCCTGCCATCACAATCATTACTGCTGGGGTGCTCATTAGTAAAAACTCAGCTCAATTGTCGAGATATAGAATGACCACGCAGCAGAGGCTCTCTATTGACGTGAAGTCATTTTGCTATTCCTTGCACAAGACCGACAACAATAGCTTCCGCAAGAGTCAACATAATGTGGGATGGGTATTCTTCTGTCTAAATAAAACAATTTTCTACCATAATATAAGTCAATGGTTTTTAGCACATAAGAGTACAAATATAATAGAGTTGTGGGATACTTTTATATACATTTACACATATGGGACAATGAGGCAATCTATATGAAAATATGCGTACCATCATCAGGAGAAGATATAAACTCAAATATTGATGATCGCTTTGGCCGATGTAGCTACTTTGTGATTGTAGATTCTGAAAATATGGATACAACTGCTTTCCGGAATCCGGCTAGTTCAGCAACCGGTGGAGCCGGAATACAGGCTGCACAGGAAATCATAAACCATGACGTAAATGTTTTGCTTGTCAATAACATTGGACCAAATGCGCATCAGGTAATCTCAGCAGCAGGAGTTGAGCTTTTTGAAATGCATGGAAACACAGTGGCTGAAGCTGTAAAAAAGTATCTGTCTGAGGGGGCAGAGGGACTTGAAAAGCTTTCCAGACCAAATTCATCATCTCATACCGGAATGAGGCAGGAATAATCGATAAAAACATCAAATAAAGGAGATATTAATATGAGAGTATGTGTACCTTCAATGGGAACTGGGGGGCTGGACTCAATGGTAGGCCAGCATTTCGGGAAAGTTCCAAATTACACCATAATAGACAGCGAAACCGAAGAAGTGGAAGTGATCCCTAACACCAGTGAACATATGGGTGGTGTAGGCGTACCTCCAGACCAACTTTCAAAAGTAGGAGTGGATGTTATGCTCTGCGGAGGGCTTGGAAGAAGAGCAGTTCAGCTTTTTGAGAGTTACGGAATCGAAGTATTTGTAGGAGCAGAAGGAACTGTTGCTGAAGCTTTCAATGCCTGGAGGAACGGAAAACTCGAATTGGCCAGCATGAACAATGCCTGCATCGGACATGATCACTGACACGGAAAAACTAACATGAAAATTGCTGTAGCCAGCGGGAAAGGTGGCACCGGAAAAACCACAGTAGCTGTAAATCTTGCATTGTCCTTGCAGGATATTCAGCTTTTGGACTGTGATGTTGAGGAACCAAACGCCAACCTTTTCCTGCAAAAATCAGTTGACAGGGTGGAAGATGTAAGTATTTTAGTACCACAAATTGATGATGATTTATGTAACTGCTGCGGTGATTGTGTTGCTTTCTGTCAGTACAATGCACTTGCAGCCCTTCCAAATAAAGTGATGGTATTTGAATCCCTCTGTCACGGCTGTGGTGGATGCAAGTTAGTATGTCCGGAAAAAGCGATAACTGAAACTGGCCGTAATATTGGATACATTGAAAAATCATCCGGTAATGGACTTGATTTTTATCACGGAATTCTTTGCATTGGAGATGCAATGGCATCTCCCCTTATTCAAAGACTCAAGTGCTATGCCGATGAAAATAAAACTATTATCCTTGATGCACCCCCGGGAACTGCCTGCCCCATGATCACCACTCTTAAAGATGTGGATTACTGCATTCTGGTAACCGAACCAACACCATTTGGACTACATGATCTTAAACTTGCCGTGGAAGTTGTCGAGAAAATGAGTATTCCTGCAGGCATAATTATTAATCAGGACGCAGAGGGTTATTCTGAAGTTGAGGAGTTTTGCAAAAGCAAGAATATTCCTATAATTCTCAGGATACCTTATGATCGCAGGATTGCTGAAATGTATTCCAAGGGGATCCCCTTTGCAGAAGAGCTGCCCGGCTGGAAAGAAAAGTTCCGGGAAATGTACGAACAAATAAAGAGGATTATTGAATGAAACAACTTGCTATAATCAGCGGCAAAGGGGGTACAGGAAAAACTACTGTAACATCCTCATTTGCTGTACTTGCAAACAATGCCGTTGTGGCAGATTGTGATGTGGATGCTGCAAATATG
This sequence comes from Methanohalophilus sp., assembly GCF_030156785.1. Classification (GTDB taxonomy): domain Archaea; phylum Halobacteriota; class Methanosarcinia; order Methanosarcinales; family Methanosarcinaceae; genus Methanohalophilus. Next base: position 44,644 of record NZ_JASGLW010000001.1, read on the forward strand.
CATCTGCTCCTTAATCCACAGATCCTCTCAAAACATGATTTTTATGGGCTTTCTGTGGCATCCATAGATAATCAATTGTGCACAGAATGCGGTCTTTGTAAAAAACACTGCCGTTTCGATGCCATAAACGATAATTTCTGCGTTGAGTCATTCCAATGTGAAGGGTGTGGCGTCTGTAAATATGTATGTCCTTCAGATGCCATATCCATGGAAACGAATAAAGCAGGCGAAGCGTATGAATCCATAACTCGTCTGGGATTATTGCTTGCCCATGCAAAACTTGGAATTGGAGAGGACGCAAGCGGAAAACTCATTGCGGTAGTACGGGAAATTGCAATTCGTATGGCAGAAGAAAATAAGGCGGATCTCATACTGATTGACGGACCCCCCGGAACTGGGTGTGCTGTAATTGCAACGCTTACGGGAGTTGATCTTGCATTGATAGTTACAGAACCTACTATTTCAGGCATCCACGATCTTGAGAGAGCACTGGAAGTCACCAGTCATTTCAACATACCTGCCCTTGTCTGTATTAATAAGTATGATATTAACGAAGAAATGGCAAGAGAGATCGAAGCAATGTCTAATTCCCACAACGCAATGATTGTTGGGAAGTTGCCTTTTAATAAGATACCTACCGAAGCTATGATAGTCGGGAAAACTGTTGTTGAATATGCTTCAAATACATTTACCTCCAACATAGAGGAAATGTGGAGTAAAGTAAAGGAGGTTCTCAAATTATGAAATGCGCTTCTTGTACCCATAAGGAATGCAGAGAAGGAAAAGACTGTACCACCATCACTGAAACCCTTGCCTATACAGAGGATGAACAGGCACTCATGAAAGCTGCATCAGAAATTGAAGCCCGATACTACATGAAAAAAACTCGTTTGGAAGAGTTGATCCTCTTTGCAAAGGAGATGGGATACAAACGAATTGGGCTTGCATTCTGTATTGGCCTCTCCAATGAAGCCGGAATTATTGCAAAAATACTCAAAAAAGATTTTAAAGTCTTTTCTGTTTGTTGCAAGGTATGTGGCATTCAGAAAGAAAAGTTTAATCTTAAAAAGATAAGTCCTGAAAATTTTGAAGTAACATGTAACCCGAAGGCACAGGCAATACTCCTTAATGAGAAACAGACAGAACTAAACATTATTGTCGGGCTTTGCATGGGCCACGATATTATATTTACCAAAAATAGTATTGCTCCGGTAACCACACTGCTTGTGAAAGATAGGGTACTTGCGCACAATCCTGTTGGGGTCATCTATTCACGTTATTATCTAAAGAATAAATTCGGGCTGGCGGACTAAATGCCCAAAATTACAGTTGTGGATGACAACAAAACAAATGGAAAACTAAACAATGGATGGGGATTTTCCTGTCTGGTCGAACAAGGGAGTAATAAAGTACTCTTTGACACAGGATGGGACGGTCAGGCATTATTGGAAAATCTTGAAATTCTTGGAATCAACCCCAAAACAATTGATATACTTGTATTGTCACATCAGCACTGGGATCATGTTGGTGGTGTTCCCCACATGCTCCACGCTGCCGGAAACCTGAAAGTTTATGTTCCTTCGTCCTTTTCCCCTAACCTAAAGAAGGAAATATCCATTCATGCCGAAGTTGCTGAAGTTACAAATGCATGCGAAATAATCCAGGGGATTTACAGCAGCGGAGAACTTGGAGAGAAGACTCCCGAACAATCTCTGATCATCAAAGGAAAAAGCGGAATCTTTGTTATAACCGGCTGTGCCCATCCCGGACTTAGTCCTATTCTGGAGGTTGCCAGTTCTTTTGGGAAAATTGTCGGGGTTCTGGGCGGATTGCACTCACTGGATGAAATCCAGTTGCTTGAGAATATGAAATATATTGCCGCCGGGCATTGTACCAGAAGAATAGAAGATCTCAAATCCCTCTATGGCAACAGATATACTCCCATATATGCAGGATATTCCATTGTGTTCTGAGTCATTTCCCCGATCTTAAATACCAGAGAAGCACACATTGCCAGTCCAATTCAAATCCAGTCCAAATAGCAGCCATCATACAGATCACCACTTCATTTAATGCTGATATGGGTTGGTAAAGGAATTAGTGAAATAATGCAGCAAAAATATATATTAGCACATTCATATTTTTAAAGAGGAGTGTATCTAATGTTATCCAGAATTCCTATAGACCTTGCCACTATTGGTAGAGAAAATATTGATAAGGAGATTTTGCGTGTAGGTATAATTGCAGAGCTTGATGCTATTAATCTTTATGAGCAGATGGCAGAACTTGCAACAACTGATGAGATGAAAGCAATTCTGCTGGACATTGCAAAAGAAGAAAAGACCCATGTAGGCGAATTCCAGACAATGCTATTACGCTACGATGAAGAGCAGGTAAAGGAACTGGAAGCTGGTAAAAAGGAAGTTGAAGAAGATATTTTGGGCTGATACAGAGGTCTTTTCCTTAAGGGGGTGGGGAAACGGACTTCATACTACCGGGAATTGATCCGGCACTTTCAGATTTTTTGCAGAAACTAATCCTGTCATTGATGATAGGAATACTGGTTGGTGTGGAAAGAGAACACCGCAAAGCCGATCATGAAGTTTTTGCAGGAGTCCGGACATTTGCTATAACCTGTGTCAGTGGAATGCTTGCAGCATTTGTGGGAACTTTTATAGGATTCGAGATTCTCCTGATTGCAGCATTTCTTATCGTAATCTGTGCAGCTGCGCTAATCTACCGCACCTACACCCTTCGTGGAAGGCTTGGGATGACAAATGCAATAGCCCTCTACTGTACATTTCTACTTGGGATCCTTGTGGCTAACAATTACTTCCTTTTTGCTATAATCAGCAGTGTAATAATCACGTTCCTCCTTGTTGAAAAGAGACCGCTGCACTCCTTTGCACAAAAACTCACAGATGATGAACTACTCAGTGCCCTGCGTTTTCTGGCGGTTGCGTTTATTCTTTACCCCCTCGCGCCTTCAGAACCTGTATTTGGAATCATAGATCTGAAGGCAACGATATTTATTGTTGTACTTGTGATGTTTATAGGGTTTGTCAGCTATCTCGCACTGAGATATGTTGGTTATGAGGGAGGAATTGCCTATTCAGGATTCCTTGGAGGATTTGTCAGTAGTGATGCCACTGTGGTAGCCCTGGCGGCGATTGCAAAACAAAAAACAGGACTCATAAACTCATTTTACATCGGCGTATTACTGGCTACCCTCTCAATGCTGATAAGTAATCTGGTTATTGCATTTATAGTAGATACCAGCGGCATGGTTGCATACTTCATGGCGCCGCCACACATCCTGATGGGAATTGTTGTAGGATTATTGTATTTTTCCGGGAAACAAAAAAGTGGAACTGTTACTGAACCACTTGAACTCAAATCGCCTTTTGGACTGAAACCTGCCTTTCAATTTGGTGCAGTTTTTCTCATTCTTCAGTTAGTAGGTATTTTTGTCAGCAAATATCTGGGCACATATGGAATATATGCACTTGCTATAGGCGGAGTTGTCAGCAGTTCGGCAGTGACAGCGTCTCTGGCAGCTTTGGCGGTTAACGGAAACCTCTCATATATTACAGCAGCAGAAATTGCGGTTATTGCAGGAATTATCAGTATTTTGAATAAAATTGTGCTTATACGCATTAGCGGTTCCCCGGAACTTGAACAAAAGAGCAGGTGGAAACTTCTAATTCTTGCTGCAGTTGGATTAACCACACTTTTTGGCTGGGAGGTCTTTGCAAGGAATCTGCTGTTATAACATCGTTTTTGCAGAAAAGCCTGTACTTTGCACATAAATCATTATTAGTATAGGTCTCGAGAACACAGAGAATGAATACTCTGTGAATCCCATGGTTCTCAGTGATTATATTTGTAATCTCATAATTCTCATGAGAAATCTACAGAACCGTAATTCTCAAAAAGCTTTAAATAACCACCTGCTTCTCCTTTATCCATGGAAAAAATTACCGGGCTTGAACTTTCACCGAGAAAAATAGATTATCTCAAGTACCTCTACCAGAAGGATGCAAGGATTCGTACAAATGAAATTTCTGAACACTTTAATGTAGATCCTTCCACTATTACCAAAACGATAACCGAACTTTCGAATTCAGGATATGTTGATCATATCCCATACAGGGGAGTTAAACTTACAAAAATGGGAAAAGAATACGCAACGTTCCTCATACACAGACACCGCATACTGAGCCTGATGCTAAAGCAACATGGGCTCGAATCAGAAGATGCCTGCAGGGAAGCTTCCCGTTTTGAAGGATATGTGTCAAAAAAAGCAATTGACAGGATATGTAGTTCCATGGGACATCCCAGAATGGGAGTTTGCGGAAAAATTGATCACGCGTATTGTGATTTTGGGCAGTGAAATCACTCCCCCAGCAATTCCCCGACTTTCCGAATAACTGCAATTGCATCTTCTTTTTTAACATCAACTTCATTGTTTTTGCAGTAATCCAGCAGTATTCCAGCCTGCTGTGGGGTCAGCTTTCCTTCTTTTTCAGCAGGTTTAATAATTCCAAGATAGCTTCGCAGGGAATAATGCATCGCTTTTGCAATCTTCATCAGGGATTCGTATTCATTATTATCAATCAAGCCCTCATCCATAGCCGCCAGAAAAGTCTGTCTGATATTCACAAGAGGTAATGAGATAGGTTCGTAAGTATCAGGATTTGTAGCCACTGCCACTTCGTCATCATCCTCAATAACACCGTCACGGTACCAGCCATATATACTTCCACTCCCTATCATCCCGTGACGGTCAAGTTCACAGGCACGCAATGCCCCCATACTGCAACCTCCAACTACGGTTGTTCCCTTTTTCATAACCTCAAGGATTTCCCGATGTCCGACGGCAGCCCTGTCATAAAAAATCCCGTCAATAATGCCGATAATATCATATCGGGAAGTAATTTTGCCCAAGTCTCCTCTGCGCACAGGAGGCTGGTAATCCACATCCAGAATACTGCGAGCTTCTTCAAAAGAGATACTCGTTCCAGCAAAAATCAAGGCTTTATTACTCATACTCTCGGCCTGCGTTTCCATGGCTTATCCTGTGACAAGCCTTTCCTCTTACCTGCCAGACGTATCCGTTTTCCCAAACGTTCTCTGTCAAGGGTATACTGCTCAAAACCGGGAATAATTATCCTGACAACGGGTACAGGAATGCTACTTCTACTTAAATCCACTGCAATAACCCTGTCCGTGATTTTCCGTAGATGATTAAGAACGGTATTAATGTTCTTTGCAGGAGTGGAAGCGGACAGATCATTCAATTTGTTCAAGGTTATTGTTTCGGAACCGTCCTCGTACCAGAAGCGATTCATCCTCTTCATACGATCATAACCAATCTGCCGGACAAATTGTTCCCTTGCAGTGTCCTCGCGTGCCCCATGAATCTGCACCACTCGGGATTGGGCAGCCTCAGATAATGCTCTGCTGACTGCAATTGCAGGATCAAGATGTGCACCAGCACCCATTACGAGTAATGCAGGATCCTTAAGCTGAAGGTCATCTGTTGCCACAACTACAGTTGTAATCGGAGTATCATGATTTACAACCCAGAGTTTCACTTCCACACCAGCGTTCTGAAATTTGGAGAAAAGCTCATAGTTTATGCCGTCTTCCTCGGATAAAAGAAGTTCTTTTCCGGGATTACGATTAAACTCAGCTATGCTGAGAGCATCCCTTTCAATTACTTCAAGCATTCCGTGCAAAAGAGCCTCTTCCATAACGTTACCTGCTGCAAGCCCATTGGTATTACTCCTGAAAAGGTGCGTTGAACGACCCGGGGAATTATATGGGTGGTACACGGCATTGGAAGGAACAAATACATCCTCATTTGAAAGCAGATCAAACCCCTGTGTCCATTCTATAAGGGACCCAGCACCAAGAGGCTCAGGCAATAAAAGGGAGGCTGGTTTTACTATTACGTGTTCTTCAGCAGCAACTTCAGTAGCCTCAATGAATTCCTCAGCATCTATATTTTCAGAAATGTTTGCATTAATGCCCACTCGCTCTGCAAGGCAGCGTTCGTAGCTTTCCATTATAGCTGAAATACGAGCCTGCTCAAGATTCACTCCTTTGCCTGAATAAACCGAAATAGCACCATCTGCAGCACTTGGTCTTATGGTTGAAAAAACCGGGATACCTACACGATCCAGATCGGTAATATTGGCAACCCTTGTAACACCAATACTATCCAAACCAGACTGGATGAGTTCAAGGGTTTCTTCCCCAGTCATTACCCGCTGGGTACCCTTGATATATGAAAGTGAATGATCAATAGAGATAGATGACATGAGAGGAAAGTTTCTTGCATCTGTTATAACCTTTACGACAATATATCTATCACAAATTATAAATAAGATAAGCACATGATGGAGTGTTCAACAACATATCATAATCCATAGGGTTTGAGGGGATTTGAATGTACCCTATATTGTTTTTTAACTGTTGAAGAGACAGGAGGCTAAATTAATGAGAAATATATCTAAAAAATATGAGATGTGTAGCAATAGAACTCCGTCATACCACAATGTGGTAAACGGAAAAACAGAAGATGAACTTAACGAGGATGAAAAAGAACTCTATCAGTTCATTGTAGGGGGAATGCAGGCAAAATAACCTGCAAAAACCTTTTTTATTAATTGAACCGTACTGTTTTCCATGTATGATATTGATCTCATAAGGGAAGACTTTCCGGTTCTTAAAGATGTTATTTATTTTGATAATGGAGCTACAACCCAAACCCCTATACAGGCAGTTAGGGTAATGGAAGACTATTTTTTCAAATATGCTGCCAATCACGGAAGAGGAGCACACAGACTTGCACGCTATACAACCGAACATTACGAGAATGCAAGGGAAACTGTTGCAGGGTTCCTGAATGCTCCTGTAGAAAATACTATATTTACCCGAAACACTACAGAGAGCATCAATATTGTAGCTCAGGGGCTTTCTTGGGAAAAGGGCGATCATGTTATCACAACCCTTGTTGAGCACCATTCAAACCTGCTGCCATGGATGAGACTCAGGGAGCAGGGCGTTGAAATGACAATTGTTGAACCTGATGAAACAGGTACAGTTGACCCAGCAAAAATTGAAGAAGCAATTACCGATAAAACAAAATTAATCGCAGTAACACATGTTTCCAACGTTTTTGGTTCCGTAATGGACGTAAAATCCATCTGTAAACTGGCAAAAGAAAGGGAAATACTATCGGTTATAGATGGTGCACAATCTGCCGGTCACATGCCTGTAGACTTTGAGAAAATCGGGTGCGATTTCTTTGCTGCTCCCGGACACAAAGCGCTGCTGGGTCCACAGGGAACCGGCATTCTCTGCATGAAAGATCCTTACCTCGTCAAGCCACTTAATATTGGAGGAGGGGCTGTCACTTCCGTCACTGCCTCTGGGTATGAACTTGATAATGCTCCATCCCGCTTTGAAGCAGGTACACCGAACATACCCGGGGTAATCGGGCTTGGAAGGGCTGTGGAATATGTGCAGGAATTGGGTGTTGAAAACATCGAAGCCCATGAAAAGAACCTTGCAAAAAAGGCTGCAAAAGGACTTGCATCCATAGAAGGAATTGATGTTTACGGCCCTGAAGATCGTGCACCGGTAGTCCCATTCAACCTTAACGGAATGCACCCGCATGATGTTGCGCTGATCCTTGACGAAACCCGCAGGATCTGTGTCCGTAGCGGATATCATTGTGCAATGCCGGGAATCCTGCATATGGGACTTGAAGGCACTGTAAGGGCTTCATTCGGCCCCTATAATACATCAGAAGAAGTGGATGTTTTTATTGAGACCATGGAGGAAGTAACCCGACTGGTCTGAATTATAATTTATTCCATCATCATTTTTGTAAGGCTTTGCAATGATTCGTTGATTTCCTGAATCCCTAAAGATAGGGTCTTTTCGGGAAGCTTTATTTCAAGGGATTTCCCTCCAACTGTACCTATGACTGCATGAGGAACTCCATCCAGTATTTCACCGGCTTTTTCGGGTTCTGATGTCGTAATCAAGGCACGGGCATATGATTCGGAAAACAAAAGTTCGTCTGTCCTCAAGCCGTCTGAAATGCCCGCAAGATCAACTTTTGCACCCATGGTAGAACACATCTTGCTTAGAGCTATTGCCAGACCTCCCAATGACAGATCTTTTGATGCATTAACAACACCAGATCTTGTTGCAGAAATCAATGTTGAAATAATGGAAGCATAGTTTTCCGGAACAATTGGGGAGTGCCCAACATTCTGGCAACCGAGAAGATCATGATATTCGGATGCTCCCATCTCAGCTTTTGTAGTACCTACAAGGATAATTGAATCCCCTTCATTACGGAATGTTGAAGAGGGGACCTGTGAAACATCAGGAATAAAACCAATAACTCCAAGAGCCGGAGTAGGAAGAATTGCCATATTAAATTCCTCGCTTTCATTATAGAGAGATACATTGCCACCTACTACCGGAATTGAAAGATCCCTTGCAGCATCTGCAAGACCCATTATGCTATGTTTGAATTGCCAGTAAATATCTGGTTTCTCAGGATTCCCGAAGTTGAGGCAATTAACAAGAGCAATGCTCTCTGCACCTTTTATTGCAAGGTTCATGGCATTTTCCACAACTGCGCCCCTGCTACCCTCATACGGATCCAGCCCGACATGGCGTGGATTGCAGCCGCAGGAGATGCCAATTCCCTGGACTCCTGAAATTCTTAAAATGCCAGCATCATCACCGGGTTTTACAACTGTACGTATCTGTACTTCATGGTCATATTGGCGGTAAATCCATTCTCTGGAAGCAACATTGTGAGAAGAAAGAATCTTGAGTATCGTGTTTTTGAGATCTTCCGGCATTTCTGGCGAAGTACCCATATCGCGCTTCTTAGGAGGAGTTGAAGGTCTTTCAAAAGTAGGAGCCCCCTCAGTCAGGAGCAGAATAGGCACATCCGCCACAACTTCGCCTTTAAATTCAACTGTGAAATAGAGACGTTCGGTAAGCTCGCCTATTACAGCAGAGTTAAGATCGTATTTGTCGGCGATTGCAAGGACTGCATCAACATCTTCGGGAGCTACTTCAACAAGCATGCGTTCCTGGGATTCAGCAATCAATATTTCAAAGGCTGTCATGTTGTCCTCACGCAGAGGTACATTATCTGCAATCAGGCGAATGCCTAGTCTTCCCTTGGAGGCCATTTCGGATGATGCACCCGCCAATCCGGCGGCGCCAAGATCCCTGCAGGATTTAACGTAACCTTTATTGATGGCTTCAAGGGTTGCTTCGATAAGCAGCTTTTCAATAAAAGGATCTCCTACCTGAATACTCGGACGATCTTCGGCTTCCGAATCTTCGGATAAGTCTCGGGATGCAAAAGAAGCTCCTCCCAGACCATCACGGCCGGTAGTTGATCCCATAAGCACAATCTTATTCCCGGCTTTTTGTGCAGTAGCTGTTACAAGCTTGTCTTCCTCAACAAGCCCGACACATACAACATTGACCAAGGGATTTCCACTGTAACTCTCATCAAAGAAAGTTTCACCACGGACAACCGGAACACCGATGCAGTTTCCGTAACTGGATATGCCTTCGACTATGTGCTCGAAAAGATAGAGATTCTTGGGAGTGTTCAGTGGACCGAAATACAGAGGGTCCATCAAAGCTATGGGACGAGCACCCATTGATATAATATCCCTGACAATTCCCCCGACACCTGTGGAAGAGCCATTAAAGGGATCCACATAGGAAGGATGGTTGTGGCTTTCCATTCCTATGGCAAGTGCCAGCCCCCTGCCAAAACGCACAATCGCTGCGTCGTCTCCGGGGCCAATGATTACTTTCTCACCTTCGGTTACAAAGCATTTCAAAAGGGGTGCACTAGAGCGGTAAGAACAATGTTCACTCCAGAGATTCAGAAAACAACCCTGTTCGACAAGGTTTGGTTTTCTTCCCATCTTTTCGGTTATGATTTTTAGATCATCGTCAGGTAACATCTGGGCGCCTCTTATTAGCTGGAATCTGTCCTCACATAAACCGGACATATAGATAAATATTTCTGGATAATCTTCTTCACTCAATAAGATATAGCTTCTGCCCTTTTTTAAGTTTGTAGCGATTTACAGTGCCAGCGGGAAGCTCAATCACATAGCTCACCTCAAACTTGCTTTTCAGTAAACCAACCCACGCTTTCAAATGCTGAGTATCCAGGATTCTCATATCCTTATCCAAAAGAAGGACATCAATGGGAAACGGTACAAAAAACATGTGAAGGCGCACCTTTACAGGTTTCTTTAACACAAAAAGCAGAGCATATCCTTCAGGTATGCTTCTCCTGAACATCAACCCCCGGCTTTTTGCAAGAAAACTGCAAGCTACATCCATTTTTGCGGCCACTATTTTACCATTAGATATTAATAGCATCGAAGTTAACTCTTAGTGTCTGTACATATAAAAAGTACAGATGCTAAGCATTTATAATTGGAGGAAATACCCAAAAATGAGTTCAGAAATGTGTGCTGTATGTGGATTGCCAAAGGAACTATGCATATGCGAAGAAGTGGCAAAGGAACAGCAAAGAATTACCGTAAAGGTTAACAGGCGTAGGTATGGAAAAGAAGTGACAGTTGTGGAAGGTTTTGATGCCAACGAGATTGATCTTCATGAACTTGCAACATATCTGAAATCCAAATTTGCCTGTGGAGGGACAGTAAAAGGCAATGCTGTTGAATTACAGGGTAATCATCTTGGCCGCATGAAACAAGTACTTATTGAAAAGGGTTTCTCTCCCGATCAGATTAAGGACTAAAAACATCGTTTTTAAACTGTTCTGCAAAATCAATTGAAAATTGAAAGCAACAACTATCGCTGCTGGCAGCGATTTTGAGGGCGATTGGTTTTTTTCTTGCAATCGCCTCTTTTGCTAACGATAATTTCCAAATCATTCACCAGAGGTGGTTAAATGCGACCTACATGTGAAATAATGGTCCAGAGAGTCTTACCCGCAATACGTGCAGAAGTCGCCAGAGTAATGATGGTTGAATTTGGGTGTACACAACAGCAAGTCGCAGAAAATCTAGGCTTATCCAGAGCTGCAGTATCACAATATGTAAGTGAAAAAAGGGGTGCAGACATCGATTTTTCGGAAGAGACGCTGGATCTGATTAGTATTTTTGCTTCAGAACTCCTCAACGATCTCACACCAAAGGAAAAAGTGAAAAAAATGTGTGAGATCTGCAAGCATGTCCAGAAGTCTGGCTGGCTTTACAAAAACGCACCCGGTGCAGAATATTGCTTCCTATGCGGAGTGGACGATGATTGAATTGCAGATGTATCCAGTGCAAAGGAAGGGGGATGTGCGGAAGGCCGACATGTCCTATTCTTGAGAAAATTAAAACTACTTCTAACCTATCTTTTTTACAAGAGGGAAAAAAAGATGTTTTTGGAGCGTCACCTCCCGCTGTATTTGTTGGAAGATATGGGTATCCGCAGGTAAAAGCCGGACCAATGATTCCACCTGATGTTTTAGGGGACGATGCCTTGGATCTTGAAGATCCAAAAAAACTTCTTAAAATGGGAATTGATGACATAATTCGCCAGCGCTGCAGTCTTGTGCGCGCAAGCACACTAGCTGACGTGAAACAACCACTTAGCAATCAGCTAATTGAAAAAGCACAGGAGTTGGCCCTTTCAAGCCAACCAGTTGATGCGGAAGCAAGGTTTAGCAAACCCCTGAAAGCAACCACAAGTTTTGATGGAGTTATGACTCCCATGGGTCCTTCGGGGAAAGTGGAGAAATTTGACCTTGCAGAGAATCCCAGGGTTCCCGCAAAAGTTGATTACCTGGCATATGACACCGATGCCCTTGCTAAAGATGTGACTCTCGAATTATTCAATTCAAATATAGGTACCGAACACATTACCCGTCTTTTGTCAATAGGTTTGCTCGGACAAAAACGCAAGCTTGTACCAACACGATGGGCAATAACTGCTACGGACGATATGATTGGCAAAGAGCTGGCAAAACAGGCACTTGATTATCCTGAAGTTAAGGACATACAATTATTCAGCGGTGGATGCTTGGGAAACCATTTTGAAATTCTGCTTTACCCCCGTACTTATTCCTTTGAGCTGCTTGAAATCTGGATGAAAAAAACCGTTTGGTCCGGTGCAAATTCATGGATAGGACAGGATATGGAAGGTGCAAAAGGAAAGAAGGGGTATTCAAATCTGGCAGGAGGTTACTATGCCGCCAGGCTTCCGGTTTTGGAGCACTTCCAGAAAACAAGGCGGCAGGCAGCAATATTTGCGATTCGGGAAATTACTCCGGAATACTGGGCTCCTCTTGGCGTATGGGTGGTGAGGGAAGCGGCAAGGAATACAATGACCAGAAAACCACAAACATTCGAAACCCTTGAAGGTGCACTCATGGATATGGAAAAAAGAATCCATACGCCCCGAAGCGAATGGCAAAGTCGCTCCGAAATATTACAGCTCCTGCAAAAACAAACATCATTATCACAGTTTTTGAATTAACTATGTGAGATATATTGATCTATATAGCACAATGAAACTATATAGGAAACTTATATCTGCAAATGGCTGTTTTCATCCTCAGAGATTGAGGAGTTATTCCAATGGATTACTTAAACCCATACATGATAATTTTAGTTCTTGCCGGTTTGTATATGGCATGGAATATAGGAGCCAATGATCTGGCTAACGCCATGGGAACCTCAGTGGGGAGTGGTGCACTGACCCTGAAAAAGGTTGTGATTGTTGCAGCCTTTTTTGAATTCACTGGAGCCGTATTTTTCGGGAAACGTGTTACAACAACAATTGCAAAGGGAATTGTCCCCCTTGATGCAATAAAGACAATAGATCCTCATCTGGTAGTACTGGGAATGCTTGCTGCAATTCTTGCAGCCGGATTCTGGATCACACTGGCAACATTCTACAATTTACCCGTTTCCACAACCCATTCAATAGTAGGGGCAGTACTTGGTTTTGGAATAATAGCTGCTATGATGGACATAATCGCAATAAATGACATCCAGTGGAGCATCCTAGCTAAAATTGTAGCAAGTTGGCTCATTTCCCCGATCCTTGGAGCAATAATTGCTTACATTATATTCTTAATTGTGCGATTCTTATTTTTACAAAGAGCGACTGAACCACATGATGTAGAGAGAAAATTTGTTTATCTGCAAATAATGACTGCTTGTTACATCGCATTTGCACATGGATCAAACGATGTAGCAAACGCCGTTGGACCCCTGTATGCTGGACTTAATGCACTTGGTGCCGCGGATGGCGGAGTTCCAATATGGGTTCTTGCAGTAGGAGGAATAGGAATGGTAATCGGGCTTGCCACATGGGGATACCGAGTGATTGAAACCATCGGAACAAGGATAACTGAACTAACTCCTACAAGAGGTTTCTCTGCAGAGTTTGCAACCGCTTCTGTAGTGATTTTGCATAGTTATAGCTCCCTTCCAATATCGACCACACACACTCTTGTGGGTTCTGTGATTGGTGTGGGGCTTGCTGGAGGTCTTGCTGCCGTTGACCTCAGTGTGATAGGCAAGATTGTAGCATCATGGATCACTACAGTACCTATAGCTGCTCTGACTTCAGCAGTCATTTTTACAATATTATTGGGGATTGGAATATGAAAAAATTTGATTACATACGTACAGTTCTGGATATTTTTGCAACGTCACCGTTCAAACCAATAGCTATGCATGCCAGCAAAGGTGTGGAGGCAACCTACATTTTACAGAAATCATTTGAAGCATACTGTGAAGGAAATATGGATGCAGTACTGGAATATAGCAGGCAGATTGATTCCATCGAACATGAAGCTGATATCATCAAACAAACCATAAGAAGCGAGATTTCTTCATCCATAATGCTTCCAGTTAAGGCAGAAGACCTATTTAATTTCCTCAAACCACAGGATTCAATTGCAGACGTCGCCCAAGAAGTCGGATTCTGGATGACTTTAAGAAAGTGCGAAGTGCCACAAGATCTGAAAGAAGAGCTTAAGAGGCTTGTGGAAAAAACAATTGAAACTGTTGACACATATGAACTGCTTATAGGCGAACTTGAGGATTTACTGGAATCATCCTTTGGAAAAAAAGATGTCAAAGAAGCCCTTGCACTTGTTCCAAGAGTAGAGGAACTGGAGCACGAAGTTGACATTATTGAAAAAAACTTAATGATGAAGATATTCAACTCAGAGAATGAGCTTGGTGGAGCAGCCGTATATCACCTCACAGAACTTGTTAAACTCACAGGGGATATAGCAGACAAGGCAGAACATGCAGCAGACCGTCTCAGAACGATGATACTGAGAAGATAATGTCAGTGAAGGTTTGAATCTTCATTTAATATCCCTAACAATTCGATTATCGAGTAAGCCGCACGTGTAATCCCCATGCTGCGGCTGTCCGTATCTGTTCCTGCTATATAAAGATTCTTAACAGGAGTTCTTATTTTCGCAAAATTTCCGTCAATTGTAACTGAGGCCTTTTCTGGAATCGTTACTTGTTCATGCTGCATTTCCACATGGTCCTCAGCATTGGGAACTGCCGTGAAAACGGTCTCATAGGCCTTTTTAATTTCAGTATTTTGCGATGCACCCTCATCCATGGCAAATGCAAATCCCACAAGCTGTTTACCTGATGGGGCAAGTGAGGAATCATAATTGCTTATTGGCATTGCCCAATAGGCATTTTCCTTATACCAGATTTCAGAGCCTATGTAATTAAATTCATCAAGTATTTTATCAAAGCCCAGCCACAAAGTAAGGCTTTTGCTATGCACAATACCATTTAATTCATCGATATATGCTTGTGGCAACTCTTCTATCATAGAAGGCAAATCGCGGGCAAATCCTGTATGAATAACAACATCCGCAGTATAAATCTCATCTGCCTCCACACCTGTGACCTTTCCATCCTTCACAAATATCTTCCGGACTTCACATTCAGTCTTGATTTCAACCGATTTTGGAAGGGAAAATAAAATTGCATTGAGCAAGGCTTTGAGGCCTTTGCGGGGGTAACCCTGAGAATTACTTGCCTTGTTTGTAGCAAGTCTTCCAAGGGAGGAAAACTGGTTTGATACACTGTAAATCCGATCTTGTAGGGATGCATGATGCTCTGACGGAATTATAGTCCGGAGTATTGATTCCACAGGTGTTTTCTTGTGTTTGCCAACAATACTTTCAAACTGCTCCTGAGTAACACGATCCCTGACAAAGCTACTTCCGGTCAGTATTCTGTGCACAGAAGTCTCTTTCATGGATTTTCCGGATAGGAAATGCGATATTGAATCAACAAAATCATAGGTATCCTTAGAGAGGTTTTTTGGCAAGGCATCATATACCGATTGTTTGGTGAGATCAAAACCAAAAGTTGAAAGTGTTAGTTGCTTTGTCAAAGCCTGGGCGATTAGTAAGCGGTCTTTTTTTGGAAGAGGATCAAATACGGCAAATTCCTTTAGGTTGGAAGGGACTTTTACAAAGTGTTGTTCCGTCCTGGCAAAATAATTCCCGTAGTCCTCAAAAACCGGAAGATAATCAAAGTAGTTTTCCATCAGTATTTTCAGGGGACCTTCTGCAAGGTGTGTAATTGCATGAGGACCAGTATCAACTTGGAATCCATCAATCATGTAACTATTGCAATTTCCCCCGACATGTGACTTTTTTTCAAGCACCAGCACTTTTTTTCCATGCTTTGAAAGTGTCAGTGCTGCTAAAAGACCGCTTGCTCCTGCACCTATTATTACAATATCATATTTACCCATATTTTTTCTTCCGTTTTAATAAGGAAGTAAGGATAATGAAAAAATGTCAATGCGAAGTGACAGGAATTCCATTATACCTTTCAAAAAATTATTCAAATATCTCAGGAACTATTCGCCGGGCTACCTTTTCATAGACTCCCGTAACATTGCCTTTGTCAAACCTGAAAACATCCTTGTCAAGAGACTCACCAGTTTCTGCATCCCAGAAACGGCAGGTATCACAGGAGATCTCATCAGCAAGCACAATCTCGCCGTCCCTGCGACCAAATTCCAATTTGAAGTCAACAAGGATTAAGCCCCGCTTCTCTAGGTATGCAGTTAAGAGTTCATTTATCTTCAATGCAAGCTCCCTTATTTTAGCAATCTCTTCTCTTGTTGCAATGCCGAGTGCTACTGCGATGTCCTCATTGAGCATTGGATCACCGTATTCGTCACTCTTATAATCCATCACAATAACCGGTTCTTTGAAACGCATACCTTCTTCAAATGGATATTTGCGGGTGATAGAACCGGCTGCGATGTTCCTTGGAATTACTTCGATAAGGATTATATCAACCATTTGAACCAGCATATGCTCATCATCCAGCATACCAAGATAGTGGGTTTTTATTCCGGCGTCTTCAAGCATTTCAAATAGTTTTCTGGAAATTTGAGCGTTATAGTAACCTTTCTTCTCTGCCTCACTTTTTTTCTTGCCATCAAATGCAGTCAAGCTATCCCTAAAGTGTGAAACCAAAACATCGGGATCAGTTGTCTTGTAAATAGTCTTGGCTTTTCCAGAATATAATTTGTCTTTAATTTCAATCTCCGACATAGCAATCTCCTATACTAAATAAGTGATTTTTGATAATAAATTTATGCAACGAAATATGCGTACATGGTTTATAAATTTATGCAACGAAATATGCGTACATGGTTTATGCCATAACACAAAATGTTATTAATAAAAAATCCAATAGTTGATAGGTGAAGATAAGATGGATCCGGAACTTATGAGAATTGGCGTATCACTACCTAATAACCTATTAAACAAGTTTGACTCCATCATAATGGAAAGAGGTTATTCCTCCAGATCCGAAGGGATAAGGGATGCCATCCGCAGTTACATTAACTACTATGAATGGATGAATGACATAAGTGGCAGACGAGTGGGTACAATTACCCTCATTTATGATCATACCAAAAGAGGGGTTTCAAATGCGGTTGCTGATATTCAGCACGACTATTCAGACCTTATAAAGTCCTCTGTACACATTCATCTAGATAAAGAAAACTGCCTTGAAGTTATAATTTTTGATGGAGATGGGAACGATATTAGGGAACTGGATGAAAGTCTTATGGCACTTAAAGGAGTAAAATACGTCAAATTGAATACAACGCCTCCGGCAGAAAAATTGTAAGTTTTAGCACCTTATGTTAAATGCCATTTATTTATTTGGCATTGCTTGGCGGTACATGATATTCAGAGAAAAAATACCATATTTGCGGAAATCATTTTTCAGTTGATGAAAATGTAGCCCGCAAAAGAACATTCTGCATACTTCTCTGTTACAATAAAATCCGATAACAGGCTTACTGCTGCAATCGATAAAAAAATGGACTTGTCGCTTGATTAAAAAATAAAACTGCCTATAGAGGCAGTTCATTTCATTTTTCTATGGTATCCGTACATAATGACAACTGCGGCTGCCAGAATAAAGACGGTGCCAAAAACATCAGCTGCCGAAAAAGCAGAGGAAACGCCTTCACCGCTTGAAGGTGTTTCACGGTTCATCTCATAGCCCTCCACATAAGTATCTCCTTTCTTTGACTGCTGACTGGCAGGAGTATTTTCCTCACCGGCACCCGTGACACTTACAACTTCTGATGTCTGATTACCCGAAGCCCCGGTGATAACACGTGCTTCCCCCCTTCCAGAAAATGAAGGATTGTTATCCTTGGAAGGAAGACTACCTGACATGCCTGTAGCGGTCTCCATGAGCTGCAGGTAATCGCTGGCTGCCTGTTTGCTGACATGCGTGGTGGGAGCTGAAATATAACCATGCACATACTCATGGAGCAAGGGGTTGCCACAGGTATGGTGACAGCAGGTCACGCCATTCTCAGCAACGGATTCCACATACTCTTCTACAAGACGTTCCACAACTTCCTCAGGGGCATCCCAGTAATCTTTGCGCACAGCCTCCAGCATGCGTGCAACTGCAGACTGGTATGCATATGGGTTTTGTGTGTTGAATGCTTCCTTGATGCCGATTTCATTGCGATCAAGCACAAGAGTTTCGTAAAGATCGTTCCACATGTAGTCCTTCACAAGTTCCGGTGACACCACCTGCCATCCCCAGAGGTTGTCCACGATCTCGGCGATTTCCTTCATACCGGAGTATCCTGAGCCCATCATACCTTCAAGGTATAGAGGATTAAGGGCACGACTTCTCAATTCCCTTGCGAGGAAAACCTCTAAAGGCTCCACAACCGGATCGCCCCGTAAATTTACGACTTTGATCTCAGGCGAAGTTCCTGAAACGTGTTCAATCGCCACGGCAAGCCCTCCCACATACTGGAAGAAATCATCATTATCCAGCACGCCGTACAGGCTTGTGGAACGGCTGTTGAAAATAACGTCTGTTCCCTTGAGATTTTCGCTGAAGATATCCTCATAGTTCCCGAGGTAATGCACATTACCGCCTTCATCACTGGTGTAGAGATTGGCCATACGGAAGATATACATCGAACCAATGGCTTCCGTGGAATTGGAGGCATCCCATGCCGTACCACCTGCTTCAATCTCTTTTTCAATGCCCACACCATAACCGCCGGGCGGAGGTCCGAATATCCTGTGCCTGGAGAGTTTGGCTGCAAGTTCAGGGAAATCCCCGGCAAACCCGGGATCAGCCTGCAGGTAGTATTCCATCAGATCCCGTTTCTGGCTTTCATTAAATCCCAGAAGATGTTGTTCGATCTCCTGACTGTGCTTGCGGACATAATTCTCCTCAACAGATTCATTCAGTCCCGAGATCTCCCAGACGGCTACATCCAGCATCCTCATCTGGTACTGGAGAGTGTCACGGTAAAGACCCGAAGTTGTGATGACGACATCTATCCGCGGGCGCTGCACCACAGTACCATTTGAAAGGGTTAATGTCAGCTCATCGAGAGGCGTCACTGTTACCCGATCATTGTAGACTTTGGAAAAAGCACCGCTTCTGGTATAATAAAAAGACGGTTCTGCACCCATCAGCCGTAGCACCATGGATTCCACGACACCGTTATGCCGCAGTGTTTCCACAGACCACATGGATACACCCATCTTATCCGGAAAATGCCCGTGTAGCTCATAGTAATCCACCAGCATGTCATCTGCCAGGTCCTTTCCGATCTCCCATGTAGTGGGATCAGGGACTTTTTTGGAATTGAAACCGTAGTAATTACAGCCGGTTGGGAGAGCTGACGGGTTACTGACCGGATCGCCCTGCTCTCCGGGTATCACGTAACCACCATCAAGGGCATGGATTAAAGAATTCATCTCAATTGAAGGATCTAACAAACCTTCTGTTCTATTTAGTTCTTCATAGGTCTGGTTGAGCCTTTCACTGAGGGATGCATCAATGGTGATATTGAAGTACTCTGAAACTGTTTCCCTGAAATCATCGTTTCCGCTGCTATTGAAGAAAGCACCGAGTAGCCATTTGCTTGTATTTTCAGCATCAGTTCTGTTTTCCAGATTTCCAAGGCCGCCCTGCGAAACATCCGAATAATTATATCCAAGGATTGTACAGGAAGTGTTCATGAGGAGATCTGTATGCATGGTCTCAAGGAACATCGAAACATGTGAATCTGGCAACGCTATCCCGAATGTGTGTGTCCCGTAAGGAATTGTCTCGGAAGCTACCTGTTCCATATACTCCACGATTTCTTCGGCACTTTCGGCAAAATTGCTGTCATTTATCTCGACGCCGATCTCCTCGTCCAGTGTGGTATTCCCCAGAATGGCAATTACCTTCTCCTTTGTCTTGTTCATACCTTCGGTAGAACCGGTTTGTGAATACCGTTCATATTGCATGAGGTAATATTTCAGGTCACGGAGTTCACCGTATGTTCCGCCATATGCGATAGGGGGTGTCAGGTGGCTGATAAGGGTTGCATAACCACGCCTTTTTGCCTGTATACCTTCCCCGCCTCCGTCCATGATGTAAGGATATATGTTTGGCAGATCTCCGAGTAGGACATCGGAATAACTGGTATTGTCCAGGCATAACATCTTGCCAGGAAGCCATTCGTGGGTTCCGTGCCTTCCGACATGCACTATTGCATCTGCCCCAAAACCACCTTCGGCAGGAGAATGCTGCAGCCACAGATAGAACGCAAGGTACTGGTGCGGTACCGGAATGTTCAGGTCATGATAAAGCCTTTCCACATCCTCCTCCCAGCCCCTGGCAGGCTGTGGCGTGAGGATGACGTTGCCGTCCTTTATCGCAGGAATAACAATGTACCTGTTGCCGTCGCGTTCCAACACCATCATGTCCCCCGGTGGCTCCCCCCATGTCGCAACAACTTCATCGCGGATAGGAGACGGCAGTTCGGCAAACCATTCCTCGTAGGTTGCAACATCCAGCAGGACAATGGAATTATTTGCAAGCCCTGCATCCACAAGCTCTTCAAGTTCACCCGGAGCCCATGTTCCGACATTGCGACCTTCACATAAGATCATTCGCTGCAGCACTGAGGCATTCAGGTGCTGTGTGGAATATCCTTCATTTTCAAGGGCTGCAAGCATTCCGTCAAGTGACTCAAAAAGGTTCAGATAGCTTGCTCCTACATCCTGCTTACCCGGCGGATGATTGAAGTAGATCAGGGCTATCCTGCGATCTGCAGGAGATGTATTGCGCAAATCCGCATAGGATTCTGCAGTACCCACCAGTTTATCCACCCTGTCCATTATGGGATAGCGGGTATAATCGTCTTCTGTGAACTGTGCCTCCACGGGGATAGGAGCTATTACCCCATCCATTTCGGGTTGGTCAAGTTTCCAGGTTATTGCGGTACCGTGCATTCCATAGGGGTTTGCCTGCCACTCCGCATATGTCTGGTAGGAAAGACTCACGGCTTTTAAGACCGGTACATCACTCTGGCTTAGAATATCCGCCGGCCCTGTGGCACCGAAGAAAAGGAAACTTATTATGGCATCCACACAATGGTTTTCATCGGAATTGTTGTAAAAAGTATTAATGGGACTCCCCCATGGGACATAACTGGCTATGACATTGTAGCCGTCCTCTTCCAGCATCCGTATCATGACATCCTCGGTATGCAGCTTACCCTCCTGATAATCCCTGTAATACATTGCAATTCCGATCCATGGAGCACCCTCCGTATAATGCCCGCTCTGCTCATACCAGCTGTTGTATTCTGTCCGGTTTGTGAAAAGATGCTCAAAACTATCCCCTTCATAGTTGCATGGGGGAGCATCCGGATGATAGATCGCCGCCGGTGGTACAATCATTGTGGGTTTGACATAGGGAGCAAGATCTTCCCGTTCATCTACCTCATTTGAAACATAAACAAACATCCTTATAAGGTTTTCAGGGAGAACAGTACGCCAATACCCTGGCCTGTATTTGTCAAACAAAGTTTTAAGCACCTCAGAACCATCGTCTACGTTGTAGTAATAGGAATGTGCGGAACTAAAACCTCCAATCCCAAGCACGCTGATCCCTCTATCACCCGCAGCTTGAAGACTATCTTTATAGAGATCATACTGCGAGTCTGCTACATATTCTAGGATTATATCCCCATCGAAATCATCTATCTCCGCATTGACATAGGGTGCAAGGGAAGTATCCCGGGCCATCATGGACATTGCAGTGAGGTTGGCAAAACGTATGTCAATTCCGTACTCTTCAAGTTCATCCTCTACACTGAGTATCGTCGCATGGTTGGGAAGCACCACCAGCAGAATAGAAGTGCGTAAAGGGGGTTTTGGTGATAAGTCCACCCTGCCTGCAACTTCATGGGCGGAATATACAAGTAACCGTTCCAGATTCTCTTCCGTCCATGTCCAGTAAAGTGAGGCGTTCTGCTGCACGTCTTCAGAGACGGTTGCAAGGAATGCGGAACTATTCGTAAAACTGATAATTTCTCCGCTAATATTCCCGTTGCCGATTTCTTGTGATAGGTAGGTAATGTTTGCTTCAGCGCTTACATCCACAAATACGATATCCGCTTCAATCGACATCCCTCCGGGGATACAGTCATATTTGCTTACATTAAGCCCAAGTGTTGCATTTCCGATAATATTGTGTGGCACATCAGAATCTGTTACATATGCAAATTCTGTCATTGCGCTTGCTGTAGCTGTGTTTATTAATAGCATAACAAACAGGAAAAAAAACGCTGAAGAGGCGATTGATACCTGTTTCCACCGTACATCAGAATTATTTTCAGTAATATTTATTTTGATCATAGTAATACCAAAATCAGACAATAATAATTATTAGTTATAAAGTTATTGATATTTATAACATTAAATATTAATTTATATCTATTTGGTGTTACCAGATGTGAAGACAGCTTATTAAAACAAAAAACTACTGCTGGATATGGATTGCTGTTGATAGATATGGGAAGAAATTCATCAAATTCTCTTTTGACAGCAAAAAAGCATAAAAAGTAAAAACCTCTGGAAGAAGTTAAAGACAAAAGTGGTGGATAATTAATGACAGATTACTGAGGAAATATATGCAGAGTCCCTCCCTATAAAGATATATACCCGCTCAAAAGCAGAAACGTATACTGTTGAAGGCTATAAAACTATATTTAGGCACTTTCTACCAAGACTGAAGATAAAGTCAAAGGGTTATAGAAAAGTCTTGAAATGCTTAAATATTCTATTTTGCTCTTGATGAAATATGAAAATAAAGAACTAACTATTAATTAACAATGCCCTTTGATTTATTCTTTTAATCGGCCGTGCCTTCTGTCCACATCATCCATCATATTAAGAAGTTTGCGGATAGCCGTCCTGATTGCATCTGCCTGGCTAATAAATTTTTTATCCACACCTACGTGTGCATTAAGATCATCCAGAAGTTCTTGAGGGATATCCACACTTACCTTGGGCATTCAAACATCTCCTGTAACTATGTAAGGTAAGGGAATATAACATATATAAGATATAAAGCAAAAGATAGGCTTCTTAAGAGCCGTTTGTATTTTGTCTTCATTGACTTAATAATTTTTTGATTCAATTACAGGAACCGTGTAGATGTAACCTACATCCAACAACGGAAGATTGAATACCCCGAAAGTTTTTCGCGTCATCGAATTCATAATTAGCGACAACCGGTAAGATATTTCCACTTAACAATTTTGATACCCGGTGGCATCTTTAATTCCATGAAATGTTCGACGACCATGTCCCTGTTTTCAGGTTCCCATTTACTTATTTAACAGCATTTTCTATCCCATTTAACGAAATAAACTTTCAGTAACCCATTACGCAATGCAATATAATATGGAATGCAACATTCTAAAATTATTAGAGGTGCAAAAAAGTTAGATGGCGGGCCGGAAGGGATTTGAACCCTCGGCCGATGGATTAAGAGTCCATCGCTCTGCCTGACTAAGCTACCGGCCCATACTACTGAAACTGGCTCTCATACGTATTTTCATAATATATAGGTTTCGGATGGAAATTATGTTTAATCACAATATTGCAATAATTTGCCATTAATGAGATCATCCTCCTTCTCGTTTTGGTCCACTTAAGTGTGCTTATAGGGGGCTGATTATAAGGTAATGATATGATTAGTAAACTGCTGAACTTGATGTTCTCTCATTTTGCTTTCGGACTTCTCCGGATATGTGAAAAAGCTATTATAGTTTTGCAGGAATTTCATAATTGGCTGAAAATGTGGAGATTGGTTTGATGAGCCGTGATATGCTTTTGTGGGATGAGACACTTTTCCGTGATCCTCAGGTACTTGAAATCGATTATGTTCCTGAAGATCTTCTTCATCGTGAAAACCAGATGCAATCTCTAGTCTATTGTATCAAGCCTGCACTGGGAGGTATGAGACCTGTAAACTGTCTGTTGACAGGTCCGCCGGGTACCGGGAAGACTTCCGCAGTCCTCAAAATATTTGAGGAAGTGGAAAAACGCTCTGATGATGTGGTTGTGCTTAAAATAAACTGCCAGATTGATTCCACACGGTTTGCAGTTGCTTCCAGGATATACAGAAAATTGTTCAATGTGGAGCCTCCTTCTTCAGGTGTCGCCTTCAGGAAACTTTTTGAGAAAATAGTGCAACGACTTATCGAGAAGGATAAAGTAATGGTTGTATGCCTTGACGATATCAACTATCTTTTTCACGAAGGTCATGCGGATGAGGTTATGTACTCCATTCTCCGTGCTCACGAGCTTTTCCTCGGTGCAAAAATTGGAGTAATAGCTGTTGTAAGTGATACGGGCAAGCTCTATAGATTTGATCCGAAAGTCAGTTCAGTTTTTCTTCCAGAGGAAATTGAATTCTTACGCTACAATTACCATGAAATAAAAGATATTATAGCTTCTAGGGTCCGGCTGGCATTTTATCCCGATGTGTTTTCTAAAGATGCACAGGAGCTTGTAGTAGATTATGTTGACAGTATTGGTGATTTGCGTATAGGTATCGATCTCCTCAAACGGTCAGCTCTTAATGCGGAAAAAAGGGCTAGCAGGACTGTTGAGATCGAAGACGTAGAGAAAGCGTATGAATCTTCCAGGCTCCTTAACCTGAAAAGGGTGATAATGCCTCTCTCGGCTGATGAGAAAAAATTGCTTGCTATCATAGCCGGTATGGGCCGGTCAAAAGCAGGGGACATTTACGAGCAATTCCATGAAGTTACAGGACTCGGATACACAAGATTTTATGAAATTGTAAATAAGCTTGCTGAATTGCAGCATCTGGATGCTACTTTTTCCGGTGAGGGTATGCGTGGGCGCACTCGTTTGATCGGATTATCCTATCCTCCCGAAGACGTTCTTAAGTGCCTGAAGGGGTGAAGTATTGTGGAAAGAAAGAGCAAAGTATGGCTTTCGCATGAAGGCAAGCCCGTTCTTGGTGCGGGCAAGGTTGAAATCCTGCGTGCAATAGATGAAGAGGGATCTTTGCAGAAAGCTTGCAAAAAGCTTGACATTTCGTATAAGCACGCCTGGAAAATCATCAAAAGCATAAATGAAAGGCTAGGGTAGGATGTCGTGAGGACTGTAAGGGGTGGCAAGAAGCAGGGTACTTTCCTTACGGATTGTGGAAGGAAACTTATTGCGGAATACGAAATAAACAAGAGTTATCTGGATGAACTCATGGCCGATGAAGTTTCATGGGAAAATCTTGGAGTAAAATTATCAGCTCGAAATCGGCTTTTAGGAAAAATCGTGGAAATTGAAAAAGGGGATGTCGCCTGTAAGATAAAGATCGAAGTGGAACCTTCTGTACTTACATCCCTGATAACGGCTGAAGCAGCCGAAAGCCTTGATCTTTCTGAAGGTGATAAGGTATTTGCCATAATCAAGTCAACCGAAGTGCTTGTGGGAAAACCTTCAGGTACGGTGGAAAGTAAAAATGAGTGATATGCGTTTATTGTCATGGAATGTGAACGGCATTCGTTCAATGGTTAAAAAAGGATTTGTAGAATGGCTTCAGGAAGACTCTCCTGACATATTGTGTATTCAGGAAACCAAGGCAAACCCTAATCAACTTTCCAGATCCATAAAACACATCGATGGCTATTATTCCTATTTTTCGGCAGCTGAAAGAAAAGGCTATAGCGGGGTTGCTATCTATAGCAAAATTGCACCGGAACGTGTGGAATATGGTTTTGGGAATCCACGTTTTGATCATGAAGGCAGGATCCTGATTGCCTGGTATGAGAACTTTGTCCTTTTCAACATATATTTCCCCAACGGTAATTCTTCAAAGGAGAGGCTGGATTACAAGATGGCTTTCTATGATGTTTTCCTTGAATATGTGGATGATGTCAAGGATAAGGGTCACAATGTAGTCATTTGTGGTGATGTAAACACGGCTCACAAAGAAATCGATCTTGCACGACCCAAACAGAATGAGAAACATTCGGGTTTTCTTCCTGAGGAGAGGGCATGGATAGATACTTTCCTTTCCCATGGTTATGTTGATACTTTCCGCATGTTCAATGAAGAAGGTGGTCACTATAGCTGGTGGGATTTAAAAACGCGTTCCAGGGAACGCAATGTAGGCTGGAGAATCGACTACTTTTTTGTTAATGAAGAGTTTAAGAGTAATGTAAAATCTTCTTTCATGCTCAGTAATGTTATGGGTTCTGATCATTGTCCGATATGCATAGTTCTTAAGAATTAAGACTCATAATAAGGTTATTTTTATCTTTAACATCTTGTGGGTAAATGGAGTTTTCCTGCCACCAAGAATGTAATTGTATTTCTTCACTTCTCAGTTCTTCAATCCATATACTCTCTTAATTGCTACAGTCTTAATCTTGTTGTTCAATCCTTCAACAAAGCCATTAATAATGCTTTTTAATTGATTCCAAAATTCTCTGAAAAATCCTTTTTACCATCTTTGCTAATGTCAGTAGTTCGCTAATTTTTCTCCACGAACCTGTTTCATTATCCTTATTATCCTTTTTACCAGCATTAAATGAAACTCGCAATATTCAGCAATCCCTTGAAAACTACATTGAGCCATTCATATATGGCTTAGTACTTCTAAATCCCATCTTCAACAATCGTTCAATACTGATTCATTTGTCATCCCTGAATCGATTTGGACTTAAAAACTATCGTTTACACGCGAAAAAATATCGCGCAAAATAATAAATAATATGGTACGTAGGGTGAAATAATATGGAATGAAATTTATAAATATTGCTCCCCATACTTATAACTAGGTGTGCTTGCATGGATATCCTCAAAATATATGATGATGTGCAAAAGGATGTACAGGCTATATACAGATCGAGGTTGCAGGTTCAGGTACTTCTTTCACTTTTAGAAGGTAGGAAATTACTCAGTGACTTGAGGGATGTCACTGGTAGCACTTCACAGGCGCTGCTTCCAAAAATACGTGTTCTTGAGTCAAATAAATTGATTGAATCAGTTGACCATGAATACAGGTTAACTCCTCTTGGAAGAATTATTTCTTCAAAAATAGCTGATTCCATAAAAACAATGGGTTCCATACTTAAACACAAAAATTTCTTTTACACTCATTATCTGGAAGGTATTCCTGATGAGCTTCTGCAGGATATTGGCTCGCTTTACAATTCAACCTTGATCAGTGACACCAAAGTGGAAATATTCACTGTATATAACAATTATCTGAAAATGCTGCAGGAAGCAGATGAAATCTATGGCATTTCCACCATAATGACCGGTGGTCTGGCAGATGCACTTGCTTCCAGAATACTTGAAGGGATTCCCGTAGAATTGATTATTAGTGCTGATGTGATGAATGAGCTTGGTCAACAGGTATATGCCGAACAGATCAATGCTTTGTTACAAAACGAAAATTTTAAGATTTATGTAGTGCAGGAAAATATAAAACTTGGATTCACAGTAACAGACAAGTGTATATCTATTGGTCTTTATAAGAATGATGGTATTACTTATGATCCTACCATGGATCTTTTCAGCTATGATGATATGGCAATTAACTGGGGTAAGAAACTATTTGCTTACTATCATTCAAAAGCAGAAGAATTCAAAGGCTACTGATCTGATCTACAGAAAGCTCCTTCATAGCCTCCATAGCAGGGGGATTACTTTTTTTAAAAACTAATTCAGCAACAGTGTTGAGTAATTCCTTCGGATTAATAGGTTTGGTTAAATAAGCACTTGCTCCTGCTTCAAATCCTTTTTTCCTGTCAGAAGTATCTGTCAGTGCAGAGAACATCATTACCGGAATGTTTCTTGTTGATATATCATCCTTTAAAATCCTGCATGCTTCCAATCCGTTTATACCAGGCATCATAACGTCAAGAATAATGAGATCCGGATTGTAATGTTTCGCTTTTTTCAGCCCTTCTGTTGCATTAAGTGCACTGATTGTAGAATAATCATCTTCAAGGAATATTTCAAGCAATTCCACTACGTCAGGTTCATCATCGACAACAAGGATCAAGGGCTTATCTTCTGAATTCATGATTGGGAACATCCGTCGTTTTTGGAAGGGACCATGAGAGTTGCAAGGGATTTATGCAACTCTCAGGGCAATATTGCTTTCATTGATGTATTATAATTTGAAAACTATACATATATTGCTGTAAGCAATGTTAATCGATCCGATTAATATTTTCCATAGGAATTAATGTTAGTTTTTTCTGCATAAGTTAATCCTATGGGTGAATATACACAATTATCCAGATACAGTGATGGTACAGCAGTCAAACAAGTCCTTGATGCCATTATTTTCAGTTCGGTTTTTCTTGCATTTACCGGTGTTGGAATGGCATATATTTCCTGTTCATTTCAGGGTTTTCCAGTTATATGGGAAACACTGGGAATTATGTTCCTTGTCACATATTCCGTTTATAATATTGATCGGAAAGCAGACGAAGAAGAAGATTCAATAAATCACTCTGCCAGGTATTCTTTTACTTCACGTCATGCTAAATTTCTTTTCATATCCTCAATTTTTGCATACTTGCTCGCATTTGTAATTGCTGGATTCCACGGTATAAATGCAGTAATTGTGACATCTATTCCACTTGTTTGTGGTTTATTATATAGTTTTCCTTGGCTTCCAAAGGGTTTCAAGTATAGAAGGCTAAAAGAAATACCATCTGTAAAAAATCTCGTTATAAGTTTTGCATGGTCTTCTATCCTTGCTCTTCTCCCGGCATTGATATATGAAGTATCATACGATATCACAATGCTTGTAACACTGATTTATTTCTTCCTTCTTGTCTTCGTCAATACAGTTGTTTTTGACATGCGGGACATTGATGGTGATAGTCTTTCAGGAATCAATACAATTCCGGTAATGTTAGGTGCAGAAAAAACCAGATTTATGTTGCTCAGTATGTCAATTGTTCTTGGTACAGGAATGTCTTTAATTGGTATTTTCCGTCTGAGCATTCCTGCGATCGTTGTTTTGGTTGTAGGATTCATTTATACATTGATTTACGTCCTGTTTTCTGACAGGATAGGAGGAAACAATGCTATTTGTGATGTTGTGGCAGATGGACAATTCATCATTCTGGGATGTGTATTGTTTGTTGTCTCCGGGCTTATAGATGGCTGATTATTTATTTTATTCAAATTACTGAAATAAAATTGTGAAGGAAAACCTGTTTCCTTTACCCTATTCACTTTCCTCCCATATTTCCACCATCGATTTCCACAAAATTTTGACCTATACCAAGCCCATGGGATGTTCCTCAATATTTTTGTAAAGTAGGCAAATCTCATTAAGATCTTACAATAGATCTTTCTCAAATTATTATATGCTCAAATCCCGGGCTGAATATCGAGGATTTCTAGATAGTCAATTTAGAATAATACATTTTTTCGCTAAAGCAGGAAAAGTCAAGAGAAGAAACTGCAAACAGAAATGTTGATCTCAGACTTGCTAAAATACCCTTCCAAATTTCAACTCAGCAGCAAACCTTTAATCTTCTTATTCAAATATTCCCCCTATTCGATCTACCCTAAAACACAAAACTTAACAAGCAAAACCATGTCGCTGAAAAATATAGTTGTCAAAGGAGCCAAAGAGCACAATCTCAAGAACCTTGACGTAGTGTTACCCAGGGACAAGCTTATTGTCATCACCGGGTTGAGTGGCTCTGGTAAATCCTCTCTTGCTTTTGATACTATATATGCAGAAGGGCAGAGGCGTTATGTCGAATCACTCTCTGCCTATGCCCGGCAGTTTCTCGGGCTGATGGAAAAGCCGGATGTTGAGTACATCGAAGGGCTTTCCCCTGCCATATCCATCGAGCAGAAGACCACTAGCAAGAACCCCCGTTCCACTGTGGGCACAGTTACCGAGATTTACGATTACTTGAGGTTGCTCTTTGCCCGCATCGGTGTTCGTCACTGCCCGGACTGTGGTAGGGTTATAGAGCCGCTGAGTGTTGACCAGATTGTTGACAACATTATGAAAATCCCAGAAGGAACAAAAGTGAACATCCTTTCTCCCCTTGTCAGGGAGCGTAAAGGAGAATACCGAAAACTGCTCATCGATTTGCAGGCAGAAGGCTTCTCAAGGGTTCGGATTGACGGGAGAATCATGCGAATTGAGGATGCTCAGGAAGTGGAACTTGAGCGCTACAAAAAACACAATATTGAGATTGTTGTGGACAGAGTACAGATCAAACCGGATATCGCAGAACGTCTCTCAGAATCAGTGGAACAGGCACTTACAAGGAGCGGTGGACTTGTTATTGCAGATGTTGTTGATGGTAAGGAACTTGTTTTCAGCGAGAAACTTGCCTGTCCCAATTGTGGAACAGGTTTTGAGGAACTTGAACCAGCCATGTTCTCATTCAACAGTCCACAGGGAGCATGTGAGGAATGCCATGGTCTCGGGACTTCAATGGAATTTGATCCTGATTTAATCGTGCCAGATCCAACCCTAAGCTTGCGGGAAGGTGCTATTGAACCATGGGGTAAACGGCAAGACGGCTATTACATACAATCCCTTCTATCCATGGCCAACTACTTTGGCTTTTCAATGGATGTTCCTTTTGAAGATCTCAAACCCGAATACCAGCACATGATCCTGTATGGGACATCGGCCAAAATACCTTTGGTTCATGTGGGGAAAAATGGTGGTGTATGGAAACACACCGGTCGCTTCAAGGGAGTCATTCACAATCTTTCGCGCATCTATGAAAAAACAGAATCCGAAAGCACCAAGGAACGGATGCGCAAGTACATAAGCACAAATCCTTGCCATGTGTGCGGTGGGGACAGACTCAAGCCGGCCAGTTTGGCGGTACTCATAGCTGACAATAACATAATTGAAGTAACTAAGATGTCCATCGAGGAAGCACTGCATTTTTTCGAAAAACTGGAACAAAATCTCGGGCACAGGGAATACACAATTGCACGCCTGATCCTTAAGGAAATCAAAGCCCGTCTGGGCTTCCTTGTGGATGTTGGGCTTGATTATCTCTCTCTCGACCGCTCGGCTGCGACTCTTTCAGGTGGAGAGGCCCAGCGTATCCGGCTTGCCACACAGATTGGTTCAAGTCTTATGGGTGTGCTGTACATCCTTGATGAACCCAGCATCGGATTGCACCAGCGTGACAATTTGAGGCTAATCAATACTCTTAAACACCTGAGGGATATCGGCAACACTGTGCTTGTTGTGGAACATGATGAGGAAACCATCATGAATGCCGATCATGTGGTGGACATGGGTCCAGGTGCCGGTATTCACGGGGGTGAGATTGTTGCCCAAGGATCCCCTCTTGACATAATGGCAGATCCCCACTCACTTACAGGACGGTATCTCAGCCGGAAAGTTGAAATCGGTATTCCTGAAAAACGCCGTTCTCCACAGGGTTTTATCCGTCTAATTGGTGCCGCAGAGAACAATCTGAAATCCATTGATGTGGATTTTCCCATTGGTGTCATGGTATGCGTAACTGGTGTTTCTGGATCAGGCAAAAGCACTCTAGTCAATGAAACCCTGAACAAAGTGCTCGCCCAGAAGCTCAACCGTGCCAGAGAGCGTCCCGGGAAGTACAATTCCATTGAAGGGTTGGAAGCGGTTGATAAGGTAATTACCATCGATCAATCCCCAATTGGCAGGACTCCACGTTCCAACCCCGCAACCTATACCAATCTTTTTACTCCAATCAGAGAACTTTTTGCCCAGACTAAGTTATCCAAAACCCGGGGGTACAAACCCGGCAGATTCAGTTTCAATGTAAAGGGAGGCAGATGTGAAACCTGTAACGGAGATGGGACAATTACTATTGAGATGCATTTCCTTCCCGACGTCTATGTTCCATGTGAAGTATGTCACGGAAAACGATATAACAGGGAAACTCTTGAAGTCACTTACAAGGGCAGGAACATAGCCGAAGTTCTTGACATGACTGTAGAGGAAGCTCTTGAATTCTTTGAAAATGTGCCCAAGATAAAACGCAAATTACAGACTTTGTTTGATGTCGGTTTGGGTTATATCAAATTGGGACAGTCTTCCACAACCCTTTCTGGTGGTGAAGCCCAGCGGGTAAAACTTGCCACGGAACTCAGCAAGAAATCCACGGGCAAAACCGTTTACATTCTTGATGAACCAACCACAGGACTTCATTTTGCGGATGTGAAAAAACTGCTTGAAGTCCTCCAGCGGCTCGTTGATGCCGGAAATACTGTCATCGTCATAGAGCACAATCTTGATGTTATTAAGGTTGCAGACTGGATAATTGATCTGGGCCCGGAAGGGGGGGAGCGCGGAGGTTTTCTTATTGCCGAAGGCACTCCTGAAGATGTGGCGAAAGTGGAAAATTCCTATACAGGTGAATTCCTGCATAGATTGTTCCATGAGTAACCCACCGTAAGGTTTATTGTTGAGACCTTCAAAAAACTATCATGTAAATCTACCTTTGGAGTAAGAGGGACTGTATGGTAAGAAAAATTAAGTGTAAAAATATCAAGAATGATCTTGAATACCTTAGTAATATCATGGTAAAACAGGATCGTTCCGAACCGACTCCTGATGTTGCCAGATTCAAGACTCAGGTGGAATTCAAAAAAACCCTGTGCAAAATAATCAGGGAAGAGAATGAAATGGAAAGGCAGACGAGCCAATCCTGATTTCAGACGTCGTATTTCTCAAAGCAAGGGAGACAGAAATACTTTCCATGGGCAATACGTGCACGGCTTTCCATCATGCCTTCGCCACACTCACTACAGGTCAGAGTCTGGAAAATCACCGCCTTTTTTGGTGGCTCGGCTTTAATTTCTTCTATCTTGAATAATTCGTCTGCAGGAGCTTCCAGTATCATTTTAATTCTCTCTTCACGCTCTTTTTTGAACTCTGTCATTTCTTCTGGTGTAGCAGTTTTTGCACGAATTTTTTCAAACAGATTATTTCCGTTATTATCTCTTTCGAAAACATTCTGTTTTCGGACTATACGGAGTGCTTTTTCGTTCCCTCGTTTAAAAAATGTGTAAACGTGTTTCCCGTAATCTCTGAAGATCAGATTACCTTTTCCAAAAGTACAACTGTTGATAACCTGTATGGCATCTACTGAGCATGATTTGTTTTCTACAATAGCAACAAGTTCTTCATCTTTTGAACGCATCCCAAAATGCTCCTCTGCCAGTTTTGCAACCCTGAATCCAATTGCAAGACCGGGACACATGTGTCCGTGGAATTTCACGGCATCCTCGATTTCCATTACTTATCAACTCCACAATTAAAGGTATAATTTTCTCAGTTTATCAGTCACAGCATCAACCTGCTCAACGGCTGTGCCAATGTATTTGTAAGGGTCTACAAGGGCCTCAATTTCGCTCTCTGTCAGCACATCCTTCACAGCTTCGTTTTCAAGGAGTGTTTCCTTGAGGTGTTTTCCTTCTTCGTGTGCCTGCATGGCAGCGATTCGCACAATCTCGTGGGCCTCCTGCCTACCGACTCCTCTTTTTGCAAGCTCGATCATGACAGCTTCTCCCATATTTAGTCCTCTGAGAAGCTCAAGATTACGTTTTATGTTTTCAGGATAGAATCTGAGGTTATCAAGTACCCGGATTCCAAGATTTATAATATGATCTGTAAGGATGCAGCTTTCTGGGAACACCACACGTTCACATGATGAGTTGGTGAGATCCCTCTCATCCCAGAGTGTGTTGTTTAGTAATTCTGGTTCTACCATTGAACGAATAATCCTTGCAAGACCGCAAATCTGTTCGGATTTGATGGGGTTTCGCTTGTGGGGCATGGTGGATGATCCTACCTGTTTTTTGCCAAAGCTTTCCTCCACCTCTGCAAGTTCACTTCTTTGGAGGGTACGTAATTCAACACCTATTTTATCAAGTGTTGTTGCAACGTTTGCCATCCACATAATGAATTCAGCATGCCTATCTCTTTGGATAATCTGATTTGAAACATCAACACTTCCAAGTTCGAGGAATTCCATTGCCTTTTTCTGGATATCTATTCCTTTTGACCCGAAGGCTGCCTGAGTGCCCACAGCACCGGTCATCTGTCCCACGATCACCCGGGGTTTGAGTTGGTTCAACCTTTCGATGTGTCTTCCTACTTCAGAAGCCCATATTGCAAAGCGAAGCCCGTAGGTTGTGGGAACGCCAATCTGCCCGTGTGTTCTTCCTGCACAGACAGTTTCTCTATGTTTTTCCGCCTGCCTGACAAGTACAGCAAGCAAACCCTTCATTTTGGGTTCTAGAACTTCGATGGCCTCTTTAAGCTGCAAACCGGTTGCAGTATCCAGCATGTCATTAGAAGTAGCTCCAAAATGAACCCATTTGGCAGCTTCCTCATCACATTTTTCGGATATAGCAAGGACAACTGCCATCATATCGTGATGGATTTCATCCTCAATTTCCTTAACTCTGGCAATTTCGACTTTTGATATCCCTTCCTCTATCAATCTGGCTGCATCTTCAGGGATAAGCCCGACATAGGCTTCGGCTTTTGCAAGTGCAGCTTCTGCTTTGAGGATACACCGCAGCCGGTTGTCTTCACTCCATACCTGCTTCATCTCCTCAGTGCCATAACGAAATTCTATGGGGTGTATTGCCATTATAAATCACCTGATTATAATAAATTGATTTAGTATTCCTGAAGCCTTTAGAGCTTTTCAACCAATAAATAAGCTTTTGTAATCCATGAGTTTTGTACGGTTATCCCATAAGCATTAAATATCATTTACATTATATTCTAATATACAGTAAGTTTACTCTGGAGAGTATTTCTATGTCACAAAATGTTTTCGAGTTATCTGAAAGCCAGAAAAAAGAGCTTTCTGACATCTTTGGGGAACGTGTGAACTTTTCGAAGAGGGAGCGCCATTTTTACAATCATGATGTAGGTGCTCTTCCTTCAATGGTGCGCAGGTTTCTTGGTAAAGCAGAACCGGCCGCAATTGTAAAGTTAAATGATGAGGATGATGCTAAAAAACTGCTGAAATTTGCAGCGAACTATTCCATCCCCATTGTTCCAAGGGCAGGTGCAACATCCGGGTACGGAGGTGTAATTCCAACAAAAGGGGGAATTATTGCAGATGTTGGCCTGCTTAACAAAATCTATGATATTGATCATGAAGCTATGGAAGCCACCGTTGGTGCAGGTATAGTCTGGGAACGTCTCGAACAGAAGCTGAACCATGTGGATCTTTCCGTTTGTGCCATGCCTTCAAGTGCACCTGCTGCCACAGTGGGTGGTTGGCTTGCCCAAAACGGTGTAGGCTACGGAAGTTATGAATACGGCTGGTCACAGGATACTTTTGTAGGTGCAAGGATTGTGCTCCCGAATGGCGAAGTCAGGGAGTTTGAAGGAAACGAACTTGCTGATATTGTTGGCAATTACGGCAGTCTTGGTATAATCACACAGGTTACGATCAAGATTCGCAAACATGAAAGGACAATTGCTGTTTCTGCTGCTTTTAAGGATGCTGCCTCTCTGCAAAAGGCCATTGAGCTAATCGGGGAACGCAAGATTCCGCTGTGGTCAATCTCTTTTATAAATCCAGATTTTGCCGAGATGAAAAATAATGCTCCTGCGAGGTTGCATCATGGTGAACCTGTGAAAGAAGATCGTATTAATCTACCGAAGTCTTTTATCTGCAATTTCTTCTATCCCATAAACAGGAATATAATTGGTCTCGAAGATGCCATTAAGGATGCTGGAGGCGAAGTCCTGCCT
This sequence comes from Methanohalophilus sp., assembly GCF_030156785.1. Taxonomy (GTDB): domain Archaea; phylum Halobacteriota; class Methanosarcinia; order Methanosarcinales; family Methanosarcinaceae; genus Methanohalophilus. Next base: position 80,361 of record NZ_JASGLW010000001.1, read on the forward strand.
GCAGAAATTTCCGAGCACGAGTCTGGTGAATGGTTCAGGACAATGAAAGTCAAGCGACTTGGCCCTTCATTTATTCCTGCAGAAGTAGTAATTCCTGCTGACAAACTCAGCAAGGTAATTGCCGAGATCAACAAAACCGTCTCCTTGCCGGTACTCATGGAAGGAATGGTGGCAAAGGGAGATGATATAGTTCTTCTCTGTTTCATTCCACATTCAGAAAGATCATTCAAATTCAATCTGGCCTTCCCGCTGGCTCTGAGCATCAACCGCATTGCAGAAGAGAACGGCGGAAGGATGTATGCTACCGGACTGTACTTCGCAAAGGATTCTCCTAAAGTCTATGGCGAACACTTTAGAAAGCTCATGGAGCTAAAGAAGAAATTTGATCCAAAGGACGTGATGAATCCCGAAACCCTTACTGGAAGGGGAAGTTTCAGTACGGCAATTTCCATGTCAAGGACTTTTGAACCCATTATGCGTGTTGTGGGCAACATGTCCGGCGTAGGGGAGACAAAGTTCAGCACGCAGAAGGGTATCCCTGCAGACGTAATTTCTCATGCTTACACATGTGCCCAGTGCGGTTATTGTGTAAACGAGTGTGACCAGTATTACGGTCGTGGATGGGAATCACAGTCTCCCCGCGGAAAGTGGTTCTTTATCAAGGAATACCTTGCCGGCAGGGACAAAATGGTACAGGAGCAGGTTGATACTTTCCTGGCCTGTACGACATGTGAACTCTGTGATTTCAGATGTCAGCTTGATCTTCCCATCAATGATTCATGGATGACTATGAGGAATGAACTGGTTGTGAAACAGGGCAAGATGACTATTCCGCCATTTGAGATCATGGCTTCAAGCCTGCTCAAGGAAAGGAACATCTGGGGAGAGTACCTGAAGAAGAGGGAAAACTGGATGCCTGAGGATCTTAAACCAAAGATCAAAGACAAGGCAGAGTATGCTTACTTTGCAGGCTGTACCGCTTCCTTTGTCGAGAAGGATATTGCTGAAGCTTCAGTACGTTTGCTGACGGATGCAGGAATGGATATTACATATCTTGGCAAGGAAGAATCATGTTGTGGTATTCCTATGCTTACAGCCGGTAAGTGGGATGTTTTCGAAAAAATTATGAGAATGAATATCGAGAACATGAGGAAGAAAGGCGTCAAAACCGTTATAACATCTTGTCCTGCATGCTGGCTGGTATGGGATACATTCTATAGACAGTGGGCAGAGAAACTTGGAATTGAATATAATTTCGAAGCAAAGCACTACTCACAAGTTCTTCAGGACAAGCTCGATGTTCTTTCAAAGAAATTCGTCAAACCACTGGACAGGGTAGTTACCCTCCATGATGCATGCCACATGGGTCGTGCAGGCGGCATATACGAACCGCCAAGGGATCTTATCAAATCAGTTCCGGGAGTTAAGTTCCGTGAGATGGAACACAACAGGGAAAATGGTCATTGTTGTGGTTCAGTACTGACACTTGTTTCTGACCCTGAAGTTGCGAATGTTGTTGGTAACATAAGACTTAAAGAAGCTGAAAATGCAGGTGCTGACTTGATGGTTGCAGCATGTCCGTGTTGTCAGGTACAGCTCAGGATTGCTGCAGATAAAAGTGGCAGTCCGGTGGAAGTGCAGGACTTGTCTGCAACTGTTGCCCGCAGTCTTGGGTATGATATTCCTGACACTACAAATACTGCACTGACGGCATGGGTAACCTTTGATCAGATGATACATCTGCTAAGACCAGAGAATATGACTGATCTAATGGTAGAGTTACTTCCGCAGATGATGGATGCAATGCCGGCTCCCCTGAAACCCATGATGAAGATGGTAAAATATGTTCCTGGTATGGATCGGGTGATGAAGCCAATGATGCCTATCATGATGCCAAAACTCCTGCCTGGAATGATGCCAAAGGTCATGCCGGATATGCTTGAAGCTGTCGGAAGGCGTGTGCAGATGTCTGATGACCTGAGGGAGCAGATGCCTGATCTTATGCCAAAAGCAATGGAGAATCTGATGCCTAATATGCTTCCGCAGATTATCCCGCTATTGACACCTAAGATGATAGAATATATCAAGACACACTGAACACCCCCCTCCTGCATACTGCATCCCATTTTTTTGGATGCAGTTTAATACTTTCTTTTTCCTTACAGAATGTTGGTGTTTTAAGAAATGGATTCTGGAATCCTATTATATGCAGTATTATTGGTAAAAATCTCAAATCCTGTTTTTGGGATCGAAAAAGTTATGTGCATTGGCAGCAGTCAAGTGAGGATGGGTCGAATTTGTATTCGTTTTCACGGAAGCACTTCCTGCATAACTGTTGTTTTCCACAACTGAATAGTTTTTCCATATATTCTCCACACTTTTCACATTGTGGCATAAAAAGCACCATGTATTGTGGTTTACTGCTATTATATCTATTTTGTGCTTTTCCATTCAGTATTTATAGCATGGTTTTCTAACCTTCTATGGGGTGTATAATATGCTTTCAGAAATACCTGGGTCTTCGGTGGATATGGATCCTGAAAATATCAATAAGGAAGTCCTCAGAGCGGCAATGCTTGCGGAGCTTGATGCCGTAAATTTTTATGAGTAAAGAGAAATTGACATCTATGGCGATAAGCGAGGATCTCCGCCAGGATATTGCTCGACATCGCACGTGAGGAGAAAATCCATGTCGCTATGTTTCCAGTCGGTTTTTGTGGTATACGACGAAGAAATCCTTGACATAATGGCTGATTTTTCTGCCACGCAATAAGATATTTTAAGAGTGGAGGTTCCTGATTGCAGGTAAACACTTCGAAAAGAACAGAACTGATAGACATTACTGAAATGGTCGCATCGGAAGTTAAGAACGCCGGAATTGATAATGGGATTTGTATTATCCGCACGGCTCATACTACCACTTCGATTGTGATTAATGAGAACGAAACGGGTTTGGTCTCTGACATTATCGGGATGCTGGAGAGATTTGTTCCTTCTCATGCAGGATATAACCATGATCGAATAGATAATAATGCAGATTCTCATCTTAGAAGCATAATACTTGGTAGCAGTGAAATTGTTCCTGTCAAAAATTCTCGCTTGTCACTTGGGACATGGCAAAGCATTTTTCTTGCAGAGTTTGATGGGCCACGAAAGCGCAATGTGGATGTAATTATTATTCCCGGTGGTATGTTTGGGTGAATATTTCCAGTCCATCAATTTTGATTAATAGTCTGATTTAGGGAGGTACAAAATGGCTGAAGAAACAGAAATAAAGAAAAACGTAGAGAAAAAGGAAACAAAAAAAGTGTCTCATGTGGAACCTATCCATCCCGGGGATGAAAGGGTAGGGAAGAGCCGGCATTTACTGGATACCTGCGAGTAAATTATACCGTATATGCCCGTGAAGAATGGTATTTTATCCATCAAATTGCAATTTTTAATCATTATTTTTGAAAATATTGGATTGAATATTTCGTATTTCTAAACATCATAACTCATAAAAAAAACAAAAGTGATAAAATGTTCTGCTACCAGTGTGAAGAAACAATGAATTTTAAAGGCTGTACAAAAAACGGCATGTGTGGTAAGAAAGGGGAAGTCTCAGACCTTCAGGATGATCTCATCTATTTGCTTAAGAGCATTGCATTCTACAACCAGAAAGCAAGAGAGTCAGGTATTTCTGAGGAAAGCACTGATGAATTTATGTTTGATGCACTGTTTTCAACCATTACAAATACAGAGTTCAGGGCTTCTGGAATTCAGGAACGCATTAGCAGAGGGTTCCAGATTCAGAATGAAATCAGGCAGAAACTTCTGGATAACGGTGCACTTGATGAGAACAATCTACCTGAGATTGCAACTCTGACCCCGGAAAATCTTAAGGATAGGAATACCGGAGTACTTGCAACTGAGGATGCTGATATTCGATCATTGAGAGCACTGATAATTTATTCTCTCAAAGGAATTGCAGCATATGCTTATCATGCTATGATGCTTGGAAATCACAATAAGAAGATAGTGAACTTCATAGAGAAGGCTCTTGTGGCAACCACGGATGACAGCCTGACTGTTAAGGATCTCATGTCATGGGCACTAAAATGTGGGGAACACGGTTTTGATGTAATGGCAGATCTTGATAAGGCAAACACAGGTGCATTTGGCAACCCCGAACCCACACATGTCAATATTGGGACTAGAAGCAATCCCGGGATTCTTGTAAGCGGTCATGATCTTAAGGATCTGAAAGAACTGCTGGATCAGACTGAAGGGACCGGTATAGATGTTTATACTCACGGCGAGATGCTTCCTGCACATGCATATCCTGAATTTAAAAAATATGACAATCTGGCAGGAAATTACGGCGGAGCATGGTGGGAACAGAGAAAGGAATTTGAGAGTTTCAACGGACCAATATTATTGACAAGCAACTGTATAGTGCCACCAAAGGATACCTACATTGACAGGTTATACACCACAGGTTCCGTTGGTTATGAGGGAGCCACACATATCGTGGCTGAGGATGGTAAGAAAGACTTCTCGGCTATTATAGAGCAAGCAAAGGCATGTGAACCACCGGTGCAGATAGAAGAAGGTACAGTTCTGACAGGTTATGCTTACAACCACGTACTGTCCAATGCAGACAAGATCGTAGATGCCATTCAATCAGGCAAGATAAAAAGGCTCATGGTAATGGCAGGTTGTGATGGGCGCCATAAGGACAGGCAGTACTACACGGATTTCGCAGAAGCCCTGCCAAAGGATACCATTATACTGACCGCCGGATGTGCAAAATATCGTTTCAACAAGCTTGATCTCGGGGACATTGACGGAATCCCGCGGCTCTGGGATGCAGGGCAGTGTAACGATTCGTTTTCACTGGTCATCATTGCACAGGGACTTATGGCACGGCTTGGCTTTATAGATGTTAATGAAGCACCGTTTTCGTACAATATCGCATGGTACGAACAAAAGGCAGTTCTTGTGTTGATGACCCTTTTGAGGCTTGGCGTAAATAATATCACGTTGGGGCCAAAGCTTTTCCCATTCGTCACACCGAATGTTTACAATGAACTGATGAAGGAGAAATACGGCATGGTGCCAAGTACCACGGTGGAAGAGGATATGGAAAGGCTTTTGAAATAAAGCCTTTGCTTTTTTGATTATCAGTTGATGGGAGACTATTTTTTGTTTTTCTGTACTTATCTATTCATAAAAAATCAAATAAGCAAAGATATTTGATATATTAATTCAGATGATTAAATGTGGACAACTCTATATGAATAGTGGTATAAATTGGATTTCCATATAACTACTTATCAAGAGAAAAATTGCTTAAGCAATCTAACATTTTTTGGATAAAACAATTTCTTTGGTTTTATGGGAAACTGACTAAAATTTAAAATAAAACAACTTTATGGATACGAAAGTCTTGATTGCCGTTAAGCAATCAAGTCCTCAATTTTTATTGTATGATGATGCTCAGAGGCATCGCCTTCTTTTGTGAAGTGTGTTCCATGTTCTTTCAATGATTTTTCTGTAAATTCTTTCATGAAAGATTGCAGTTTTTCCTGATCCACATTTGTGACAGCGCAAAGCAGAGCAAGAAACGGGCTCATTTTTGTCTGATTCTCCAATACCTGTATGCTGATTTCCGCTTCAGCTGATGTCACACTTGCACGAATCAGTTTATCGCCTGTACTAACAGCAATTTTCACATGTCCTACAAATTCAGGATTTAATTCAAGGATAGCGTCTTTTAGGTTATTGAGGACACCAATTGCAACGTTTTCTGCCGTATCTTCATTGATTGTACCTTCTTCAATCTGATATTTGATTGAGTAGGCTGCAACCCCTGATTCTTCAATGGAGTTTCTGGAGTTTTCTTTTCCAACTCTTGTGCTGTTCTGTGCAAGAATCTCAATAAACTGTCGGAAACTCTTGTTTTCTTTGGTTGCTGAAGTCCTGAAAATAGTTGCATCAGGATTGAGCTCCTGCAACGCATTGAATACAGCCTCTACCTTTTCTTTAGGTGTAATATCAGTCTTGTTTATAACAAGGATTTCCGCATCCTCAATCTGTGTCCGGATAAATGCTGGTGCCTGCTGGATTTCCGCACTAAAACGGCTGCCATCAATAATGTTAACAAGCGGAGCAAAAGTAACCCCTTCAATATCCATTATCTCCAGATCTTTTCTGATTTGCTTTGGAAACGCCAGCCCCGTAGGTTCGATAATAATTACATCGGGTTCGTATTCTTCTTTCAATTTCTGGAGAGTATATTCCATACTGATTTTAAGAGTACAGCAGATGCACCCGTTTGTAATCTCCCGGGTCTGAATTCCGGATGTTGAGAGTATTGTTCCGTCAAGTCCAACCTCTCCAATTTCATTGACAATGATTGCGATCTTGTTCCCCTGCTCGGTAAGGATTTTTCCAAGATTGAGCAACGTAGTTGTTTTCCCGCTGCCTAAAAATCCACCAATGATTATGATTTGCATAAGTACACCTAATGATCTGAAGTGATGAGGAAAAGGGCCTCAATTATTTATTTGTTATGAGTGCTTTATGTCCTTGCATTTTTTTACAGGATGCAACTCATAAAGATGGAATCCCAGTGATCAGGCATCTGTATTTGAACCACTAGCTGTCACAGTCATAAAACCCAATTGATGGCTCAGTAGGATTTACAAATAGGATTTCTACAGAGCCCTTTAACTCATCTTGAATATCTTAAAATCAACATCTTTTAGCAATATCAGTACCACCTCAGTACCAACTTGATAAATAGGAAATGTTCTTTTGGACATCATGTTAGCTTTTGGGCTAACATGCAGTATCCAACAGGATATCATGTATAATCCAGTTACCAATTCTTAAATATGATATCTTTTTTGTTAAAATGGATCAAGTTAACTTGCCTCTCATTTCAAAACGGAAATAATGACTCATCATGAATCACCTATAGATATTATAAATTTTTCAGAGGTTATTATAAATGGATGTTGTTGCACTCACAGTTATTGGGATTATGACTTCTATTCTGTTATTTGCAGTTAAGGCAGGCATAGGTTGTGGATGTTCTACAATCCACAATAGAAATATTTTTATAATTGCATCCACCTACCTTGTTATGTCAACTATAATAGGGATAGTACTGACACGCGTGGATATTTCCTATCTTATGGAAATATCAAGTGCAGGTATTGTAATACATGCCTTAATGGCACTGTTGCTGATCGGTGTAGGGGTTTATACCACCAAGAACTGGTACACAGGCAAGGATGTTTCCCACCGCACTTTTGCTCTTATGTCCATACCGTGTCCGGTTTGCCTTGCAGCGCTTTTTATATCGATCATGCTTCTAGGTTCCTCGCTTGAAAGAAGTACTGCAATTCTGGGTTTTGTTGTGGGTGTTATATTCTTTATAGCCGTGGTTGTTTCCTCGCTAACTTTGAGGAAGCTGAAAAAAGGACCAGACACACTTGGCAACATCATGACATTCTTAGGTATTTTCTATTTGCTTGGAGCAATAATCGCTCCTGCATATATGAAAATAAAGCAAATGGGTCTGCCTGAATTTGTAGGTCCTGAAGTTGAGTTGATTCCCTTTGTAGGTTTCTCCTTATTGATTGCAATTGGATTTGGCTTAAACAGACTAAAAACCCAATCTTGATTTTAGGAGTGAATAAATAAAATGGCAATTGAATCATCGCTTTTCCAGATAATGTATACAGTATCTTCTTCTTTACTGTATCCTGTAGTTATCCTTCTTTTGCTTGCAGTAGTGTCCTCTTTAGGTCTGATAGGAGAATTTATTTCAGAATATTCCCGAAGACATCGTAATGTCGCACAACTTGAGCAGATTGGGACGCAAGTTCAGCAAAGCATAACTAACTCTGATTTTAAATCTGCTGCGGCTTCACTTGAAAAAATTGACCAGAATCCTCTTGTTACTTCTTTTGCAAAGGATGCTGCACGGCATCTCGGGGAGGGAGTATCCACTTCAATAGACTGGCTTTCCGAGGAATATGAAGTCCGCATGACCAAGAATCTTGAATTCACAAAGATTCTTTCTACAGTATCCCCCATGCTTGGTCTCATGGGCACCCTGATCCCATTAGGTCCTGCTCTTATAGGTCTTGCGGAAGGAAACATTCTTCAGCTTGCCAACAACCTTATGGTTGCTTTTGCAACTACTGTGCTGGGTCTTTTTGCAGGTATCGTAGGATATGTTCTCACACTGGTGCGTAAACGGTGGTACTGGCAGGATATGGCTGACATTAATTATTTACTTGATTGTATGGAGGCAGAGAAGTGAGGAAACGCGACTTCCGCCGGAAAGGGCTGTTGTACGAAGGAGACGAGCAGAATCCCCTTACAGGGGTTGCAAATCTTTTTGACATAGCCATGGTGTTTTCCGTAGCGTTGCTGGTAGCCTTGGTAATGTCTTTCCAGCTTCCGGAACTCCTCTCGCCTACCGAGGATGTAACAATCGTCAAAAATCCCGGGCAGGACAACATGAAAATCATCATCAAGGAAGGGCAGGAGATTGAGGTGCTGAACATGACCGATCAGATAGGCGGCGGAACCGGCGAGGCACTTGGAACTGCTTACAAACTTGCTGACGGGCGTGTGATTTACGTGCCTGAGTCCGGTAATGAAACAGGAGGATAATTTTTTTCAGCAGTAGAGCAATTTAGTTTGTTATATAGAAATCCAATTTGAATTGGATTAATTTGTAGTGCATCCCGGCTGCTGGCTGGTAACCTTACCGGGATACACTGCATACCATCGGGTGATAATATGCATATGAAAAAAGGTGTCTTATTAGTTTTAAGCGTATTGTTTTTGCTGGCAATTTCAGTGTCAGCGGTATCGGCAGTAGAGAACAAGATTAATGTAACTTACATAGGTCTGGATGAGCCCGGTCAAATTCTCCTAAATGCATCGCTGAGTAATCCTTATTCTGATCAGATAAATTATACTTTTGTATCTGCTTATGATGGTTGGTCAGTCAGTGATGAAATTGTTAACGCTTCCACGAACGGTCTTCTGGAATTACTTGGTGATCAGGATGTGATTTTCTGTGACATGCTTTATTCAGCGGTTTATGATCCTTTAAATGATACCCTATATGAAGCTCATCTAAATGGAACTTCAATATTAGCTATCAGATCAGCTGATACTCCTTCATACTTTGATTACATTTCTGATGGTGACGATGAGGATAAAATATGTACATATTTTAATAATATGGACAGTGCATCTTATTCCGGGAAAAAGAGTGCTGAGAATCTTTTAATCTACCTCAGCAGGAACTACGGGAATCATCCATCAATAACAGACAGCTGGCCGATGATTAACATTACCTATGTAGCATATGATCCAAGTGCAGCTCTTGAAAAAGCAAGTAAAACCAATCCTTATGCTGAATTTATCAGCTTCAATTACCTTCCTTCGTATAACAAAACCGATTTTATCATAAGTGACGAACTTATAACAGCTTCAGAATCAGGCTTCCTTTCCCAGCAGGATGTCATTTTCTGTGATATGATATTTTATAATGAATTTTATAACAATACATTTTATCCTGCACACGAAAGTGGTGCATCTTTACTGGATGTCAACTCGTATGGAACTCCTGAGTACTTTGATTATGTTTCCAACGGTTCTTTGAATGATAAAATCTGCACATATTATGGGAATGCAGAAGTTTCAGGTTCTGGTCTTAAAAGTGCAGAAAATTTCCTGATGTATCTTTCAAGAGATTTTGGAAATCACCCTGAAATCACTGATGAGTGGCCACAATTGAATTTCACTTACATTTATTACACGCACAATATACCACTTGAGAATGCAGTTCTAACAAACCCTTACGCAGAATTTATTGATTTTACTTATCTACCTTCTTATTCACCAGATTGGTCGAATATGAGTGATGAACTCATCAACGCATCAGAATCAGGTTTTCTCTCGCAACAGAATATTATTTTCTGTGATATGATTGGTTATAACGATGACTATAACAATACATTTCTGGCTGCCCACGACCATGGTTCGGCATTGCTTGATATAAATTCAGCGAACACGCCTTCCTTCTTTGATTATATTTCCAATGGCACTGAAAATGATACCATATACCTCTACTACAGCAATATGGGCACGGACACTTCTGGGAAAGTTAATGCTGAGAATTTATTGATTTACTCATCCCGTGAATACGGAAATATGTCTTTTCTGACAGAAGGATGGGTACTTTCGGATGAAGGAAATATTATTCCTGCTGCTGGCCTGTACCATCCGGATTATGAAAATAGGTTCTTTGAAACCACAGAGGAATATTTAGAATGGTATGAAAATGATACTGCAGACCACTATGTGTATGATCCTGAATTGCCAACGATAGGAATGTGGTTCCATCGTAATGATATTACTGAAGATCATCTGGATGTTGTGGACGCTTTAATTTCGGATATCGAAAGCAAAGGTTGCAACGTTATTGTCGGATTCGATACTTTTGATAATATTACCTATTACTATTGCGACGAAAATGAAACACCACTTGTTCAATGTGTGATCTCTCTCAAGAGCTTCAGGTTGAACTACTGGGACAATGAACGTGGTATTCAGGAGCTTGAACACCTGAATGTACCGGTTCTCAGGGGAATCGTTGCAGATGTACCTACAAATCCTGATCCGGCAGATGCCAACAGGGGAATTCCCAATTCCCAAATGGTGTACAAGACTCTTGCACCAAATGTTGATGGTATTTTTGAGTATATTTTAATTGGCAATGCAGTTTATGATCCGGATACTGAAAGTACTTCCTATGTACCACTTTACTCGCAGATTGACTGGATCAGTAACCGTTCCATCAAGTGGGCAAACCTTAAACTGGAGGATAACAGTGACAAGAAAGTTGCTGTAATTTACTATAATTATCCTTCAGGTAAGGATAACATTGGTGCCAGCTATCTTGACACAATAACAAGCATGAGACTCTTGCTTGAAGAAATGGATGCTGCAAACTATACAGTTTCTAACATTCCGAAAAACAATTCAGTGCTTCTGGAAATGTTACAGTCCCAAGGTCTAAATGCAGGTTCATGGGCTCCAGAGGTACTTGATGAGATGGTCGAGAACAGGAAAGAATGGGGACTGCAACTCATACCGATGGAACAGTATCACACATGGTTTGAGGAGGAAGTGCCTCAGGAGCTTCAGGATCAGGTTATTGAGGAATGGGGTGCTCCATGGGATGAAGATCTGCCGCAGAACAAGTCACTGATGATATGGGAAAACGAAAGCGGTAGATATCTTGTGATCCCTGCTGTTCAGTTTGATAATGTATGGCTCATGCCGCAACCTGCACGTGGATTCTTACAGAATGACGATACTCTTTATCACAGTAGTATTGTCCCTCCACCTCATCAGTATATAGGTTTCTATCTGTGGCTGAACAAAGAATGGAAGCCTGATGCAATAATCCACGTTGGTACCCACGGAACTCATGAGTGGCTCCCTGGACAAACCTACGGGCTCAATAGGACTGCGGAATGGGCGCCCATATTGCTTCAGGATCTTCCCAACATATATCCCTACATAGTTGCGAATGTGGGAGAGGGTCTGACGGCTGAATATCGTGGAAATGCATTAATAATTGATCACCTTACACCAACCCTTGAAAGATCCGGTAGCTATGGGGAAATTGCCAATCTTTCCCAGCTCATGCAGACGTATTATGGACCTGAAATGAGTGAGCAAACCAAGCAGGCTTACCAGATGGAGATCATTGATGAAATGGTTAATTTAAATCTGGATGTTGATCTTGGAATCAATGTCACAGAGCTATATTCATACAATACAACTCAGTTTGGTGATTTCATCAAGAATGTACTCCATGAATATATTGAAGAGGTAGAGGGTGAAAATATGCCCTATGGAATGCACATTCTTGGACAGGTTCCGTCCACAAACATGTCAGATCCAAGCAGGGATGAGCTTTCTGCCATGGTATATGCTATGCTTGGAAACAAATTTGATGAAAATGTAACTCTTGCTTTCTATCCAGAAGATGACTATCCGTTAGGTATTCCTTTCAATGATACGAGAGTAACACAACTTGTCTGGGAAGTTGTAACTAATGAAACCGGTGTCAATGATTCCCAGATTATGGTATATGGTGAGATCAATGAGTCTGTTACTGCCGATCTGGAACGTGGTCTCATTTACCGTGACCGTCTCCTTGCCTCTGCAATTGAGATGGATCGTGTGATGGGAGCCCTATCTGCAGAGTATATTTCTGCAGGTCCAGGCACAGATCCTGTCATGAACCCAGCAGCTGTACCAACAGGAAGGAATTTCTATGGAGTTGATCCGGAACTTTATCCATCCGAAGCAACATGGAGAATGGGAAAATATCTTGCAGAACAATTGCTTCAGGATTATTATGAAAAGTATGGTGAATATCCGAGAAAAGTTTCATTTTCAAGGTTTGGTACAGAATTTATCAGAGATCATGGAACTCTCGAGGCTGAAATCCTGTATCTACTTGGAGTAGAGCCGGGGTGGGATGCTAATAATAAGATTGATCTTAATAAATTTGAGCTGATACCAGAGGAAGAACTTGGTCCAAGCTATGGGGAGTATCCTGGCAGACCCAGAATTGATATTGTTTATACAACTGCAGGAATGAGGGATGCTTTCCCCGATAAGATCAAAATGATCGATTATGCGGTTCAGATGGCAAGTGAAGCTCCTTCAGGAAACTACACAAATTATGTGAATGAAAGCAGTTCAGCTATATATGATGAATTGTATGCCCAGTTTATTCAGGAGATGAATGAAGAAGAGGCTTCAAAGCTTGCAAGGCAACTTTCAACCATGCGATGTTTTGCTGTAAAGGATGGTACATATGAAATAGGAACGGGTAACGCAATTGAGGTAAGTAGCTCATGGGAGGACGAAAGTGAAATTGCTGAACTTTATCTTGACAAGATGGGTTATGTTTACGGCCAATCTCTCTGGGGTTTCAAGAGTTCAGAATTGTTGATTGGGAATCTTCGAAACGTGGATGCATCCGTTCATTCAGATTCATCGAATCTCTACGATACACTGGACAATGATGACTTCTTCCAGTACTATGGTGTATTAAATCTTGCAACAAGGTATGTATCAGGGAAGACCCCCGAAATGTACGTTTCCGATACCCGTGATCCAGATGCTGCCAAGATGGTGGGGATGCAGGAATATCTTATGAAAAATCTGCGATCCAGATACTGGAATCCCAAATGGGTAGAAGGAATGCAAGAATCCGGTTATGCTGGTGGCAGAATGATGGCCGAATTTGTGGATAATCTCTGGGGATGGGAGGTATCAGATCCTGAGCTTGTTGATGACAGTGTCTGGCAGCAGACATATGAGATTTACACAAGTGAAGAAATGAAAGAGTGGTTCAATGAGAACAATCCACATGCATATCAATCAATTACTGGCAGAATGATCGAAGCCATAAGGAAAGGATACTGGACACCATCGGAAGAAGTAATTGAACAACTGGTTCAGGATTACTCTGAATCAGTTGAAGAATACGGAGTTGCATGCTGCCACCATACCTGTGGAAATCCACTTCTGAATGAATATATGCAGGGATTACTCTCAGCTCCAACTGTGTTGCGCTCATCAAGTCATGGCAGTCTCACAGCAAAGGTCGTAAACTCGTCATCTATGAGTCCCGGTAATCAGACATCATCAACGGATGGAGGTTATGGTGAATCCCTTACCGAACCCACGCCTGAAGCAAATGATGATTATGTTGAAGGCTACGAAATGACCAAGGAATCACAGCAAGCTGAAGAATCCGGAGGTATGTCATTCTCGGGTGCTGATATTGTTGGTACAGTACTCGTACTGGCAGCAGTGGGTGCCATGTATGTCGGATACAGGAGAAGAAGTCTCTAAAACAGAAGATGCCCGGAATTTCTGGGCTATTCTTTCTTTTTTATCTCAAATTTTAATCAATTCATAATCCCGGCTTCCAAGTCCTATCTTCTCCCCATAATCAAGCTGGTGATTTCCTGCGCTGTTTTCCCAGACACCTTTAAACTTATCTTCCCCAATTTCGAAATTGGAATGTAGTTTTGAATGAACAATACCATGCTGCTGGTTTACCAGATAGAGACTCGCAGCATCAATGGCTACCGGATCAATTGATGCAAGAATCCCGATATCCGGTACAAGTGGGATGTCGCTCCAAGGAGCACAATCACATTCAGGTGTAATATTGACAAGGAAATTCATGTAACCAACTTTTTTCTGCTTTCCGGTCACGGCCCCGAGGGCGTATTCCGTCATCATTTCGATAAATTTTTCAGCATCCCTTTCCTGGTTAAAATCGATTGCTTTTACAGGACACACCAGCATGCATTCCCCACAGCCGATACATTTCTCATGCCTGACAGAAGCAATGCTCTCGGAAATTTCCAGTGCTTCATAAATACAGGTTTCAACACATCGTCCGCACCCTATGCAGGAGTCAGGATCGACTTCAGGGTGCAGTCCTGCATGCTGCTCCATCTTACCGGGAACTGCCGCACATCCCATCGCAAGGTTCTTGATAGCTCCTCCGAAACCTGCAAGTTCATGTCCCTTGAAGTGAGACATCACTATCATGCTATGGGAGTCTGCAATTGAGGATGCAATCTTTACCTTATCAAAATGGTTCCCTGCAATTGCAACTTCGTGAAAATTGTTTCCGTCAAGTCCGTCAGCAATAACAAGAGGTGCCCTTGTAACTTCGTAACCAAACCCATGTTCTATGGCAGTTGTCAGGTGATCCACAGCATTCCTACGTGAACCCGAATATAGTGTGTTTGTATCAGTCAGGAAAGGATTTGCACCGCAATTCCTTGCTTTATCCACCACCTGCCGGACATGTACCGGACTTATGAATCCCTCGTTGCCTCTTTCACCAAAATGTAGTTTTATGGCGGTTAGTTCATTCTTGTCAATTAAGGATTCAAAACCTGCCGCATCAAAAAGCCGCCTGATTTTGCTCAGGGTATTCTCAAAATCCTTTCGGACTTTCAAATCGGTAAAAAAGACCTTGCTTTTCATAGAGCCTAGTTTTGTCAGTATTGGAGTATAACTATGTTGGTTAGGAGTAGGGGGATGTTATTCCATTTCTCAAATACCTATGATCATCTTTCAAATATCCAGAATCCACTTCCAGAGGGGTATGAAAGAGACACCATTTTCCTCTTTTACGATGTCTTTTGTGAAAAGCACCAGATTGGCATCAAAAATTCAAAAAAAAGAAAGAAAAGAATCCCGCCTCTTTCAGCAGGATCAATAATTCACTTATTTTCAGGTGGCCAGTTAGTTTCCAGCCAGCCGGGAATTCTTCCTGAATCAGTAGGCCCTATAAGAACCTTTGAGCCAAGCTGATCTTCCACATCACCCTGCAACCTTGCGGCAAGTCCCGGAAGGATGACGGTGTTGAAAGTTGTCTTTTCTTTCAGGTCAAAGCCAGCATCATCAAGTGTCTTCTTGATCTTGGCAGCTGTAAGCTGTCCGCCTGCAACAGCTGCTTCCACACCGATACCGTCAGTATCAACCACTACAAT
Organism: Methanohalophilus sp.; assembly: GCF_030156785.1. Taxonomy (GTDB): domain Archaea; phylum Halobacteriota; class Methanosarcinia; order Methanosarcinales; family Methanosarcinaceae; genus Methanohalophilus. Next base: position 95,987 of record NZ_JASGLW010000001.1, read on the forward strand.
ATAGCAGTCCACCTTGTTGGATGAAACGTCACTCTCCACGGTATAGTATGTGAGAGCGAAGTTTGTGGTTATGATAACTGGTGAATCAGCAGTTGGTGACCCGATTTCCATGATTCCCGGATCCACTGTCACAGGTTTACGTGGGTCGGTGTAAATGGTATCACGGATGTGAAGTTGTGGGAGCAAGGCGTGTGGCTGGATGCTGTGCATGATCATGATGTCACCGTATTTGACGGTAAATACAGATGCAAGCACTGTTTCCCAGTATGAGGCACTGATCTCATCATCATATGCCATCCATGCGGTAAGGGGCACTGCCATAATCGGGCATGCAATATCCCTGTCACCCTCGATTCCTGCTCTCCTGATTTTCAGGAAATTCTCAAAAGTGGTTTTTAGGTCTCTGCCAGTGGGAAAGGTTCCCGGATCAAGCACAAGGTTATTAATACTCATTTCACTGAAGGTCTTTGCCAGGGACTTGAGCATGTCAAGGTCATTGGGTGCAAAGAGGGTTACAGGAACTTCGTAGTCCTTTGCAAGTTTTGCGACTTCCTGCCAGTTGTCTTTTGTTGCAGCATAAAGCAGGGGTTTTTTCTCTGCAGCCACTTCAAGGGAGGCTTTCAGGACTGCCGGATCAAAAGAACAGAGCACCATTGGGAGATCTGTGGCTTGCATTACCTTTTTCACAGCAGCGGTAAATGTTTCGGGATTACCGGAAACACAACGTACTGCAATCATGTCAAGGGTCAGAAAATCCCCTACGTAGAATTTCTTGAAATTCTGGATTGTGTTAACACGTTCCAGTAGTTCCTTCTCGTCCATGGTGTCAGTTACGTCATATGCATAGGCTGTCTTGTTGAAGAAAGTAAGCTTGTGACGGAAAAGGACATCGTCACCACCGATTTTCACGGCTTTCTCACCAACACCGATGACAACTTCCCTGATCTCGGGTGCAAGAAGTGCTTCAAGTTCCTTGAGCTTATTGGCAAACTTGTCTTCCTCAACCATAGGAAGGCAGTCCGTAGCCTTATGTGATCTATCAATGAGGTGGGATGCAAATGCCATACAGGTATCTTCGCCACATCTGCCGCAGTTTGTACCTGGCAGGAATTTGTAGGCTTCAAGTGGACTGTTAACTTTCATTCTTTCACACCTCCGCTGTTACCCAGCTGTTGATGTCTGTCGGTCTGGATTCGATGCTGCCGAACAGTGTCTGGGTAATTTCCTTGAGTACCTGTACGGATGTCGGGTGCATCATCATGAACAAATCGTTTCCTGCAAGGGACAGGGTAAGACCCGTGACAATTTCCCAGATTGGGCCCCTGTATTCCCTAGGTCCCCAGTCGGAATCTTCCTTGAGGGGTGATTCTTTCATCCAGGATTCTCTTGCTCCCCAGGCATTGGTGGTACCTGAAGACATGGGGAAGTTAAGCTCTGTATCGCCCATCAGTGCGGAAAGCCTGATCCTCTCCATGTTGCTGTAGGCATAATCAAGGCCGTATCCCAGTGCTGCGGTGGTCGGGTCCATCACGATGCTGTCCCTGGGTACATTGCATTGTTTCATGAGCTTACGGTTAAGCTCCTTCTGGGCATTGATTTCAAGCTGTGTCCAGGATAGCACTGCATGACCATGGTCAGTTGCCGCTTTTGCAACCCTTTCATAATCCAGATTCAGGCTGGCGGATGCAAGCAGGGCACGTTCGCCTTCTGCAACTTCTGCTGCCCTTTCCAGCACTTCGGGGTCTTTTTGCGGATTACCAGATCCACCGATGACAATTGGTACATCTACGGCCTGAAGCACATCTTCCACAACCTTTGCAGCTTCCCTTGCAGGAGTGTCGTTGATAAGAGGATCTGTGGATATCAGGTGTATGGTTACCATGTCAGCATTGAAGTCCTTGACCACCTTTTTTGCCCACTCTGCCGGATCTTCCATGACATCTTCATAGTTGCTCTTAACTGTTTTTGCCATGGAAATTGGGATGTCAAAGACATCCATAGTAACATAATTGCGGTGAGGCATTTCTGCATCGAAATAGTAAGGCATTGCCTTTTCTCCACCAAGTGTGACTGTGCTTTTTCTGCTGCCGCCGTCTGCGGAAGTTGCACCGAGGGTAATTTCCTCTATCGGTGTGTTCCATTCGGCAATCTTTGCAACCTCGAATTTGCTTTCAATCAAATTCTGGATTGCAGGCTCTGCAACAGTTGCAGGTGAAGGTACAAGTCCCAGTCCTTCGGCAAAAAGCTGATCTACAGGATATCCCAGCATTCTGGAAATGTTGGCGATATGAAGTGAGATCTGGGCAGCTTCATGTCCAAGAGCATAGGCAAGGGCAGGGTTTAAGCCTCCTCCACCGCTGATATTTAATTCAATATCTCCTTCAATAGTAACCCCTTCAAGGGATTCCACATCGAGGTCTTTGAAAAGCTTGTTAATATCTGCAAGCTTGATCTTGTTCGACATAATGATTCACCATTTACGGTTTTCTGGTTGTTTACAACCCCAGTCTCTCTGCGATTTTATTCACTTCAGTGACAGCGATAGATTCGTCAGGAAGATCAAAAAGGGGCATCCCCTTAAGATCCCTATCGACGATCATCTCATCTGCCGGCACCAATCCAATAAGTGTAAGTCCCAAATCTTCCGCTGTCTGCTTGATGGTTTCCCGTGTTTCGTCAGTAACCTTGTTTGCAATCACGTAGATATTCCCGACATTGGTCTCGAGTTCTTTCACGAGTTCCCGAATACGTTCTGCGGTACGCAGTCCGCGACGTGATCCGTCGGTAACCACAATCAAATCATCAACATTTCTGATTATCTTCCGGCTAAAATGCTCCAAGCCCGCTTCGGTATCCATTATTACCATGTCGTAATTTTCAACCATCTTGTCCATTATTCCGCGGAGCAGGTTGTTGATATAGCAGTAACATCCTGACCCTTCAGGCCTTCCCATGACTATAAGATCATATTTGGGCATTTCATTCAGGATTTCGTATATCTTGGATTCGAAAATGGATTCCTTGTTGACATCAGGAGGGAGATTATCACGTTCGGTCATCATGAATTCTTTCATATCACCGATTGTTCTTTCCACTTCACATCCCAGAGTTTCCGGGAGGTTAGTATCAGGATCAGCATCAATAGCCAGAATTTCTTGGTTTGATGAGGCTAAATGGCGAATGAGAAGAGCCGTAATGGCAGTCTTCCCGGTTCCCCCCTTGCCAGTGATTGCAATCGTCCTTGTCACAGGAAACACCGGTTTTAGTCGTTCTTCTTGATTATTATTTTGTCAACCGATACCTTTGCATTCTTAAGAATAATTTTCACTCCACCGCCTTCTCCGGTCATTTGTGGCATTGTCGGGAAATTCATTGGCATGGTTGACTGCATCTGTGGCATTGTAGTAGCAGTTGTTTTTTCAGCGACTTCTTCAATTATCTCTTCTTCCTCGGACTCCCATCTGTCTACAACAGGGTGATTCTTCTCATTCAAGAAAGTCTTTAGGGATTCAAGGTCACTTACATCTTCTTCGGTTGCGATTTTGTCCACAATATCTGCTGGTATGTCACTGATGACTCTATCTTTGAGATTCTTGGGCATCCAGACTACACGGTTCCAGCCACCATCTGCCTGTATGAATTTCGGGGACCGGAAATAATTGATACCAATTCCAAGGAAACCAACAACCTGTTTCCCGCCACCTGTCTGTCCGGCCATTGTGGAGAAAGGCAAGCCGTTTGGTGCGGTTCCTGGGAAGTCCCTGTCAACCCATCCGATACCGTCAACTTCCGGAATGTAGAAACCGACTACTTCAAAACATCCGCAGGATGTGTGTGGATATTCAAAGAAAGAGTGGAGTTTGATCCGGTCATATTCACCACTTGAAAGGGTCTTGGCAATTTCGTTAACACCTGTGTATTCTCCGGACATGTCATCAATAACATCACCTTTCGGGATTGCGAACTGGGGACCCTCGGGGTCTACTTTTGCAGCTGCACGACCGTCAAACCAGTTGATAGCACCACAAAGGGAAACCCTGTCTGGAGTAATTACACAGACATTTGAAGGTGCAAATGACTGACAGAGTGTACATCCGTAGAATGTATCAACGTCCTCATCATGGAGGTTGCGGGTTCTGTCATCTCTGGATTTGTAGATTTCTTTTGCTTCGTCCAGTCTCTTCTCGATTTCATCCTTGTCTGTGATGTAAATGGCTTCTACCTTCTCAATAAAGGGAAGTTCGTTCTTAAAGAGCATCATGATTGCTTTGGCAATGGACTCAAAGGAAGTCATTCCTTTGCCAACCGCTTCCTTACTTATACGTACCCAGACGTCATAACGCTGGTTTAAGTGCATAAGTCCTTGGACATAGTTCTGGAAGTCATGGTTTCTTCTTTCCACAATGGATTCGAGGTCTTCTTCAACCAATTCACCCGCTATTTTGTAGATCATGGCAAAAGGATATCTTCCTCCCTCTTCCATTTCGGAAATGTCAGGACCAATAAGCGTGAATTTACCATCTTCCACATTGTCCATTTCTGAAGCTCTCACAAGTTCAAAACCAACGGATTTAGGACCTGCAAGTTCAACATACATGTCATTTTTTCGTATCCTTTCTCCTTCAAACATCGGGGAAATTTCAAAAGGAAAATCTTCAGCCATTCTTAAATCCTCTCTATAAAATGATCAAAGCTCTGCGATAAGTTCATCTAATGCTTCAAGGTGCGTTTCTGGTTTAATATTTCCGAAAGACATTGATGCATTCTGGATGAAATGTCTCTCTATTGCAATGGTCTTGAGGTTTGAAAAGTTTTTCAATCCTGAAAGTACCTGATTAATGTAGTACTTCTTGTGTCCGAGGAACAATATAAGATCATAGGGTCCTTTCCCGTCAAGCCCCTGCCAGTTCGCATCACAAAGATAACTGCCGAGGAAATGGATATTGATGTACTTTGCATCGACACCTTCTGCATCCTTTAAGCCTTTCATGGTATGTCCCGTGGCAGCCACAGGAATGCCTTTCTGTGCAATCGCAATTGCTTTTTCAAGCTTTTCATCCTTTAAGATTTCCGCTCCAACAACAAGCAAAGGTCTCTTTGCCTTGGTGATCATTTTTGCAACGATAGCAGGTTGGGCAGGCTTTGCGTTCTTCGGACCGTATGTAGTGTATACTTTCAAGTTCTTGGTAACGTCTGCCATTAGCATGCCTCCTTACAGAGTCTTTTGATGTTGGTTGGCTGGGCCGAAACATCCGACTTTGTAGTTGGTCCGGAAAGAATCTTCTTCTTGTTCCAGTCAATTTCCCATCCATGTTCTTTTTCGAGGATCTTAAGAAGCTCCTCACGCCGTGCTAGTGGAAGATCTGTTTCAGTTCTTACAAACTTATACCAGTCGTCAGGCATGATTCCAAGGTATTTCTCACTGAGCTCGATGTAGTGAGTCAGTTTGATCATCCTTCCCATGTTGTTATCACTTGGACGGATGCAGCTCTTGGCAAGCATTGGCATAAGTTCTTCAACAGTTTCAGCAGATGTCAGAAGATATTCAGGTGCAGCAGGAGTGCTAATTTCGGAACCATCCCTTGCATCGTACACCTTCCATTTTTCCTCATCATAGGGTTTACCTATCAGTGCCCTGCGGTATTTTGAACCGTGGGGTCCTACAATGACAGGTATTCCAAGACGGTTGCATCCGGTACCGATTGAAGCGGCTTTCTGGGAATATGCTCCCCATGCCACACCGACAGCACCTACACGGTTGAGGATGTAATCTGCAATCTCCTCGTAGTTTCCAGCGACATTGCGCTGTGCAAAAATGGCTGCAACTTTAATTGCAGCACCGGTAATGTGCGAGTTGGAGACACATGAACCGACGTTGATAAGATTTCCTTTGAGGAACCTTGCGGGATACCTCTCGTATAAGGTTTCACCATCTTCGTTTTTGTACATGCCTATATCCATTGCAGTACAACCTGAAACGATAACAATGTAGTTCCTTTTAAGCATCTCATCGCCTATGCGGTAAAGATCCTTTGTACCTTCAGGGTGATTGGAGCATCCTACAAGTGCGACAATACCCGGTGTTGTACCCATGACAAGATTTACACCTTCTTCACGGATTTCAGGGTCACTGATCTGCCCTCTTCCGACACGTACTTTGCCCTTTTCTTCACGGATAACTTTCTGTGCCGCCTTCTCAATTACATTAAGGATTGGGATGTCCTTCGGGCATGCCTGTTCACATCTGCCACAGCCGATGCATTTATCGTGCAGTTCTTCAAATGGTGAAAGGTTACCTTCTGCAGCGGATGTCATTGAATCACTGATGGGCAAGTTTGTCGGACAATCAAGCTCACATGCAAGACAGTGAACACATCTGGAAGTAAGTTCCTTGAATTCCTCATCGGTTGGAAGTGCTGTAACACCTTTTTCCTTGCGTATCTTTGACATTTCCTGTGCAAGTCTTGGTGCGACTTCCCCGAGCTTTTCAAAATCAAGAATCAGTGCACCATCCTGCTTGCCTTCCTTGAGATCATTGATAATATCTTCCACATCATCGTTCGAGCGGTTTGGAAGACCATACATGATTTTGTCGTTGGTAGTGATTACCGGCATCATGAGTTTTCTTGCTTCCCTGAGTACATCGGCACGTACACACTGCTCATCCACAACAATAACATCAGGTACACCGGACCTGATCATTTTCAGTTCTTTTGCAAGGGTTCCGACTACCTTGGCTTTTGGTACGTCTCCACCTTCAGTCCTATACCTTGTCATATCAAGGGCGGTACAGCAGAGACCACATAGCTCGATCTTATCTGAAAGATTGTGCTCTTCCATATAATCGATAATGTTGGTAACTCCGGCTACGTTATGACCAATTACCAGCAGGACGGGTTTTTCGGGATCTATTGTTCCCATTCCAATTTCTGCCAGTGAAGTATTTTCCTTGGCTTTTGGCATGTCAAGGCAGGAAATCTGGGCAATATCCGATACTTCCATTCCCACATGGTCGAGCATTCCGCCGTGCAGTGCCTTGGATTCAAAGTCAATTGCTTCTCCTTCCTGCCCCATGTGGACGGTTGCTAGAAGCTGGACAAGCTGTTCTTCTACATAATCCAGTGCATCATCAAGGTCTCCGAGGGTTTCCGGTTTCTTGCCGGTGACAAGCTGGACGTTGGGTGCGATGATGTTTGATGGTCCCACTTTCAGCGGATAATCTTTCCCGTAGAGATCAATCAGGTGATGCAGCAGGTGTCTGCCGTGACCGGAGTGTGCAGCTGCTCCTGTAATGACACGAAGCATGAATTCCCTTGCGTTGTGTCCTTCCATATTGATCCCACAGGCACCTTCCTTGTTTCCTGTAAGATCACAGGTACCGAAAGTACAGTAACAACACTGATCACACATGGGAGTATAAACCGGGTTGTATTTCTCGAGGAGTTTATAGTCCCAGTCCCTCAGATCGGAAATGCCGGGTTTTGCAGTTGGTCCCACATCTCCTTCTTCTTCTGCTGCTTTTTCGATAGCACCCACTATGCTACCGATGGTGATCTGGACGTTTTCCAGTTCCTCAATTGAGAAAGTGCCTGATTTCAGTTCACTCATCTTAATATTATCCTCCTGAATGACCCCTGCGCATCACAATGCTGTAACCGCAAACGGGTGTTACAAATTGAATAAACTTAACGGTATTTACAGTATAGAAGACTGTCGAACCAAATACGGGAATTCTCTATATAAGTGTTTGGATATTTGTCATGATTATAATTGTAGAATTATTTGCGTTGTTTTCACTGTTTACATTTTGGATCAGGATCTAAATAAAGGAATTAATCCTATAAATGCAAAGAAGGCAAGTAATAGGGTGTTTTTCATTATTATTTATGGATTGATGGCTATTTCACTATTGTATTATGTCCCGTTATCTATAGATAATGAGTATCGAGGTTTTATTTTCTTATGCAAGAAGAAGTTAATAGTGGGAAATATTCATACTGAGAAATGTCCATCTCCGATACCATTATAAGCATGGAGTCGGATTTCCTTAATGGAGGATAGCTTGGAAAGCGGTTGCTGGATCTGTGGTAAAGAGGACTATTTTATGACAAATTGTCCTTATTGTGGGCATACTTTTTGTGTAGAACACCGATTGCCACAGCAGCATGCTTGTCCGGGTATTGATTATTCATCACGCTTTGGACATCAGGCAGGAACCAGAAGGGTATACAACCAAGTTGGCAGTGATGATATTTTCAAGGTATTTTTCAGAAATGCGGCAAAAGGAGCAGCAACCGAGTTTGCATATAGAACTCATCGTTCCTTTTACAGCAGCCCTTCGATGGCGATCTTAATTATATGTGTTGCGGCATTCTTCATTCCACGCTTCATATCTCTATTGTTTCCGGGATTTTTAGGTCTGTTTTACGGTTTGTTCCAGCTTTACCCGAATGATATGTTATCCATGCCATGGACTATCATTACTCATATGTTCTTGCATGCGAGTTTCTCCCATCTTTTCTTTAATATGATGGTTCTCTTTTTCTTTGGAAGGGAACTGGAAAGGAGAATAGGGAACAATAGGTTCCTTTATGTTTATTTTATTTCCGGGATAGTTGCAGCAATTGGTTTTTCCATTACTTCAAGCACTTCTCTGCCACTTGTAGGTGCCAGTGGTGCCATCATGGGAGTTTTTGCCACTCTTACGATCCTTGCTCCCGACCTGCCTGTCTATGTTTTCTTCTTCCCCATGCGCATCAAGCATGCTTTAATGTTGTTTGCAATTCTTGATTTTGCTTTGATAGGCACAAATGATATGGTAGCCCATACGGCTCACTTAAGCGGGATTGCTGTCGGAATTTATATGGGTTTACGACTAAAAAATATGAAGAAAATGCGTAGCAGTTATCGGAGTTGACCTTATGAAGAGTGAGCTTCGGCGCCTTTCCTCTTACAGACCAAGGCCACAGGAAGGCGAAGAAATTCCTATCAGCTTTATCGATCTTGAAAAAAAAATCGCTGGCTGGTCTCCCAAATTAAAACAAACTGTATACGCGGATGATCTTAAAAACACACAGGGTCTCAAAAGAGTCAGAGAAATATTCCTGCTTAAGGTTTTCAACTGGTATCGAAATGGGGTGTCTATCATAGAACTTACTAACGATGAAAGGATGCACTTTGAGGACATCCTTAATGAATTTTTGCTTTATGGGGGTGAAATACTTTATTCAAGAAAGAAAAAAGGCAGGAAATACATCAATTCTTTCCGTCTGAATACAGCTGGAAACGGGAATGGTAATGTAAGGGAATGTTTGCTTGCCGAAAAGCTCTGACAATTATTTCCAAAATTAAAGGGATTAGCGGCAGGAATACTTTTTTAATCTGAAATCTGTTGAAAAATAATCTTTAGAAAATAACTTTAGTTTTGTCATCTTTAATATCTTACAATAGAATAATATAAGATAACATCTAAAAACTAAATTGTCCCATCTCATGGTATTAAGTTTGTTATTAGTGGGATTATAAGTGTTATTTGAGTATACTTAATTTATCGTGAGGCACCATGGCGAATGTGAAAACCGGTATTAATTCTATTGTGAAGTATTTGAGTACTAAAAAAGAAGGGGGACGGCGAAGCATTGGGCTTTTGGTTGATGGTCCAAACGTTCTCCGTAAGGAATTTGACGTAAATCTCGAGGTGATCCGAGATGTTCTTAAAGAATATGGGAATGTCAAAATTGGACGTGTTTTCCTCAATCAGTATGCTTCAAACAAACTGGTTGAAGCGGTTGAAAACAATGGATTTGAACCCATAATATGTTCAAGTGATGTTGATGTAAGACTTGCTGTAGAAGGCATGGAACTCGTCTACAATAACAACATTGACACTATTGCCCTTGTAACAAGGGATGCTGATTTTAAACCACTATTAAATAAGGCCAATGAACATGGCAAAGAGACTATAATTTTTGGAGTACAGCCCGGATTCTCTACGGCACTGAAAAATTCCTCTGATTATGTCATAATGCTGAATGAAGCTTTGGAAGAAATTGGTGAAGACAAAACAGATGAAAAATGAAGGAATTTTACTGGCTTTCATGTCCTTCTAGTTCAAGAATCATCTCTTTAAGCCGAGATCTTGAGATTCCCTTCTTGAGATCTGTACAATTCTTAATCCTGCCAATAAGGGTACAGAGTTGGTCATGCTCTAGACTGTATCCCATGTCCTTGATAATTCCTTTGAGGGCTTTCATACCGGTATGTTTACCGACAATCAGGTTTCGTTCTCCTCCAACCATCTCCGGACTGAATAATTCATATGTACGGGGTTCTTCAAGAATTGCCATAACATGGATGCCGGATTCATGGGTAAATGCATTCTTTCCGACGACTGCTTTGTTAACCGGTGTCTTAAGACCTGTATAATTTTCAACTTTTCTTGAAAGCCGGTTGAGATTAGATATGTCATATTTTTCCAATCCATACTGGACTCTCAGTGCAACAAGCACTTCTTCAAGGGCTGCATTTCCTGCTCTTTCGCCAATTCCGTTTACTGTGGTATGGAGTTGCTTTGCACCCGCTTCAGCTGCTGCCAATGTGTTTGCAGTGGCAAGCCCAAGATCGTCATGGCAATGTATACACACATCGGTTTTCACCTTTTCTTTGATTTTGCTCACAAGATAGTGAGTGGTACTGGGGTTAAGGATTCCAATTGTATCTGCAATGCTTACATATTCTACATTGTACTTTTCAGCTTCATGGAACACTTTCTGGAGAAGGTTTACATCTGTGCGTGTTGCATCTTCTGCTGCAAACCTGACCTTTAAGCCATGATCTTTTGCGTATTCAATGGTGTTCATTGCACATGTAACAATGTCATGGCAACTCTTATGGTACTTATATCTTAGATGAAGATCAGACATGGCAATGAAAATACTAACAATGTCTACATCACACTCAAGGGCAGCGTCCACATCTGTGACTATTGATCTTGAAAGGCAGCAAATGTTAGCATCAAGTCCCATGTTGCTTATGGTTTTGACAATTTCTTTTTCAGAGCTTGAAACAACCGGAAATCCGGCTTCAATAACCTCAATTCCGATACTGTCAAGTTCAGAAGCAAGGTCCATTTTTTCTTCTTTTGTAAAAGCCACTCCCGGAGTCTGCTCACCATCTCTGAGGGTGACATCACAAATCTCAATGTCAATATGTCCAATGCCCAGGTAATCCATGAGTTTGTTTCGGGAGTACATTTCATCTGAATGCATAGTAATTCGCTCTGTCAGAACGTAACTTAAGCTCTCATTTAAATAAGTATGTATTTGGTATTATCGAAGCTTTGATTCTACTTTTTGGTAAAAGCCAGTGATACCCGTTGATACAAATCGTGCAGGGTTTGGTGCTTCTGTAAGAGTAATAACATCATTCATTTTCATGGTGAAGTTGTGCTGCCCGTCAATGACAATGGCCGCTTCCTTTTCGGGAACAATGATCTCAACCTGTATACTCCTGTCGGATGGCACTACCCAAGGTCTTGCAGAGAGCCTAAAAGGTGCCAATGGAACAATAAGTGTTGCATTCACGCGGGGGTCAATTAGTGGGCCGCCTGCACTCATGGCATAAGCAGTTGAACCAGTTGGTGTGGCAATAACCACTCCGTCAGCTCTTATTTCTTCGATAATGCAGTGGTCGACGGTTATCCTGAAAGTTATTATTTTTGCAGGTCTTGCAGTGGTCAGGACAACCTCGTTTGTAGCAGATGGTAATTCTTTCCTATTTAACATGACTTTGAGGCGCTTTCTTTCCTCGTATTCAAAACCATCCAGTATTTTTTCAATTGTGGGAATGGCATCTTCTGCAGCTGTATCCACAAGGAACCCAAGAGTTCCCATGTGGATGCCAAGCAAAGGCAGAGGATCTTCCATTTTTGAAATAGTGCGCAAAACAGTACCGTCTCCACCTATTGATACAATTAGATCAACACCTTCTTCTCTCATTTTTTCAACAGGAATTATTTCGGCGTCAGTAATTTTGCAATAAGAAGCTGAGTTTGGGGTAACTGCAATGCTAATTTTATCCTTAAAGTGATCTACTAGTGTCTTAACCATTTCTCTGGCATCGGCTTTATCATATCGTGAGACGATACCGATTTTCCTAACTTTCATTGATATTTTCCCCCAATACTCTCTAATATAGCTTTATGTACATATCCATTTGACGCCACCATTGAGAGCCGATTGATAATATTACATTCAAGCGATAATGGTTTTCCTGTACCATTAGTTATGGTACCACCTGCTTCTTCAAGAATAAGTTTGCCTGCAGCAACATCGATAAGTCTTAACGAGTTTCTTACATCTACAATTGCATCCATTTTTCCGGATGCTACGTAGCAAAGTTCAAGTGCGACACTTCCCAGAAGACGTACGCGCCGGATTTTCCTGGCAAGTCCCAGTGTCTGCTCGACATTTTTCTGATATCCATAAAGACTTGCACAGGCTTGCTTCAAGTTTTTGATCTTAGATGTGTGAATTCTTCTTCCATTTAAGTATGCACCTTTTTCTGCCATGGCATAGTAGGTATCATTATTTGCAAGATTCTTTACATACCCAAAATCAATTTTTGAAAGATCAAGGCTTCCAATTGCTATGGAGATGCTGTAGAAAGGGATTCCCATTGAAGCATTATAGGTTCCATCAAGCGGATCCAATGCGATGGTTATTTTCGGATCTTTTCCCAATACGATTTCCCCGATTTCTTCGCTGAGTATTCTCATGGGGATTCCGGTATTCTCAAATACTTCCAAGATCGCCTTTTCGGCAACATCATCGATTAATCGCGTAGGAGTTCCATCTGCTCCGGCATATACTTCTTTGTAGGCATTTGGTGTTCCTACAAGTGGGGTGATTGCCTCTATAGCTTTTTCAGAAGCTTCCTCACAAATACTAAAATAATCTGTTTTGTCGTCCATGAAAAAAGAATGGGCATTAGATGCCCATATTTTTGTTTGTCATTGCAATGGATTTCAGTGGATCGTTTTCCAGCTCTGTGATCGCACGAATTGCATCTATGTTTTCAGGTATTACGTCGGATTCCTGATGTATTGCCTGGAAAAAGTATAATTCTCCTTCGTACATTGTGATGGATTCATCCCATACACAATTTTCCCACATGTCCCCGCGTGGTCTTCCGAGATCTTTTGCAAGCTCCATGATTTCTGCAGTGGAGGTTATACCTTGCCCCACAAAACGAACTCTTGATTGTTGCTCGAAGATATCTTTAACATCCTCTACGTTGGAGTCTTTTTCAAGTTCGATGTTCAGGGTATGCAGGTGCATAAGGGTAGTTGGTAACTTAACAGCAGTTGTTGCAATATCCATGTGTGGGATTACTGTCTTTACGTCTGGGCCATGGTGGGAAGGCAGCCTTATGGGATTTGGTACGATTGCATTAATGGGTCCTTTCTTGACGTCATTTGGATCAGCGGCCCTGCGCATGAGAGTAACTCTTGCTTTCTTTACTCCGAATTCCTTGTCCAGTGGGGTTAATACCCTGCAAAGGCCTGTGGTATTGCATGAAACGACTCTGACAAAATCCCTTCCCAAAGCCTCGGTATAATTACTGGCGGCATTAAATGAGCATCCTGCAAGATCGTGATCTTCTCCGCCCTGCCAGATAGCTTTGGTGCCAGCTTTCTCGTAAATCGCTTTGTTGCTTTTTCCTAATCCTCCGGGAGTACAATCCACGACAACATCAGCATTTGCAGCCATGTCCTCAATGTTGCCTGCAACTTCAATTCCGGCTTTTTCCATACCACTGATCTTCTCAGCAGGGGTATAGACATCAAAGCCTTTTTCAACAGCCATTTGTGTTTCAAAGTTTGGTCTTGTCTTTGAGACGCCGATTATTTCCATGTCTTTCTGAAGCATTACTGCGTCCGCAACACGCTTCCCAATGGTTCCATATCCATTTATAGCAACTTTGATTTTTGCCATTTTAGTACCGTCCTAATTTAAATGAAGTTCCACTTAGTTAATATTAACAAAATACCCCGATCATGTATACTGAAAGGCACTATTTAGTCGTTTGCAACAATTACGAGTATTCCTTTTGAGAAGTCTATTTCACGTATTTTGCCTTCAATTATTTCCTTTTCACCAAAGATACCGGTCATTTCGATAAGGGAATCGTTTACTATTACTTTCATAACAGATTCCATTATGTCACGACTTTTGTTATCCTCGGTTTTGAAGATAGCTTTTAGTTCGCACATGTGTATCACTTCATGAAAAGCTTCGCAACGGAGCAATCTTTTTCCAATCTCATATCATTTGCTACAGCATCACATTTTGTTCTCAGCAGGTATGCAATTGGACGAAGTTTCTTTTCAGAGAGGGTTTCGTAATTTGCCATTCCTTTACTAATAATAAGGCTGGCATTGTCAAATGCTTCAAGTAGTTCATCAGGTGCCTCCTCAAAGGATACTCCCACAGCATTACATCCTGTTGTTATTATTTTATCTACATGTTCTTCTATTTCAAGTGCCTTAACATCTTCCATTGTAACGTCAGTTAGCATTGGTTCACCACGAATAACAAGGGTTACTTTTCCTCCATGTTCTCGGATGATGTCGAATACGAGGGTATCAAGAATTATCTCACCGCAGTTGTCCGCTACATATACAGTATTGGAGGTTAGGTCGAACATTCTGTCAGTATCATCGACGTCAAGTCCTTTTTCAAAAGTGCTTGTGAATATTGCTTCAAAATTGTTTTCTCCAACTTCCAGTCCCATGACACCAAAGTCAAAGAAATTCCCGATAACTGCTGCAAGAACAGCTCTTCTAAAAATCTCTTTTGAATCGGGATTTCCTTTATAAATAAGTGCCTTTGCAAGAGGATATACTCCCAAAGCTGCATGGTTGCTGACTTGCTTTAAATCGTAGTAAGGGTCAGGATCATTGAGAATTTCGTAAGCTTTTCTGTGAACGGCTGTTGATACATGACCTGCAGCAACACCAGGTACATATTGTTCTTTGATGACATCCATGCATGAAATAAGAGTTTTGTGAATAAGTTGCTCATCTTGTGTTGAGAGCTTTGATTCATAATGTACCCGTGAGAGTAAACAGTAGATACAACGTGGATCCATTTTCATAAATTTGTTTTCCGCTTTTGTTTTCTGAAATTATTGGTTAACTATAAACTACAGTATTTTAAAATTTCGATTAATCGAGTTTAAAAAAGAATAGAATTATTTTCGGTTTGTTGTTACTCTGCCAGATTAAAGAATTTATACATGTATATGCTGTGTATATTTTCTTACACACTTGTGTACTTATTTGATTATACTTTTAACCAAGCATTTTGATTATAAGTCTTACTTGTTTTAATGAATAGTCAACACCAAACTCTTCTTCAATATATTCTTTAATCTGTTGCGTTGTTAATTTCTTATTCTGCACAAGGTATTGCTTAAGTTCGGCCTTTTGCTCAAGGTTTAATTTGGGTGGTCTACCACCTTTATACCGTGGCAATAATCCAGGGTAACCATCTCGGTTCCAGCGTCTTTGCCAGATGTATCCCGTGCGTTTTGTAACTCCAACCTTTCTTGCTGCTTCCTCGACTGAATCCCCCATGTACCTGTACCTGACAAAATAAAGTCGATCCAGTATTTTGATAAGTGTCTCGATGTATTTGATTCGTTTATTAAGTTCTTTTAAACTCACCTTTTCTTGGATTGGATATACTTCTTTTTTTACCATGCCTGATGATTGTGTTTTATATGTATAAAACATTTGGTTCTCTGCAGAAAATCTTTATATAAGATAACTCGATACCTTTTCTTAACAGCTTACCACCCTACATTTTTCAAGGGTCGGTTTGCTTTGTTACATCTAAAATATAGGTGATGAAATGGGAAATCAGGAAATTTTCGATAAACTTAAGGAAACTATCGTAACCCAGGATGTTGCTGGCTGTACAGCAGCAGTTAAGGAAGCTCTCGACGCAGGTATCAGTGCACTTGATGTAGTTAATGCACTTTCTGCTGGCATGAAGATTGTTGGTGATAAATTTGAAGCTGCAGAGCTTTACCTTCCACAGATTATGATGTCTGCAAAAGCAATGAAAAGTGCAATGGAAATTCTTGAGCCACTTCTCGCAGAAGAAGCAGGTGAGAGGGTTGGCACTGTCATCAAATTCGTCCAGGAAGGTGACATTCACGATATTGGTCACAGGCTTGTCGCAACCCTTCTTGCAGCAAACGGTTTTGAAGTAATTGATCTCGGTGTTGATGTACCTAACGAAAAGGTCGTTGAGGAAGTTGCAAAGCATAAGGGTGAGAAATTGATGATTGCTGGTTCAGCTCTTATGACTACCTCCATGCTCGGTCAGAAAGACGTTGTCCGTCTCATTAAGGAAGAAGGTCTCCGTGATTCGGTCAAGATCATGTTCGGTGGCGCACCTGTTACCGATAAATGGATTGAAGAAATTGGTGCAGATGCAACTGCAGAAAATGCAGCAGAAGCAGCAACAGTTGCACTTGAACTGATGAAAGAATAAAAGGGGAGGCGATTAAATTGACATTCACAAAATCAGTTACTTGCTATGATTTTTATGACCGTGCCCAGACCGGTGAGAAATGCAGTCAGGATGACTGGGATCTGATGACCATTCCAATGAAGGCAATGGAACTCAAGCAGAAATACAACCTTGACTTTGGTAAAGAGTTCATTCCAACTGACAAGGATCAGATGGAGAGACTTTTCAAGGCAGGTTTTGAGATGCTTCTTGAGTGTGGTGTATGGTGTACCGACACTCATAGAATCGTCAAATACACAGAAGACGAAATCTGGGATGCAATCAACAACCCACACAAGGAATTCCAGCTTGGTACTGGCAGGGATGCTGTCTACTGCAGAAAGAGGTCTGTTGGAGACAAAGCCAAACCAATCGTACAGGGTGGTCCAACAGGTTCCCCTATTTCCGAAGATGTCTTTGTTCCTGTTCACATGAGCTATGCTCTGGAGAAAGAAGTTGACACCATTGTGAACGGTGTTATGACGTCAGTTCGTGGCAAACCACCAATCCCCGGCAGTCCATATGAAGTACTCGCTGCCAAGACCGAGACACGTCTGATCAAGGACGCATGCTCCATGGCAGGTCGTCCGGGTATGGGAGTTTAGGGTCCAGAGACTTCCCTGTCAGCTCAGGGTAACATTTCTGCCGATTGTGTCGGCGGTATGGGTTGCAATGACAGTCACGAAGTTTCACAGCTTAACGAACTCAAGATCGATCTGGATGCAATTGCCGTCATTGCTCACTACAAATCCAACAGTGACATAATCATGGACGAACAGATGCCAATCTTCGGCGGATACGCCGGTGGTGTCGAGGAAACCACCATTGTTGACGTGGCAACCCACATTAACTCCATGGTCATGAGCAGTGCCAGCTGGCACCTTGACGGTCCTGTCCACATCAGATGGGGATCCACCAACACCCGTGAGACACTCATGATTGCCGGCTGGACATGTGCCACCATCAGTGAATTCACTGACCTGCTTTCTGGTAACCAGTATTACCCATGTGCCGGTCCATGTACCGAGATGTGCTTGCTTGAAGCAGCTGCCCAGTCCATCACAGACACCGCATCCGGTCGCGAAATCCTGTCCGGTGTTGCATCTGCAAAGGGTGTCATCACTGACAAGACAACCGGTATGGAAGCACGTATGATGGGTGAAGCAGCCCGCGCAACCGCAGGTGTTGAGATCGAAACAGTTAACGAGATTCTAGACAAACTCGTAGCAAGCTATGAGAATAACTATGCAAATGCACCTGCAGGCAAGACGTTCCAGGAATGCTATGATGTTGCAACCGTTACACCGACTGACGAATATGTCAAGGTTTACGACGGTGCAAAGAAGAAACTCGAAGACCTCGGTCTTTCATTCTAAATTTAAATTAAGAAAAGCCGGCAAATATGCCTGCTTTTCTTTTTTTTTAATGAGAATAGAATATAAAAAAATTATGTATCAAAATTGGAGGCATCAAATTGGACACTTGGACAATTGTTAATGGTGTACTTTATCTCGTAAGCTTTGCCATAATAGGCTATATGTTACTTGATGCCGCAAGGGTCTCAAAGAAATAATGGGGGGGACAATAAATGGAAGGTCAAGAATCTCCAGATCTAGTTAAAACATTACGTCCGTACCATGTTTGGGCTCTGGGTGTCGGTATCGTGCTTGTGGGCGAGTACATGGGTTGGAACTTTACTGTTGCTAAAGGTGGTGTTCTAGGTTCGCTTTTTGCTTTGCTAGTAGCAGGTACTATGTATGTCATGGTTTCTCTCTGTGCCAGTGAACTGGGATCATCTACAAAATTGGCCGGAGGACCTTATGACTGGGCCAGGTTATTTGTAGGTCCGGGCGCAGCCGCACTTGTAGGTCTGGGAGTATATATGGAATATATAGCTCTTGAAGCTGCAGATGCAATTGTGGTGGCATCGGTAATCCAGGCGATATTCCCGTCGGCGAATATAGCAGTATTCCCCATGACATTGATTGTTATAGCTTTCTTAACGTTCATGAACTATAGAGGAGTAGTGGCGGCGCTAAACCTTAACTTTGCACTAACTTTCACAGCACTGATTGCAATTATTGTCTTCTTCTTTACGAATATAGCTGGATTCGGTGGGCAATGGCATCCTGAATACCTGATATCTGGTGCAATGCCTAACGGCTTTGTGGGTATTTTTGCGGCGTTGCAGTTTGGTCCGTGGTTTTATCTCGGGATCGAAGGAGCTGCAATGTGTGCGGAAGAATGTAAACACCCCACAAGGGCTATCCCACTGGGTCAGCAGGCCGGTATGATTACCCTTCTACTTGCAGCAGGTATGACCCTGTATGTCTGTTCAGGTCTGGTACCAGATAACGTTCTTGGTGTATCAGCATATCCGCTCTTTGAAGCAGCAAGTAACAGTGGTGTAGGAATACTGATAGCATTGCTTGCAGTAGGTACACTCTTTACCTGTCTTGCAAGTGCGAACGGTACGGTTTGTGACTCTTCACGGTCATGGTACGCTCTGTCAAGGGATCACTTCCTGACTCCCTGGTTCTCTGCGATTCACCCGAGATACAACACTCCGTACAGAGCTGTAATCTTCACAATGCCAATCGCAATCGCCTTTGCATTCAGTGGTTACCTTGATCAGGTTATTACATTCTCAATTACATCAGGATTGGTTTGTTATGTTCTGATCCCATTCTCACTGATACGCTTCAGGAAGATGTTCCCAGAAAGCCACTTGAAAGCCAAGGGTGCAGAAAGGGCTGTACGTCCATTTGCGGGACCATTGCAACCTTACCTTGCATGGTTTACAATTCTGCTTGCGATAGTCATCATGTCCACTCTGAATTGGGGATATAACTACAACCTTGTCTTCGGACTGGTGTTCTATGTGATAGCATATTTCTACTTCACGTGGAGATATCGTTCACTTGAAGTCCATCATGACTGGGGTGAGGACATGGGATGGCCAGATCCTGTGGGAGTTGAATAAGGAGGTGTACTCGATGGAAGAAAACAATACAAATATTGATCCCGTAAGATATGCGAGTAAGCTGAAAGCTGATGCAGGTGTTGTTATACTGTTGCTTGCTATCCTGTACTTCTCAGAGAGTTTCATCACCTACAACATACTCTCCACGGTGTTGGCGGAGGTACCGGAAGCTGCAAAGCTACTCCCAGTTTACATACTCTTCTTTGTGCTGCTAATTGGTATTGAGACAGCAGGATGCTTGAGGGTGTATGGTTCGATCAAAGAGCACATGTACTCATTTGAGTACTATGATTAAAGGAGGATTAAGATGGGAGTTACTAGTAAAAATGGAGAGCGCAGTCTCTTCATGCAGATCTTCGATATCCTGTTCATATTCATAGTAGCAGGAGTATGTGTGGTTACGCCGGTTCTCCTGCAAGGTACCGTTCTTGTGGGATGGGGTGAAAAAGGAGGCATGCAATTTGTATGGGACCCGTCGGCATATTTCAGTCTGCTGGCCATAATTATTGTCTTCTTCATTGTGATCCTGTATCACTCGGTAAAGAATTATAAATTCTAAAATCTGGAAGTATGCCTTGAAGTTTCAAGGTATTTTCCATTTATTCGAGCAGGTGATTAATATGTCAGATGATATCAATTGGATAGAAATTGATGAGGAACGAACGGACGTCGAAGAGAGGCACGTGCCGGTTATTACTTCGCCGGATGTTATGACTGCAGGCGAGTCCTACGAAGTAAAAGTAACTGTTGGCATTTCGCCTCATGTGATGGAAACAGATCATTACATAGAATGGATTGAGCTATGGTTGGCTGACCGCAAAATCGGAAGGTTTGATCTTGGTCCATCGGAAAAAATGGCAGAAGCAGTATTTTCAGTTATGCCGGAAAAGGACATTATTGAAGCAACTGAATATGAAGTTTGTAATATTCATGGTGTAAATGTTTGTGCTGAGGATCTTAAATCGGCTTTTACACATCTTCGGGCAGTTGTAAGCTGCAATGTTCATGGTCTATGGGGCAGTAGCAAGAAAGTAGAAGTGAAAGAGTGAAAGAACAGAAGTAAATTTTTAAGCATTATCTGTTCTTCAAAGACAAATTAAATACCATACAATACCGATTTATGGGGATCGGTATTGCTTTCATTTTTTCACAAATTACTTATTGATTTTAGCTTGAAATAACAAATGGGGGAGTGCATATATCGGAACATCCACGTATAGTTATTGTTGAAGATGAGATGATAGTGGCCATGGGGATCAAGTTAAAACTTGAAAGTATGGGTTATGTTTGTAGTATGGTTTCTAACGGGTTGAGTGCACTAAAGGTTGTAAGAAAACAGAATCCTGATGTAATACTTATGGACATAATACTCAAAGGGGAAATTGATGGGGTGGAAACAGCTGCTTTAATTAAGAAAAATTATGATATACCATTAATTTTTCTTACGGGAGACAGTAGCGCAGAAACCCGGGAAAGAGCACTTGCTGTTTCTCCTGCCGCTTTTATCGAAAAGCCCTTCATGGATATTGAACTAAAGGATGCTATCGAAAATGCTCTTTATTCCAGGATGATAAAGCCAAATATAAGAAGAAAATATTCTATACGGCTTTGAGAAGTCCACATCATAATCTTTATATTCAATCCTACCTTTAAAGAAACCGATTCCGATGATCTATATCCCCATTCTTTTCATTTTGAGTTTTGTTCTTATCACAAAAGGTGCGGATTGGTTTGTGGAATCAGCAGTTGAGATTTCTACGAAAAGTGGAATACCGAAGGTAGTTATTGGTGCAACAATTGTTAGCTTTGCGACAACATCTCCTGAATTCACGGTTTCTGCCTACGCTGCGTATTTGGGACAAACTGATATGACAGTCGGAAATGCTGTAGGTTCTGCAATCTGTAATATTGGATTGATATTGGGTGCAGTTATTTCCCTGAAAGCGATTGAAGTTACGGATGCTTCTTTTTTGCAGAGAGGGGCTTTCATGCTTGTTTCAGGTATCATTCTGTTGATAACTTCTTTGGATGGGAATATTTCATGGATTGATGGTCTGATTATGCTTCTTTACTTTGCCATTTTCTTGTATTTTAATTACAGATCCCAATCGTCAATTTTTATTCAGTCTGTTCAGTGTGAAGATTGTGGAAGCATAAGAAAAGATGTAGTGTATTTCCTTGGAGGTGCAATTTCAGTCGTGGTTGGAAGTCGTATCCTTATTTATTCAGGTACGGAAATTGCTTATTGGCTTGGTATCCCGGAAATGATTATTGCATTAACTCTTGTGGCATTTGGGACATCCCTACCGGAACTCATTACTGCAATTTCTGCAACAATGAAAAACCATCAGGAATTAACAATTGGTAATATTTTTGGTGCAAATACAATGGATATTGTAATGATACTGGGTTTCTCATCCCAGCTTACCGATCTCCCGATTGGCAGTCAATCTTTGCAATATGATTTTCCGGTAATGCTGGTAATTATGGCTGCAATTGTTGCTTTCGGATTAACAAAACACCGTTTTGATCGATGGGAAGGTTTTCTCATCCTAGGTTTTTATCTTGCTTATGTGTTTGGCTTATTGTTCCTCTACAATTAAAAATTGGGCTTTGCTATTAACATTGTTCTATATTTATAAATTCTTAAATGCATGAATTACCTCTTCCTATTTTTAATTAACAATGTAACTACTAAAATTACCACTTAATTTTGAGGAGATCCATAAAAATGAAACAAAACATGTATATACAATAAATTCCTCTCATCTAAGGAAATGAGCGGGTTAAAAAACCTTTTTTAGTACCCCCACTCCCCAACCCGCTCATACCACCCCATTTTTAGAAATTCGTATTGGAGAAGTGTAACTAGTACTTTTGAATTTTATGCAATAACTGTTTCAAAAATATAAATACTATTTCTCCTAATTGTAGTTTGAGGAGTGTTGAATAGAATTACAAAAGTTCTTAGAGATTCTAGAAAGGTAAGCTATCACTTAAAAATAGTTTATGTGGACAATATTTTCATTAAAACTAAAAAAGGGCAGGGATAGCTTACAATGAATATAAGGAAACTATAAAGATAAACAGAGACATTATTAAACGATTCTTTACATCTGGTTGAAGATGGGGAGAAGATTCGCAAGCAGATATTAAAGGTTCAATGTACTTTTCAAGGATTTGCTTGGATATTAAATGTTTCATGTTCTGCTGGAAAAAAAGATAATAAGGATAATGAAACAGGTCCATGGTTTAATGCGGTATCCATCCTGTTCAATCAGGAAGATGACGCATGATGTGTCCTGCTTCAGGGAGAATTATCTCATCCATTGCAAGTTCCACTGCTTTTGGTGATCCTGGAAGGCAGAATATTACAGTTCCTTCTAATATCCCGGCAGCAGCTCTTGTAAGAATTACAGCGGAACCGATTTGATCAATGCTCTTATATCGGAATAATTCTCCAAATCCCGGCAGCGACTTCTTGAAAAGAGGTGCGAGGGCTTCTATTGTTACATCAGATGAAGCAAGTCCGGTTCCTCCGCTTGTTACAATCACATCTGCAGAGTCAAGATATTTCTTCACAGCATTCTGGATTAAATCCATATCATCTGGTACAAGAGAATAACCTACCACATCGTTTCCTTCTTTTTCGACACATTCAATCATTTTTTCTCCGGAAAAATCTTCAGCATCTGCAGGAGATGAAACTGATCCGTATTTCTGGTAGCGAGAAGTAGAAATCGTGATTAGTGCAAATCGGTAGGCGTTTTCAGTTCCTTTTTTGTGTTCTTCGACAACTGAAGTCATGGATACAAATAATTGTATTGAAAATATTAAAGTCATTTGTCATAGGTACATGCCATGCATCAATAAGGCTTATAAACCCCTACGTAATAACGAAGCTCTAAAGGTAGCAAACCACCAAATTAAAATATTAAAATCATAATAAGGTAGCAGACCCTTTCAAAGAAGTCTGTTATACCAATTATCCAAGGAGGCCTATATTAACTATGGTAAGAAAACCAGCAAGCATGTACAGGAACATTAAGCAGCGCTCATACACACGCAGGAAATACATGGGTGGTGTTCCTGGAAGTCATATCATTCACTATGACATGGGTAACAAGACAGCCGAGTTTCCAATTAAGGTATCACTTTTAGTTGAAGAAAAATGCCAGATCAGGCACACGGCACTTGAAGCTGCACGTATTACATCTAACAGATACATGATATCAGTGGCAGGTCGTATGGGTTACCACTTAAAACTCCGAGTATATCCACACGAAGTACTCAGGGAGAACAAGCAGGCAACAGGTGCAGGTGCAGACCGTGTTTCAAGTGGAATGAGAGGCGCATTCGGAAAGGCTGTTGGAACCGCTGCAAGAGTATCTGTAGGTCAGAAAATCTTCACAGTTTCAGTTAATAAGAACCACTTCAAAGAAGCAAAGGATGCGCTCCGCAGGGCAGGACAGAAGCTCCCGACACCTGTAAGGATTGTTGTTGATCAGGGCGCTGAACTTGTACAGTAAATGCACGAAGGAATTTAAATGGAAGATTATGAAGCCCTCCTTGACAGGGCAATCAAAAACTTGCCTGACATAGAAACGACTGATGTGAGGTTTGTAATCCCTGATCCAAAAGTATTCATAGAAGGGAAAACCACGGTCCTTGATAACTTCGGTCAGATAGCTAGTGTACTTAACAGGGACCCTGAACACATCATGAAATACCTCACCCGTGAAATGGGTACTGCTGGTAAAATAGAAGGAACAAGAGCAATCTTCCAGGGCAAATTCCCTTCAAATGTAATTAAATCCAATATTAATGCCTATGCTGACGAGTATGTGATTTGTTCAGAGTGTAACCGCCCTGATACACAACTCGTGAAGATTGACCGCGTCATGATGATGAAATGTGCGGCATGCGGTGCCCACAGGCCTTTTAAGAAGAGGAAAGCCACTGCTGCAGC
The DNA here is from genome assembly GCF_030156785.1 of Methanohalophilus sp. Classification (GTDB taxonomy): domain Archaea; phylum Halobacteriota; class Methanosarcinia; order Methanosarcinales; family Methanosarcinaceae; genus Methanohalophilus. Next base: position 120,519 of record NZ_JASGLW010000001.1, read on the forward strand.
TCCTGTAGCCGCTCTTGAAGAGGGGAAGGAGTATGAAGTTAAAATCGAGGCAGTTGGTTCCAAGGGTGATGGGATTGCCAAGCTGGCAAAATTCACTATATTTGTACCCCGTGCTGTAAAGGGTGATGTGGTAAAGATTCGCATCAAAAAGATCAGTGGAAACATTGCTTTTTCCGAAATCGTACAATGATAATACCAGGGGATTATCAAATCTCGGTACAGGATGAAATATATGGAAAATACGGATAGCGGGAAGGCAATTCCTGTAGTTTTGCTCCCGGGCCTTTCCATAGAGCTGGACAGTACCGGCAGTTTCTCCCAACTTCAGGCAGAAGGGAAGCTCAGTGCTGTCTGCAAACCTTTTTTAAAACGTATCAACGATCGCTTAAAAGAAGAAAAGCCTGCTCTTGTAAAGGAAGATTGTGTAATTGCTTCCACATGGTTGCCTCCAATACCAAGCGGTCCATTCAAAAGACTTGTTTCCGCAGAAGTACAGATAGCACTTGGAAAACGAATACCTGAAACGGTTTCCTTTGAAATAACGCGAAAATGCGGCTGCAAATGCGATCATTGTTTTATGAGCAATGGAGAAGGAGAGCTGGCTACTCCTGCCCTCAAACAAGCAATTGATGAAGTAATCGAAATGGGTGCAGTCGTGATCGTCTTTACAGAGGGGGACCCGCTCCTCAGAAAAGATATTTTTGAACTCATTAAACATGTTAATCCAGAAAGAGCAGTTGTAAATATGTATACTCCTGGAACCGAAATGACTCCGGAAGTTGCACATAAGCTCAAGGAGTCCGGTCTCCACAATATTCTGATCAGTATTTACTCTACTGATCCTGCAAAACACGATTCTATCCGCAAACTTGAAGGTGCACACCGGATGGCAATCGATGCTATGAAGATGTGCCTTGATGCAGGATTGCTAGTCACAATGTGTACGCACACGTCACCTTCCAGTTTCCACGAACTTCCCGGACTTTACAAACTTGCAAAGGAAATTGGGGTTCACGAATTTTCAATATGGGAGGCAATCCCCAAGAAGAAAGGTGATCCGGTGATAAGTGAAGCTCAGAGGGAAAGTATTCTTGAAATGTACCATCAAATCAATGCAGATCCGGATGGGCCGCGCATTTTTGCAAACAGTTATTTCGAAGGTGAAATGCTTGGTTGCATGGCGGGAGAACGTTGGATGCATGTTTGTGTAGATGGGGATGTCAAACCCTGCCCGTATATTCCATTTAGTTTCGGTAATGTAAGGGACAGATCAGTAAGGGATATCTGGAAGGATATGAAAGTGCTTACACACCCCAGACAGGGAACAGGGTTTTGTGTGATGCAGCACCCATATTATCTTGATCTCGCAGCAAAAATACCTGATGATGCACCGCTTCCTTATCCATTCGATATGATAAAATAACAGGATTGCCATAACGGGCAGGGAAGCAATGAATAAGGAACAAGAGGCTACCTATGAATTCAAAACTTGATCCATGGGGTTCATCAAACATCGATGATTATTCAAAACTGTTTGATGAATTCGGAATTCTCCCGTTTGACGATATTTACAGCAGTATACCTGAACCAAACCACTACATGCGCCGCAAGATAATTTTTGGTCACCGCGGGTATGACAGAGTGGTAGAAGCAATGACAGAAGGCAAACCATTTTCGGTAATGAGTGGATTCATGCCTTCCGGTATGGTTCACTTAGGTCACAAGATGGTTATGGAGGAAATTATCTGGCACCAGAATATGGGAGGATGTGCCTTTGTAGGCATTGCTGACATGGAAGCTCATGCCGTAAGAGGGTTTTCATGGGAAAAATGTCGGGAAATCGGTGTTGAACAATATATAATAAGTCTGATAGCACTTGGTTTTGAGCCGAAAGGGCACATTTATTTCCAGTCTGAATCAGATAATGTTAAAGATCTTGCCTTTGAACTTGGAGTCAAGGCAAACTTTTCCGAACTCAGTGCAATTTACGGATTCAACGGTCAAACAAATGTGGCACATATGGTTAGTGCTCTGACACAAAGTGCCGATATATTACAACCACAACTTGCGGAATTCAGCGGACCTAAGCCCACAGTAATTCCAGTGGGTTCGGATCAGGATCCACATATCCGTCTCACACGGGATCTTGCAAATAGCATGAACATGTTCCGTATCGAGAAACGGGAAGATCAGAAAGGAAACTCATACATGAGTATCCGTAGCAAGGCTGCACCTGAAGGAGCACTTGAGGAAGTGGCAAAGAGGATGCCATGGAAAACAAAAGTATTCGAGGGACATGTTGATGTTTTTGGAGTTGATGACAAACTAAAACTTAGGGAAATTGCCAGACAGACTGAGCTTGATCTTGGAGGATATGCATTTCTTCCGCCAGCGTCCACTTACCACAGATTCATGTCTGGATTGCAGGGAGGTAAAATGTCCAGCAGCATACCAGACAGCGTGATCTCTCTTACCGAAGACCCAAAGGCAGCTGCCAAGAAAGTCAAGCGTGCAAAAACCGGTGGACGCATGACTTTGGAAGAGCAGAAAAAGCTTGGCGGCGAAACCACTAAATGCTCAATTTACGAATTATTCATGTTCCATCTTATTGATGACGACAGGGAACTGGAGGAAATCCATTCCGAATGCGTTGAAGGTAGGCGTATGTGTGGACAGTGTAAGGTATATGCTGCCGAGCTTATGGCTGATTTCCTCAAGGAACATCAGGAACTCAGGGAACAGGCGCGGGACAAACTTGACGAATATGGACTCTGAAGGTAATATCCATGAATACTAATCTCACACTCAATGAAAAGAAGGTTTTACTTGCACTTGCAGAGCTCAAGGAAACAAACCCTGAAGTTCTGGCAGAAAAAGTATCACTGAAAGTGGAAAATGCAACACAGGCAGCGTTTCTACTTGAGGAAAAGGGGCTTGCCGGATTAAAAGATGATGTCACAGAAAGCTTTAGTTTAACAGATGAAGGTAAAATATATGCTTCTGAAGGACTGCCTGAAAGGCAGGTGCTAAACGCTATCGACGGGCCCACCCAGATCCAAGAATTGCAGCAGAAACTTTCTCCTCGTTTGGTGGGAATTGCGACTGGATGGCTCAAGAAAAAGGGATGGGCAACCATCGAGCAGGGGAAGATTGTACCAAATGTCGATGTTCCTGAAGGCGAGGATGAGACATTACTGAAAAATGCAGGGGAAGGCGAGTTTTCGGCGGAAGATATAGGTGTTTCTAAGAAAACAATCGATGATTTGCTCAAACGAAAACTTATCGAAAAAACCGAAACAAAGGAGCGTACAATCTATATCACAGAAGAGGGTCAGGCTCTTGCCACAGAGGGCATAAGTCTTGAGGAAGACATTACCCAACTTACTAGCCAGATGCTGAAAAGTGGAGAATGGATACGCAAGTCATTCCGCCCTTATAACATCGAGAAACCTCCGAGAAAGATTTATCCCGCCAAGGTACATCCTTACAGACGTCTGATTGACGAGATGAGACAGATTTTTCTGGAAATGGGATTCACTGAAATCAAAGGTGATATTATCCAGAGTTCATTCTGGAACTTTGATGCTCTTTTCCAGCCACAGGATCATCCGGCAAGGGAAATGCAGGATACGTTCCACCTTGACACGACGTCCGAACTTCCGGAAGAGTATGTTAAAGCAGTGTGTTCCATGCACGAGAGCGGTGGGGATATTGATTCCATTGGGTGGGGAGGCAAATGGAAGCAGGAAATTGCAGAGCGTAATGTCCTGCGTACACATACTACCGCCATCACAATCAAATATCTTTCAGAGCACACAGAACCTCCAGTGAAAGCATTCTGTATTGACAGGGCATACCGCAGGGAAACAATTGATCCTACACATACTCCTGAATTCGAGCAGCTTGAAGGAATTGTAATGGATAGGAACATGTCATTTGCAAATCTTCTGGGCTGTCTTAAAGAATTCTACCGCCGCATGGGATTTGAGAATGTCCGTTTTAGACCTGGGTATTTCCCATACACCGAACCCAGTGTGGAACCTGAAGTATACGTAGAGGGTCTTGGATGGATCGAACTCGGTGGTGCGGGCATATTCAGGAAGGAAGTTACAGAGCCTCTGGGAATTGATTATCCGGTTCTTGCCTGGGGTCTTGGTGTAAGCAGAGTTGCTATGCTTAAAATAGGTCTAAAAGACCTTCGGGATCTTTACCAGTCTGATATTGAATGGCTTCGCACAAGTCCTATCTGCAAGTTTTAATCTCAATTGATAGCAATTTAGCAAGCATGGACTGTTTGATGTAGACTGCCCCATAGGGAATATCTCACGGAAGCATTAGCAGAGGATAAACTTGCATTCATCCAAGAGGTAACAAACAAAGAACATCCTTGGAGGCTGTGTGAATTTTATTGCCACATCCTCAACAGGATTTCATGTAACTTCTGGTTCTGTATTCAAACCCATTCTGGGAGCAAACCGATTGGTCGAATCCAATTATCTTTGCTGCAACCGCAACGAAAGCTACGGAATTGATAGAAACAATAATTGTATCTGTTTACCTGGAAACCCTCAGTATAGGTCATGGCCTTCTATGCACAAAAACTGTATTCAAAATTGAAAGCAAGGGCCAGCCTGTTAATCGTTCATCAAAAACAATCTCTTTCACATCTGTTAAAAGTGTTTTGAGAACTCTGCTTTGCATAAACGATGCCCATCAGATGGGCTGGAATTGCACTAATTGCCGTACATGTTTCGCAGGAAATTCCTTCATTGGTAATATCAAGATGCAGAGAGGCACGTTTTATCAGGTTTCTGGGAAGGCCTTTGCGTCCAAGTCCCACAAGGAAAAGGAACGATTTGCACATCAGGATCTCATCTGCCATTTCAAATGGAGTTATTTTGAATGAAGGTTCAGGTCTTGAAGTAGTTGCCACAAGCTTGCCGAAATGGGACGGGAAACCTTTTTTAGGGAGTTCATGCACGAAAAAATGCCCTTTTTCATTGAGCTGCTGAAGATAATATCCGGATTCTCCAATTGTTGTTTTTTCCACTACATATTCCACCAGTTCATCCTTCTTCATCTTGAACGGAAAATCAAAAAGTGCAAGGCTGAAACCATAAGCTTTGCAGATGGGGGCAGCCCTTGCGACGGCACGATAGTGGGCGTCCAGAATCTTTATCTTATCATAAGTGTTGACAATACCAAGCGTCAGCATTCATTATTCTCCGTGGTTTTGAAGTAAAGGAAATGTTGCCTGCATGAATCGAGTAGGTTGCAATTGGCACAATCTTCCCATAAATCCTCTTTTCCAATGTTTTCAGCTTTCTTAAATCCCTCCTTCAGAAAAAAACCCGGAGCAGTTGTCCTTACGTATACAATACCATTAAATCGGTTTAATGCATGCATTAAAAGGGATTTTCCGACTCCTTTTCCCCGGTATGAAGCATGAACAGCTATGGAATGGATTTCGTTGAATGGTTCTTCCAGATAAGAAAGTGCACCGATTATCTTTCCATTAATTTCCGCAACAATGAAATTGGAAATATCGACATCATCCCTATCAAGGAAATAAGTGGAAAGAAGAGCATCAACTTTTTTGTTATCTGCCTTGTTTGCATTCCTGATTGATATATTCTATAAAAAGCAGGCATCTGAAGACAAGCTGCTGTATGTAGGTGATTTGATCTTTGCACACATTTACATAGAATCTCATGAATGGGCAGTATAATAATGTATTGATAATTACCAGCTACTACAGGCCAGATAAACAACATATGCAAAATTTATAATGCTTGTGTCCTAGATGCTGGAATTGATTCAGCCTGTAGAATATAATTTGTTTAATTCATGCCCACCATCTTTAAATAAGGAGAACCTTTATCTGCCAGCATTCTTTCAATACATCTGCTATAATAACCATTTAAAAGCAGGAACATTTAAAATGCCTGAAATCCTTGAAAAATCCTTATCTATTGCCCCGGTGATACAACGAGGAGAGTACTTCTATTTTATCCATCCCATTGCGGACGGTATTCCTCTGATTGAACCCGAATTACTGGAAGATGTTACAAAGAGAATCATGAATGTTGCAGACATGAACGTTGATCGCATCGTGACCGTGGAAGCCATGGGCATTCCGATTGCTACTGCTCTCTCCCTGAAAACCCGCATCCCATATTCTGTCATAAGGAAAAGGAGATATTGTCTGGAAGGTGAGGTCAAATTATCCCAGAGTACCGGCTATTCGAAGAGTGAATTGTATATCAATGGCATTGAGAAAGGAGACCGAGTTCTTATCGTAGATGATGTCATCAGCACCGGAGGTACTATGGATGTCCTTGTGAAGGGACTTCAGGAGATGGGCGTTGAAATCGTGGATATTGTGGTTGTAATCGGTCGGGGGGACGGTGCATCAAGACTTTCCGCCGAAGGTGTGAAGGTCAAAGTCCTTGTTACTATTGATGTGAAACCTGACGGAGTGATTGTAACGGAGGTTGCTGATTGGGAGTAACTGAAGATTTTGATCTGGGAATTGACCGAATAATCAATGAGATCAAAAACCGTAATGCTCGCAAAGTGGGGCTCCAATTTCCCGAAGGGCTTAAACGGAGGTCCTTTTCAATTGCTTCTGAGATTGAAAATAAAACCGGTGCTGAAGTGCAGATTTCAGCAAATCCCTGTTATGGTGCATGTGACCTTGACAGACAGCTTCTTGAAACTATGGATCTTGTATTCCATTTTGGTCATTCCACAATCAGAGAGGATGACGGCGGGAAGGTAATTTATATTGAAGCACGCTCACCTGTAGATCTTGGGGAAGTGGTTCGCAAAGCAATTCCACTGTTTGAAGGAATACGTATTGGCCTGATTACGACTGTACAGCATGTCCACAAACTGGAAGGTATACGCAGGCTGCTTGAAGAAGTAGGTAAGGAGGGAGTAATAGCGGAAGGGGATAGCAGGATTGCATATCCTGGACAGGTGTTGGGATGTAATTTTTCCGCTGCTTTTTCGGAGGACTGTGATGAGTACCTATATATCGGTGGGGGACAATTCCATCCAATTGGCGTGGCGCTTTGTAGCAAGAAGCCTGTAATTATTGCAGACCCCTATCTTAATGAAGTCAGAAAAGTGGACACCCATGCGATAATGAAAAAACGATATGCTGCAATCGGCAAAGCCATGAATTCAAAGGTTGTGGCGATAGTTGTATCCACAAAAACCGGTCAGCAGCGGATGGAACTTGCAAAATATCTTCTGCGTAGTGCAAAGAAAAAGGGGTTGCAGGCCTATATTCTGACCATGGATCTTGTCTCCCCGGAGCAGCTGTTGAATTTTAAAGTGGATGTTATCGTCAATACGGCATGTCCGCGTATTGCAATCGATGATGCCGGCAGATATCCTGCTCCGATGCTTACTCCGCCAGAATTCGAGATTGTACTTGGAGAGCGGGAAGAACTTGTTTTTGATGAGATAAGAGGTGAATGAAGCACTTATGAAACAGCGCAAACTTGAGATGCGGCTGCAAAAAGTAGAAGGCTTTGAAAAACCTGATATCAGCCTTGAGCAATACCCGACACCTGCAACACTTGCAGCGGAGATCTTACATTTTGCTTACATGCAGGGTGATCTTGAAGGCACTGTTATTGATCTGGGCTGTGGGACTGGGATGCTGGCCATCGGTGCAAAATTGTTGGGAGCTAAAGAAGTCATTGGATATGATATTGATCCCAGACCTCTTATGATAGCACGCAGGAATGCAGAAAAACTGGGTGTTGAAGTTGAATTTGTCTGCTCTCCAATCGATTCCATCCAGTAGCATGCTGATACCGTTGTTATGAATCCTCCATTTGGAGCCCAATGCAAAGGAAACGACAGACCTTTTCTCAAAAAAGCCTTGGAAATTGCAGACACAGTCTATTCCATACATAATAAAGGTAGTCGGAGTTTCATCGAGAAGTATATAAGGCCTGCCATTGTAACAGACACCTATTCTGCAAGTTTCTCGATAAAAAGAACATTTAAATTCCATAAAAAGGATGTAGAACAAATTGAAGTGGAAGTATACAGGATAAAGTCCGGTTCTCATTCAAACTAATATAATAGATATGAGGGATTTTCATTAGACTCAAAAATACTAAGAAGAAAACAACTAGGAGAAGGCTAAAATCCGCTTCTTCAGATGAACAGAAAATGAAATCAGAGTTAATCGAAGGGGATGAAACAGTTGGAGAAGTAGAAGAAGTAGGAAAAACAGATGAATCCCCAGAAGAGAAAGAACTGGAAGAGCATTTTGTCCTGCCTGGAGAAGTAGTGGGAATCACTGAAGAGTTCAAAGGCGGTGACGGGACATATACTGTTAGGGGTGACATTTTAGCAAGTCGCATTGGTACGGTCCAGATCAACAGGAAGAAAAGGGAAGTATCAGTTAAACCTGCCTCAGGCATTCCACCGGTTGTTAAGAAAGGCGACATAGTTGTGGGTATGATTATAAATCTTAGGGATTCCATGGCCCTTGTGAAAATTGCAGCAATTAAAGGGTATGGGGAACGTGAAATTAAAGATCCCGGGATTGCTGCCATTCACATATCAAACATCAGGGATTCCTATGTAAAAAATATCGCCGATGAATTCGGACTTGGTGATATTGTCAAGGCAAAAGTTATTGACATTGAAAACATGCGCCTCTCAACTGCGGAAAAAGACCTTGGTGTGATGTCTGCAATGTGCCCAAGATGTGGAACTGTAATGCAGAAAGATGAAAGGCGCCTTAAGTGCCCAGCATGCGGTAATGTTGAGAAACGCAATCTGTCTTCAGATTACGGAAGCGGTGAGATATAAAATTGATACAGGTGACTACTTATGGAATTAAAAATCCTGGAAAAAACCGATAATGAAATCAGACTTGAAATCCGGGGAGAGAGCCATACCCTTCTTAATTTACTCAAGTCTGTTTTGCTCGAAGATGAACACGTAGAGATCGCAACATATGACATGAAACATGTCACTATAAGCGATCCCGTACTTTTTGTCAAGACTGATGGCGAAGATCCAATTGCAACCATCAGGAAAGCAGCAGGAAACCTCATTGAAAGGTTTGACAATTTCATGGAAGTATTCCAGAAAGCACTTGCCTGAATTTCATGAGGCTTATTTATGGTACTGGATTCAAACAGTCTCTCCAAATTTGGTTTTATTGAGAGAGGACCAAAGGATTTTATCAATATTGACCCTCTGCAAACCGGCGGAAAGCTTACCCCTGAAGCCCAAAAAGCTCTTAAAGAGTGGGGTGATGGCTACTCTATATGTGACTTCTGCCCCGGTTCCCTTGATATCATAAAGCAGCCGCCTATTAAGGATTTCATACATGAAGCCCTGCCTGAGTTTTTAGGTGTGGACGGTGCACGTATTACCAATGGTGCAAGGGAGGCCAAGTTTGCAGTGATGCATTCAATTGCCAATGAGGGAGACTGTGTTGTGGTAGATGGACTTGCACATTACTCATCAATTGTTGCTGCCCAGCGGGCAAGGCTTAATATTGAATCAGTTGAACATAATGGCAATCCGGATTATTACATTGATCCAGAAGCTTATGGTAGGGCAATCGAAAAAGTAATAAGCGAATCAGGTAAGCCACCAGCACTTGCATTGCTTACATACCCGGACGGCAATTACGGAAATCTGCCGGATGCAAAGAAAATTGCTTCAATATGTCATGAGTATGATGTTCCTTTGCTTTTGAATTGTGCATATTCAGCCGGCAGGATGCCTATTAATGCAAAGGAAATTGGTGCGGATTTCATTTCTGTCAGTGGTCACAAATCAATGGCATCATCCGGTCCCATAGGAATAGTTGGGGTAAACGGAGACTATGTTGATACAGTATTCAGAAAATCGCCAACCCATCCTGTAAAGGAGATTGAATTCCTTGGCTGTACTGCCAGAGGTGCCACCATCATGACGATGATCGCGTCTTTTCCGGCAGTTGTGGAGCGTATAAAGCACTGGGATGAAGAAGTTGCAAATGCCCGCTGGTTCTCGGAAAAACTCGAAGGTCTGGGTTTGATACAGGTTGGAGACAAACCACATAACCATGACCTTATGTTCTTTGAAGCACCGGTATTTTATGAAATTTCACAGAAGGTCAAAAAAGGGCGCTATTTCCTTTACAAGGAACTTAAAGCCCGCCGGATTCATGGTATAAAGGCTGGACTGACGAAATACTTCAAGCTCAGCACTTTTGGTGTGGATAAAGAAGATTTGTCCTATATTGTTGACTCTTTTGAAGAGATCATTGACAAGTATCAGGATAAGTTTTGAATTCTAAACAGCATGTGGTGGAATATTACCACAAAAACTTTATTTAATTTCAGACTAATATTCCCCGACTCATGCGGCTGTGGTTTAGTGGTTATGACCTGAGCTTCCCAAGCTTAGAACCCGGGTTCGAATCCCGGCAGCCGCATCGTTTTCTGATAGGGATTTTAGTCGTTGTTATTCTGGCTTTTCAACTCTTGTTTCCTTGTAGAAATCTCGCGTGTTTGTTTGCTCAAGAAAATACATACAAAGGGGATGATTTTGTTTTGTCTGGCTTTGTAGAATTTTTTTTGAGTTTGGCAATGAACCATACTTATAAATTAAAGGTTTAGATTAATTTATGAAAAAAAGAAAATTTGCAGAAAAAAGTATGTGGGAGATGAACCGAATTATTTATCTCAGGAATAAGACTTGAGACGAACAATGTTTTCCATAAGCATTTCGTTCTCTTCAACAATTTCACGTTCAAGCGTATCAACAATTTCTCTTAGAGGAAGCGCAAGACGATAAACTTTGACCGGACGACCTTTGCCCTCATTCTTCTTGACATCTTCACAGAGTACCCAGCCACGTTTCTTGCACAGGTATTTCATTGCAATGCTGACCTCTGGCTGCCTGAGCTGAGATCTCATTTCAATTTCCCTTGATGTAATTTTATCAGTGGATGAGAGGCAAGCAAGAGTTTTTGATATGGGTTTTGATAAGTTTAATTTCCTGAAAAGATTGGCGATCTCTATCTCTCTTTCATTCATACTGGAAACAGCTTCATCATTCATCAGATCACCACTAATATACGGACCTAAATTCACTTAGAGATTCTATATATTTTAGAAGATATATAACTATTACTTTCAAAATTCTTGGATGAAAATGCCTATATATTGCCACGCTGAGTTGAGGAAAAGTGTTGGTGGGCCCGCTGCGATTCGAACGCAGGACCTCACGGTTATCAGCCGTGCGCTCCACCAAGCTAAGCTACGGGCCCATTCAGTCACATTCAGTCGCGATTGGACATCGTGCGAGCTACCAGATAAACATTCAAGTACTTTAATATTTCGCTTTGGTCCGTGATTATAACACAATTTTCAAAAAAATAAAAATGTAAAGGAGGTATAATCGATAAGTTTATCTTTGATGATTGCAAGTGTGTTTGTGCTCTTTTGGGCCGGTAGATCAGGGGTAGATCGCTACCTTGGCATGGTAGAGGCCTCGGGTTCAATTCCCGACCGGTCCACATTATAACTACTATTGAAATGGGCACTGTAGAAAAACACACTTTTTTATATTTTTACACAACGACAAAATAAAAAGTATATTGTTTGCCAACTGAAAACACAAAACGGGGATGGTTGTGCAAACTCTGAAACTCCATTAAATTCTTGTTCTAACAAGGATTTCTATAGAAACGAAACATTTAACTTTTTTTGTACTTTATAATTCACATGTAAATCAGGGGTAGTTATGAGGGATTTAATGGACAATACGATTATATTCGGAGGAATAAAGTATGCTCCAAATGTCCGTATGCTTAGTGATATGGATAAAGTACTCTATGACCGTGAGTGGCTAAAAACTGCCGAGAACAGGGAACTCTACTATATGTATCGTGACTTGTTCCTCACGGAAGATGATCACAATACAATGAAGATGTACGATCTGAGATATGATATTACTATTATTCCCACTGGGATGCTGGGAAGAGAATTCATAAAAACTGCAGGACATTTCCACCCGATGGTTCCCGGCACCACTATAACCTACCCAGAAGTTTATCAGGTTCTTGAAGGCAAAGCTACCTACCTTTTACAGTATGATGATTCAGCAGATGTTTCCGATGTAATCGTCGTACGTGCTTCTAAAGGAGATATTGTAGTAATCCCTCCGGACTATGGACATGTCACAATTAACGCTTCATCCGAAGATCTCAAAATGGCTAACTGGGTTTGCAGAAGTTTTTCTTCAATCTATGATCCAATACAGGAAAAAAGAGGAGCTGCCTATTATCTTCTTAAGGACGGATTCGTGAAAAATCCATCTTATTCAAGCGTTGCGGATATCAGGTATCTAAAACCCCGAGAGATGCCTGAATTTGGTCTTTTTCATGGAAAAGACATGTATGATCTTATCAATGATCCGGATAAGCTTCGTTTTCTGACAAAACCTCAGGAGTTCATGGAGTCTTTATATTCATTGATCAACTAAAAATATATCTTCAATGGCTGCATTCCTTATACAAACACATTCAGGTGTAGGTATGCAGGAATATAGCAAGCCTGTCTTATTCATGTCTTCAAAGATTGTGGACATGATGTTTAAGACAACTCTCGATCTCAGTACAATGGAAGGAGACATTATTGCAAATGTATCTATTGTGAGAGAAGATGATCTTGACAGGGTTCTTGAAATTATGGGTGTGGCTTTCAATAGTGGTCTTTCAATCAGTCCATTTTTTAGGTTATTCCATGCAGGCGAGACTATCGGAAGCTTAAAAATACCTCCCGGAAAAGTTGGTATTGCCACCATGTGCAGCATTACAATTGATGGCCTTCTGCTGAAATCAGGTGTTTTATCAAATCCCAAGTTTGGTGGAGTTGTCCAGATACACAACGGCTTACCTGTTCGGTTCACCGACGTGTTAACTTATACAAGTACTACGATTGATCCTCTTGAAGTCCTGATGTCGCAGGACATTACTTCCGTATTGCAGATGTTACACACCGGTTCCGGGAAAATCCTTGCAAACCTCAGAGAATTGCACATGTCTGCCCGGGATGAAATTGACAGGACTCTCTATGATATGATGGAAGTGGGTATCAGCGGAATACTGGAAGTAGGAGAACCAAATAGTCGCGTTTTGGATGTTCCGGTTGAGCGCGATCACCTTGGTCTGGTGGTAATTAGCGGGACAAACCCCATGGCCATTGTAAAAGAAAGTGGCATGTCTATCTGGACGCATGCGATGTCAAGTATTATCGACATTGCTTCCATGCGTCACATTGAAGATTTTATCTGAGCTGCTGCCCTATTATCTGGTTGAGTATAGTAACAAATTCCTGTTTTGAAGATGCAGGTATTGTGGCACCGGCTGCTATATCATGTCCTCCTCCAGTACCCCCCACTGCAATTGATGCTTCTGAGATCGCTTTTGAAAGATTAAGTCCGCGTCGGATAAGATCCTGATTTCCCCGAGCTGAAACCTTTACACCGGAGTCGGCATCCGCGAAAGCAATTATTGGCTTGTTCCGGTTTCCAATGACTGTGGTGCTCATTCCTGCAATAATACCGACAATTGTTTCCTTGATGTTATTTCCGGCATCAAAGTATTGCAGGTTTTCCATTTGGATGATGCCATTTTCTTTCACAAACATCAGTCCCTTTACAAGATTTTGCCTATGCTCATAAAGCAGTGCTTTTGCACGATCATAGGCATCCCCCCGATCACCCATACAAACCGCCATCCCAACATCAGCATGATCGTACCTGGCTGTTGCATTCAGGAGAGTTGAGAATTCGGATGCATCTCGCATTTCCTGCCCTTCTTTTTCATTTAACAGGAGGTAGACCTCCCCTATCATTCTTTCCACTTTATAGGACGGAATTCCTGACTGGACGCAATGTTGTATAAGTGCCGAGACTATCTTCTGTTTTTCTGGCACTTCAAGATCTATCCATCGCCTCCAGCGTTCGTCTCCACTAAATCGGATCCCAATGTCTGCAAGGAATTTTATGCAGGCGTCTTCGTTTCCTGTGAGTCCCGGGAGGTAGGGATCAGATGCAAATTGCAACAATTTGAATACAGGTCGTGTTTGCTTCCCAAAAAGTGTGATGTCCTTGCAATAATCAACAACCCCATTTGCATGACCTTCTTTTAGTATCATGCGGTTGATTCCAGTAAGTTCGCCTTTTTTCAGGTGTTGAAGGTCTCCGACTGCTCCCACGGTGGCAAGACCGGCAAGATCCTTATTGTTGCCAAGTTCATTTGCAAGTATATATGTGGTTCCTGATCCACTTAGCTGATAGGATCCGTTGATCCCGAAAAGATGTGGATTGAGGTGGAATTCCCCTGTTCCCTGAGGTTGGTGATGATCAGATATAACCGCATTTATTCCGTATTTGTTTATGGTTTCCAGCATTCCACTCCCCAGATCAGTGAAAACTACCACTTCAGGATTGATGTTTGCAACATCCTCGATTATCGTCTCATCGAGCTGTTTTACAAATCTGACATCGTATTCTATTCCCGCTCTCTGGAGTGAGGTGCATATAATGGCTGCAGATGTCAGTCCGTCAGCATCAATATGTGAGACTACGGATACAGAATCATGTTTTTGTATTTCAGTTGCACAGTAAGACGCAGTCTTTTTCATTTGGGTAAAAACGGAACTCATATTATTTATTCCCAAAATAGCTACCTCCTTATCTCCAGCATTCAGGTTCAATTAGATACAAATTCCCATTTCGTCTGATTTCGGGGTATTCCTGTATCTCAGAAATAGTGTATTTCAGCTCTCCGCTGGCATACTTCTTGGCAATGTCTTTCCAGGGTATGGCGTATGCAGCTCTTGCCTTTCCCATACCGTAGCGCAATTCAACAGCCAGAAATCCGTTTCTTCCGGATTTTTTAATATAATCACCGATTCGTTCCACCTGGTGAACCCCGTTTTTATCTACAGTAAAATGCTGACTGAAATATAATGCATTCGCCCCCTTATCCACGGAAATACTCTTGCATTCGATACCGAGATAATAATCTGGATTGAGCGAATCAACAAGGATATCCAGAAACTGTGGTGTAAAGCGATGCTGCTTGATGCGGTGTGCAATGGCACGTATATTAGTTTTTTCAAAAAACTGGTTGAATGATTGTACCAGCGCTCTCTCAAATTCTGTCATGTGTATCCTAGTATGTTTGATGTAGTTTTCTCTGTATGTTCCTTAAATGTTACTGCGTTAATTTCATGTATGAGATATACAATTCTACTAACATGAATAAGAAAACACTTGAAATTCTTCTTGCAATAGGCTCCATTGTCCTTTTCACTTTGCTTCTTATTGTCGTACATTCAACTTTCGGCAACTCCGAAGGTTCTGCCAATTATGAAGGATATGGGTATGTGGTCGTTTTAGTGCTGTTTGTTTTTGGTGTATCGGCTGCCGGCCTCAAACTTGTGGATATGAAATAATTTTATGGTGGTAGTGATGGTCGTTTATTCGGATGAATTTTCTTTTGAAACGGCCAAAGGGACTGATATTATTGATATAACCTCGCAGATACTGGAATCCGTTGAATCTTCTTCTATAAAAAATGGGATTATTTGTGTGTTTTCACCGGGTTCTACCAGTGCAGTAACAACAATTGAGTATGAGCTTGGTCTGGTACATGATCTGGAAAATGCCCTTGAAAGGATTGTTCCCGAGTTCCTTGAATATCGGCACAATGAACGCTGGAATGACGGGAACGGGCATTCACATATACGGGCATCACTCATAGGTCAAAGCATATCACTACCCTTGATAGATGGCAAGATTCCTTTGGGAACGTGGCAGCAGGTAATCTGCTTAAATCTTGATAACCGTCCAAGGACGAGAAAAGTGATTGTTCAGATAGTCGGAGATTAATATAAAAAGAAGTCCCAGTGGGACTCCCTTCTCATTGCTGTTGCATAATGAATTTGATGAAATCCGGACTCAGTCTTGTTTCTTTTACCATTTTATCGACAATTTTCTCTTCAGAAAGCCCTTCTTTCCTGTATTCATCTATGCGATCATAGACGTTTTTGGATACTTCGGAATACTCATTGATGTCTTTCCTGTGTCCCCAGACATCTCCTTCAAGGAGTTCGATTCCTTGCATCTCAAGATACATTTTTGCAGAAGATGATATTGTCCTCTTGTAAGAACTTGGGATGTGCAATGCTTTCACCTTTGGACATTTAATTACAAGATTAAAGATGTCCGTGTTTGATGGACGGAATGCAAGATGCACAATTTCCTCATCTTCATTTAATGTGTTTATTTCTTCCTTTGAGCTCACTACGCGTATTTTCATATGTGGCCCCTTCCGTCTTATTTCAAGACTAATTTAGTCAGCAAAAAATCTTTTAGATATTCTGCCAATGTGTATATACAGATCAATTCTATATAAATTTTATTAAAAAAGACGAAAGATTACTTTGGGGAAATTGTATCATCTGCACAGGTGGTAGAAAAATCCTTTTGGCAACGTATTTCACCCAAATCAGAAAGGTTATAGCCTTTGGTAACTATCAGCTTACAAGGAAGGATGTACATGAAAAGTTTGCATATAGGTTCTGCTACAATTGAATGGTTGGGTCATGCGGGATTTATCCTCAGGGACAAAGATCACGTTGTTTATATTGATCCTTACACGGTTCCCTCGTACATAGACCCTGACTCCCAGGCAGATGTTCTTCTAATCACACATGAACATCACGATCATTGTTCTCCAAGTTCGATTCGAAAAGTCAGAAAAAGCACTGCAACCTCCCTGATTCCTGAAAGCTGTAGTCTTGAGTTCCGTGGAGATGCAAGACGGATTAAGGCAGGGGATATTTTGCACAATGAACTTTCCATTAAAGGATTGGATATCGACGTTGTTCATGCTTACAATATTGAGAAACCCAACCATCCAAAAGGGATGGGTGTTGGTTACATTGTTAATATTGGTGGAAAGAGAGTCTATCATGCAGGCGATACCGATCTTGTTGAAGAAATGAAGGGCATTTATGCAGACGTTGTGCTTTTGCCAATTGCAGGCTACGGGATGGATGAAAAAGATGCTGCAGAAGCGGTTTCATGGATCAAGCCGAAAATTGCAATTCCAATGCACTATGGCACCCTGGAAGGAATGGATGGGGATATTGATCTTTTTGTATCCCTTGTAAAAGAGAAAGCACCGGATGTTGAAGTAATCATCCTCGAAAACATTGTTGAATCATGAGGATATCGGGTGTATTATGGCACGTTCCCGTAAACAAAGGAAGCATCTAATAAAAGAAATGGCATCAGAGCGCATATGCCGCCTCTTTGAGCTTGCTGAAGAGGAGTTTTCAACTCACCCTGAAAGGAGCTTCAGGTATGCTGCACTTGCACGCAAACTGGGGATGCGCTATCGTGTCAGTATTCCGCGGAAGTACAGGCAAAAAGTATGCAGGAGTTGTAATTCCTATCTTGTGCCTGGAAGCACTTGTAGGGTTAGGCTGCAGAAAAATAATATTTGTATTACATGTCTCAAATGCGGGAGAATAATGCGCTATCCTTACAAGCGCTGATTCAGGTTACAATTAATGACATGAGACTTTTGAGAATATAGGCGCCGATAATTACAACAATACCTATTGTGACATAAATAGCCACGTTCCGGTAGACTTCTTCTTTTTCAGCACCTGAACGAATTCCAAGGGCACCACAGCATCCTTTTGTATTGCATCCGTCACAGGAAGAGGATTTTTTTTCATTTTCAGATGGTTTTTGAATGACCGGAAGTTCACTCATATGTTTTGACATATGACAAACCATTGTAATTCTTATAGATATAAGTGACGACAAAACAGTACAAAGGAATAGGACGACGAGAGGGGGATTCGAACCCCCGAGGTGCAGGGCACCACAGGATTAGCAATCCTGCGCCATACCGGGCTTGGCTATCTCGTCACGCATCAGTCCATAAAGACTATCGGATATTTAATATTTTCCAGTATAGGGTGG
This sequence comes from Methanohalophilus sp., assembly GCF_030156785.1. Lineage (GTDB taxonomy): Archaea > Halobacteriota > Methanosarcinia > Methanosarcinales > Methanosarcinaceae > Methanohalophilus. Next base: position 138,564 of record NZ_JASGLW010000001.1, read on the forward strand.
CAGGCACACCTTGGGTCGATTTCTTTCACATCAACAAGTAGCCTGTGTTCTCTTCTCCACTCCGCAACCCTGAAAGCGATGTATGCTCACGGTAAGCCTGCTCCCTTCCGGGCCTCGGCCGGTCCCCGCGATGAAGATACAGAAGCTGATTCTCCAACCAGCTTCCATATCAGCACCATCCAGACAGGACGGAGCTTCGCAGTTGAGATCACAGGTTTGAAGATGATCCAGAAACCTTCCCTTGGTTTCGTCCCCCGCGTATCGACGATTTCGGGTTACAGATGACGCCGAACTATCCGGACTAGCCTGCCACCCCTAACATAGGCATGCCGGTTTATAAAAGTATTCCTTTTTGGGATCTGTAGAAAACATATCAAAATCAACATCATCAGACTTGAATAGGGATTAGTGTCCAATATCGTGTAGCACATTTGATCATATTTTTAAATTATTCGTTGCCCCCCTTTCTACAGAGCTAGCGTTTCCATAATACTTAAGATTCAATGACCCATTCATATAAAAGGAGATAAGATGGGAGAGCAAATAAGACTAATACACACTGCTGATACACATATTGGTTATAAGCAGTATCACAGCGATATCCGAAGGCATGATTTCCTGAAAGCTTTTGAAAGCATAATCAATGATGCCATTGGAATGGACATTGATGCAGTAATCCATGCCGGAGACTTATTTGACTCACGAAACCCGACTCTGGAAGACATTCTCCATACAATACAAATTCTTTCCCGATTAAAGGCAGCCGGGATTCCTTTTCTTGCAATTGTGGGCAACCACGAAAGCAAGCAAAATACACAGTGGCTGGATCTTTTCCAGAGCATGGAAGTGGCAATAAGGCTGGGAAGCGAGCCTTATATTCTCAATAACTGTGCAATATATGGCATCGATAGCATTCCCAAACCAAAAATTGCAGGATTTGATTATTCCGTCTTTACCAAACCTCCTGAAAATATCAATCATGTTTTTCTTGTAATGCACCAGCTTGTAACCCCGTTTCCTTTTGGGGAATGGGACAGTGAAGTTCTCATATCTTCAATGCCATTCCCGATAGAAGCTATCCTTCTTGGAGATTACCATAAATATGAAAAAACAAAAGTCGGGAATACATGGCTTACTTACCCTGGAAGCACTGAAAGAAACAGTGCTTCTGAGAAAGAAACGCGCGGTTACAACCTGATTACTGTAAGTGACAAAGGTATCGACATTGGAAGACGCAATCTTAATACAAGGGATTTCCGGTACGTTAATGTCGATCTAAAAGCAGATTCAGACACCTATAGAGACATTTTCAATACAATCAAGGAAAACCAAATTCGCGATACCGTCGTTTTCCTGGAAATCACTGGAGACACAGCTTCGGACATATCCTATAACCAGATTGAAGACTTTATCCTGAAAGAAGGAGCTGTTGCCTGTAGGATCAATGACAGAAGAATTTCAGGATACGAAGATGAAGAAGAACGTCCTGAGATAAATTTTGCAGATCCCGATCTGGCAGTAAAAGAAGAAATCGAAAAAATGGGACTTACAAAGGGAGGTCTTCTCCTCGATGAAATCATCCGTGATCTGACAATTCCAAAATCCAATATAGACAATGTTACCGAGGAGGCTTTCAGGAAACTTCTTGATGAGATGGATTTCAGCAAACTTCCTGATCATGTGAGCAAAGGTGATGAGATAAAAAAAGAAGAGATTCCTGAAGAAGTGAAGGGAGCCTTACCAACTGAAATTCAGGAGTCTCCAAACCCGGCTCCTGTACCTAAGAAAAGTAAGATTGAAACTAGTATACCCGGATCCGACCGGAAGGATAAAAAACAGATAGAAAAGAAACCTCGCCAATACAATCTGGGGGATTACCTGTGAAGATTAAAAGACTTCATATTAAAAATATCCGAAGTTATGAGGATATGGAAATCGGGTTTGATGACGGGGTCACGGTAGTTTCGGGTATTAACGGCAGCGGAAAATCCAGCCTGCTGGAGGCATGTTTCATAGGATTATTTGGCAGTAGAGGAATTCCAAAAAATTTTGTTCTTTCTGATATGATAAGAAAGGGATGCGAAGATGCATCTATTGTTATTGAATTTGAACACTTGGGACATAACTATAAAATCACGCAGCAGTTCAGGAATAACCCCAAAACCGGAAAAGCATCAACATCACTGTCAAGCATGGAGATGGAAGGTAAATTGATTGCTGATCAGGTCAACCTCACATATGATAATATTCGGGCACTGCTGCGAATGGACGAGGAAGCTTATAGGAATTGCGTATACGTCAGGCAGGGAGAAATTGATGTCCTGATCAATGCAAAGCCAAAAGAAAGGCAGCGTATGATTGATGACCTGCTCCAGATAGGCAAGCTTGAGGAATATAGAGAGAGAGCAAAAGGAGCACGTACTGGACTCCGAAGGCATATTACTGAAGCAAAAGCAAGGATCCAAGATCACAAAGAAGAGATTGAGAAAATCGAAAAATTGTCACCTGTAAAGCAGCTCAATTTGCTTAAGGAAAAAATAGGCAGGTTTGATCTTGAATTAAACAATATGAGGGAAAAAAGGGAGCGGGCAAAAAGTGCAATTGATCAAATCCAGAAACAGATTGAAAGTTATGCTGAATTGGAACAGCAGAAAAATGAGTTGATGGATGAAATCCAGATTCTCCAGAAACAGAAAATTGCCGCATTAAAGGCTGAAAGTGAATACCGTGCCCAGATCCTTGAACTTGAAAAATCCTGTCAGGAATTGAGTGTGGAGATAGGGAGCTTACAGAAAGAACTTGGTATTGAGAGGATTTCGGATATTGAGATATTACTTGAGAAAGCAAATGAGGAAGAGAGAAAAGCATACAATGCCATTGAATCCCTCAAAGCTGATGAAAAGGCTACTCTTATGCGACAGCAAACTGCTAAACAGCAAATTGAGACTATGGAACAGCGCCAGAGGGAGATCTCGGTGAAATTATCCCGACTACAGGATCAGATCGATGAACAGGAAAAGAGCTTATCAAATACGAAAAAACAGATATCTAAATTGCAAGAGGAAATTGCCGGCATATACAGTCAACTTGAGGAAATCGGGTTTGATCGGAAGAAAACGGAAAATCTGGATGAAATCAATGATTTGATCATAAACCGAAGACAACAATTCCACGGCAAAAGCGTGGAACTGGAAACAAAAATCACCAGATTAACAGAGCAGATTGCTAAAAACCGTACCCTAATTGAGAAGGGATTTTGCCCTACATGTGGACAAGACATGCACGGATCTCCGATTAATGAAACCACTGCCGCCGAAGAGAAAGAGCTGGAAAAACTAAAGAAGCAGCTTATGGAAGTGCAGGCTGAAGAGAAGAAGATTCTCAATAAGGTGGAACTGGTGAACCTTGCAAAGAGGCACCGTGATAAGATTGAAGAATTGCAGCACCAGATACAGCTTGCTGAAAACCAACTCGCAACTTCGAAAACTACTATTGGAGATTATAGGTCACAAATTGAAGAAGAAAAGCATGAAAGGGAAATAATACAGGAGCAACTGGAAAAATCTGGCAGGGATCTTGATGATTTGGAAAAACAACTGGATCTTTTGAGTATCGAAAAAGAAAAAGCGAAATTGCAGCACAAGGTTTTTGAAAACAAATTGAAACAGATGAATAAACTCTCCCGGCACAATCTCGATTACAGAGAGATGAAAGCCGAGATAAAACACCTACATGAAAGGGAGAATGAACAGCAGGAGAAAGCCGGGCTTCTCGAGAAACAGATCCTTTCCCTGAAAAAAAGAGCGGATGAACTCAAAGTAAAACTGGGTGAGAATGATCCGGCTAAACTGCAACAAAACCTCCATAAATTGGAAATGGCTTATACTGGACTGTCTGGAGAAATCGAGACTATTCGCAAGCAGAAAGATGAAGCACTAATTGAAATGGGACAGGTGGAGACAGCTATCAAAAGGCAGAAAGAACTCAAGAATAAGCTCAGAATTTTTTTCAACAAAAAACGCTATCTTGACGATGTATATAAAGAAGCGGAAGACCTTGAAGAGATGTACCTGAGGTTAAGGGCAGATTTGCGGGCACGTAATATAGAAGCTCTTAGCAGGTTACTTAATGAGATTTTTGCCTTCATGTATACCAACAACGCCTACTCTCTAATACAGCTGGACAGCGATTACGAGCTTACGGTTTACGAAAAAGACGGGACGCCACTTGAGCCAAAACTTCTTAGTGGTGGAGAGAGAGCAATATTCAACCTTGTATTGAGATGTGCGATTTATCGTCTGCTTTCAAGGGGGCTTGATGGAGGGGTATACAATAACGAAATGCCTCCACTCATACTGGATGAGCCAACTGTTTTCCTAGATCGCGGCCATGTTCATCAGCTTATCAAACTCATCGACCTTATGAGGGATACCGGAGCCGGACAAATAATTATTGTATCCCATAACGAAACACTTATTGATTCGGCAGATAATGTGTTTTCAGTTGAGAAAGACCCGACGACAAACATATCCACAATTAGTTCATTTTGACGAACAAAAAGCAATAAGTTATATAGAATTGTCTTTTAAATGTGGGAATGAGGGAAGAACTGGTTTGTGAGGTGCAAAATTGGAAGCAGGTCAGAGGGATTTTGTAATCGAACGGCTTGAAAAGCAGCTTTTACAAAAAACTGAAGAGGTTGAACAGATCAAAAATACACTCAGAGATTCTATAATTCATGAATTACGTGATGATCTCCTAAGTGATCTGGAAATTAATAAACGTCTTATGAGGCTAGAACAAAAAGTCCAGGAACTTGCAAATAATGTTAGCGGAGTGATGGACGAGTTGCTTGATCAGAAATCCATGATCCAGAAAATTAAAAATCCGGAAAAAGAAGACAGTTCTCAAATTAAGTCTAGGCAACATACTGGAATAAACGATGGTTTTTTTAATAGGAGGGAGCCTCCAGAATCTGCTGTAAGGATTAAACCCAAAGAACCTATCATGCCTGCACCTAAGAAACCAGGTCGCACCATGAGTTTCAGTATAAGGGATATTAATGAGGATGTTCAGGATGATGCACCTGAGCCAGAGATAGAAACAAAAGATGACTTGCTAATCGTACCTGAAAATAAATCAATCTCCGACAAGTGCAACGGGCAAGCAGAAAATTATGATTGCGAGTACATAATTGCCGATGAACGAAGTCATACCAGAAAAAAGCAGGAGACAGAATTTGAAACTGTCGAAAGCCGAGACGATGAAGACACTGTCATAACCATCACCCATAGGAAATAATCCTTCTGCAAAAAAGAGGATTTACGTGTATATTAAGGAAATAGAATTTGTCAACTTCAAATCCTTTGGCAAAAAGGTGAAAATTCCATTTTTTGACGATTTTACGACTATTTCCGGCCCCAACGGAAGCGGAAAGTCTAATATTATAGACGGGATACTCTTCGTACTTGGTCTTTCAAGCTCACGTACTTTGCGTGCTGAAAAACTAACAGATTTGATTTACAACGGTGACAGGAACAAAAAACCTGATTATGCACAGGTTACAATCCGTTTTAACAATGAAGATCGTGAATTGCCCGTGGATGCCGACGAAGTCGTAATTTCCCGGAAAGTGCGAAGTACGGAAAATGGCTACTACAGCTATTTCTATTTTAACGGGAAATCCGTGAGCCTGACGGACATCCATAATTACCTTGCAAAAGCGAAAGTCACTCCTGAAGGCTATAACGTGGTCATGCAGGGAGATGTTACCCGTATCATTACAATGACCTCCACTGAGCGCCGCAAGATCATTGATGAAATTGCAGGCGTTTCTGAATTTGACAGTAAAAAGGAAAGGGCTCTTAATGAGCTGGAAATTGTACGTGAAAGGGTTGAGCGGGCGGATATACTTATCGAAGAAGTTGAAACTCAGCTTAACAAGCTCAAAAGTGAACGTGATCAGGCTATAAAATATCGCTCTCTCAAAGAAGAGAAAATGAAATATGAGGGATTTGTACTTCTTGCAAAATTAAAGGATACAAAAGCCGAGCTAACCCGTGTGGATGAGGAAGTCTCTGAAAAAGAAGAGAGGATAGAAGGTCTTAAGCAGGAACTTGAGAAAAAGAAAATAAATCTTGAATCAATGGAAAAGGAAATCAGGGAACTCAATGCCAATATCCAGAAAATGGGCGAAGATGAGCAGATCCTTATCAGAAAAGAGATTGAACGAATTCGCGGGGATATTGGGAGATTCAATGATCGTATTGAGCTTTTCGAGAAAGAGATTGATGACATTGAGAGCCGCAGGCGCAGGACTTTTGTTGAGATAGATGAAGCAAAAGGAAAGATCACAGCTCTTGACACTGAAATAGAGGAGCGCACTGCACAGAAGGAAGTTGTGGAAGCAGAAGCTTCTGACAAGAAAACCCAGAGAATGATCCTGCAGAGTAGGATTGCTGATGTTGACGAAAAATTTGCCCAGACAAGGGATCAACTTACTTCTTTGCGGAATGATATTGAGATAATAAAGACCGAGAAAAACGAGCTCATGCGACAGGAAGATCGCATTCTGGATACTCTTAGGCGAAAATCTGCAGATGCCATGGATATCCAGAAAGAGATCGAAGAGGCAAAGCAAAAGGTGGTATCTGCGGAGAGCGATACAAAGTCCGTTCAGTATGACATTGACAAACTCAATGAACAGGTTGAAGCTCTCACTAAAGATATTGATGATCTGGAAAGCAAGCGCCACCAGATAAAACAGGTCATGTCCAAACTGGTAGAAGAAGTTCGCAACAAACAACATTCTTTTGCCATGCTTGAAGCCCGGGTTCGTGCCGCAGAAAATTCCAGTGGATATTCAAGGGCAGTGGAAGCAGTTCTGCAGGAGAAAAAACACCATGGATTGCCGGGAATATACGGTACTATCGCACAACTGGGGAGGGCAGACCAGAAATATTCCACCGCACTCGAAATTGCAGCAGGGGGCAGAATGCAGGCAGTAGTTGTGGATAGTGATGAGGACGCTTCCCGTGCTATTGATTTTCTGAAAAGAAGGAGGGTCGGAAGAGCTACATTCCTACCTATGAACAAACTGGAGGAAGGACGCCCATACAAGGACATGTCCAACAGAAAGGGTGTTATAGGCTATGCAATTGATCTTATCAATTTTGAGCCCCAGTTCGCTGGTGCCTTCTGGTACGTATTCAGAGATACCCTCGTAGTGGACACTCTTGAGAATGCCCGGAAACTCATGGGTGGGCTCCGCATGGTTACGCTTGAGGGAGAACTGATAGAGAAGAGTGGTGCCATGACAGGGGGTTTCCAGAAAAAATCTGGATTATCATTTGCCGCATCCGAAAAGGGAAAACTTGCCAAACTTGCAGAGGAACTCACCGAACTAGAATCCAGGAGAGAATCAATGATCCGCGAACTGGATTCAGTTGAGGGGCATATTTCATCCATAAACAGAGACATACAGCAGTTTGAGAAGGAAATTTCCAGAAAGCAGATGGAACTTGAGGAAATAGCAACCCGTGGGGAAAGGCTTGAACAGATCATTACCTCCAGAGATGAAGATCTGAAAGAAATAGAAGCCAGCAGGAAACAGCTCAAGGAAGAGATGGAAAAGGTCCTGGCCGAAAAGGCAGAGAAAGATAGGCTTGAGAAAGATATTGCCAGCCGTATACACAACCTTGAAGAAGAACTGAAGGGCTCTGAAATCCCTGAACTCAACCGCCAGGCAGAGGAAACTGATGAGGAAATACGCAGGCTTGATGATAGGATAAGGGATATTGAAGGACAAATCAACGCCCTGAAGCTGGACAGAGAGTATACAGATAAGAGCATTCAGCATCACCGTATGGACATAGAAGGTTTTGATCTTAAAAAGAAAGAAAACCAGAAACGCATTGCTGAACTCAAAAACCAGATTTCCGATTTCGAAAAATTACTTGAAGAGAAGAGAAAACGTGAGCATGAGCTGGAAGGGAAGCTCAGGCAATTGCAGCAGGAGCGTAATGACAAGGAGGCGCAATATGACATGTTCCGGAAAGACTTCGAGAATTCCCGGGACAGACACGAAAAAGCCATAACTCAACTTGAAGCCCTTAAAGCGACTCGCAAAGCACTTAATGATCAGGCGGAAGAGCTTAAAGCGGAACTCGAAAGACGTGGTATTGAGGAAACTGAGGAAGTCCCCGGATACGAGACTGTACGCACACGCATTGCATCCATAGAAAAGGCAATGGAAGCTATGGAACCAGTCAATATGAGAGCCATTGACGAATATGAGGATGTCGAGGGCAGGCTGGTGGATTTGAAGAGCCGGCGAGCTATCCTTTTCAATGAAAGGGAACAAATCCTTGAGCGCATTGACCAGTATGATCAACTCAAGAAAGATACATTCATGGAGTCGTATAATGGTATTAATGAAGCATTCAGGGAAATTTTCCATGAGCTCTCAGACGGAGAGGGTGAACTGGTACTTGATGACCCAGAGGATCCATTTTCTGGAGGTATGACTCTCAAGGCTTCTCCTAAAGGAAAAACTCTTCAGCGTCTTGAAGCCATGTCCGGTGGTGAAAAGAGCCTTACAGCGCTTGCATTTATTTTTGCAATCCAGCAATACCGTCCGGCTCCATTTTATGCATTTGATGAAATTGATATGTTCCTGGATGGTTACAATGCTGACAGGGTTGCACAGCGCATCCGAAAATCCGCATCTGATGCACAGTTTATTGTGGTTTCCCTCAGGAAACCTATGATTGAAAGTGCTGCACGCACCATTGGTGTCACAATGCAGCAGAAGAACATAACCAGCATCACAGGTGTGAAAATCAGGTGATGGAAGGACAGGAAGAATCTGCTCATCTAGTAATAGATAATGGGAATACAGGTAATCCCGAATTCATTGAGACCCTGCGGAGTCTTGGAGTTGCGGTGGAGGATATCGAAATTCCAGAGGATATCCTTTGTGAACCTGTAGAAATTCTTGTTAATTTTGCAAAAGCAGGAAGCATTAATCCGTGGGACATAGACATCGTTCAAGTGACTGATAAGTTCCTCGAGAAAATCGAAGAAATGAAAATGATGGACTTGAGGATCTCAGGAAGGACACTGCTATATGCTGCCATTCTTCTGAGAATGAAGTCAACGGGCATTGTACAGGAAGAGGAAGATGTAAATATTGAAGAACTTCCAGATACTGACCTTGATTTTCAGGATGTTGATGATTATCCAGTACCAAGCTTACCTGTTAGAAGAAGCGCCACCCGTCCTGTTACTCTTCAGGAATTGATTAATGAGCTCAAAAAGGCAGAAAGAGTTGAAACAAAAAGAAGTGAAAGAAGACGCAGAAATGCCGAAAGACAGGCTGAAATCCCTTCAACTGATGATGTGCTGGAAATTGCACACGAAGAAGATATTAAAGGAAGAGGAGAACGCCTCCATGAGTTATTGGAAGAAATGCTCCGGGGAAAAAAGTATATCAGATTTTCCGAAATTACTGACCAGCTTCCCGAAAAGTCTGAAAAGATAATGACATATTTATCCCTCCTGTTCTTGGCAGCGGATAAAAGAATATGCCTTCACCAGAAGGAGCTGTTTGGTGAATTATATATCTACCCGCGTGATGGAATGAGCATAATTGCCGAAGGAGTGAATGAGATAAATGAGTGACAAAAATGCTATAGAAGCAGCACTTTTTGCAGCAGGGGAAGCCGTAGGATTGGACGGCCTGGCAAAACTTGTTGGCAAAAAGCCAAAAACTACACTCAAAATTGTGGAAGAACTTATTCGTGATTATGAAGAGAGGAATGCGGGACTTGAAATAATTGATCTGGGCAAGAGATATGTGATGCAGGTTAAGCCAGCGTATTCTGAAAAAGTACGTTCGTTTGCACCAAAGGAAATGACTGCTCCTCTGCTGCGAACCCTCTCAATGATTGCCTACCACCAGCCAGTATTACAGTCTGATATTGTTGATTTGCGAGGAAACACGGCTTATGAACACATCAAAGAACTTATCGGAAGGGGGCTGGTAAAAGCAACACCAGAGGGACGCTCAAAACTACTTACCACAACACCTCTTTTTGCGGATTACTTTAACCTAGAAGAAAACAATCCAGAAGCCATCAGAAAGAAGATAATGGAGCTTTCAAGGGAGCAAAGTGGTAAAGAAGGATTGGATCGCTGGCTTGGACGCAGGTTTATCGGGTTTACCCCGATGTACAAGTCTCTTGCAGATCTATGTGGAATAAAGGAATTCAAGGTTGTTGATGCCTACAACCCGACTGAAGAAGATTTAGATACGCTTGATACTATTTTTAAGCTAATTGTTTCAAAAGGTTACAGGGAAAAGGTATCTGCTAACTATGCTGGAGAAATAATTGAAGCAGGATCTACAACATTTGATGATATTATTGCAATTATGGAAATCCTTAAGGATTCAGGGGATCCCCATATAGCAGAACAAAACATTTCCCACATCAGGGAACTCCGAGAAGAATATGTTTCCAAAGCCATGACAATCAGCCTCAAAGCGAATCCTACAACAGAAATGATTTCAAGAATTCTCAATGATCTGCATATAGGTATATCTCCCGAAGGAGCTAAAATATCTCCTGATTACGGTACAGGAAGCAATGGTGAGATTGTAGATTCAGAGTCTGCTTTACTCGTTCCAACTCACAAATCCATAGATGTTGATAATATCATAGAAAGGGTATCCATAAAGTATGAATCCATCATAAACGGGCTTAAAAATATGGAAGAAAAAAAGAATAGCACTTAAATAGGTTTATAAATGAAAGGGTGTTTATATAAGCTACGTAAATTTATATTTAAATACAGGATATGAAAATCATGACTGATTATAGCATAAAGATAGAAAATGTGGTTGCTTCCACAAAACTTGCCGAGGAATTTGATCTTACCAAAATCGAATCCGAGTTTGAAGGTGCAGAATACAATAAGCAGAAATTTCCCGGACTTGTTTACCGAGTATCTGATCCAAAGGCTGCATTCCTTGTTTTCACTTCAGGTAAAGTTGTATGTACAGGAGCAAAAAATGTTGATGATGTACACACCGTAATTGCAGACATGGCAAAAAAGCTCAATAGCATCGGGATTGAAACAATCAAAAACCCTGAAATTACAGTTCAGAACATTGTCGCATCAGCAGATCTGAAAGCTATATTAAACCTCAATGCAATAGCTATCGGTCTTGGTCTTGAGAATATTGAATATGAACCTGAACAGTTCCCCGGACTTGTATACAGGATTGACGAACCAAAAGTAGTAGTTCTCATTTTCAGTTCAGGAAAGCTTGTTGTGACCGGCGGTAAATCGCCTGAGAACTGTGAGCAGGGTGTTGAAGCCGTCAGGCAACAGCTTGAAAACATGGGTTTGTTGTAATTACATGGACGATTTTGATAAGGATAGTGTCTGCATTCTCATACCAACACTGAATGAGGAAGCCACTATCCAGCAACTCATAAGAGACTTCCATGAGGAAGGTTTTAACAACATATTCGTTATTGATGGGAATAGTTCCGACCGTACCCGAGAGCTGGCAGAAGCTGAAGGCGCCCGTGTGGAAATCCAGCATGGCAAAGGCAAAGGTCAGGCTGTCCAGGAAGCTTTTGGGATGATAGATAGTCCATATGTGGTTATGATAGATGGAGACGGAACATATCTGGCAAGCGATATTTATACCATGATAGGGCCCCTTATTGAAAGCAGGGCAGATCAGGTTATAGGAAATCGGTTTGCCAATTGTGAAAAAGGTGCTTTCACATTACTTAATCTCCTTGGAAACCGGATCCTTAACAAACTATTTGCGCTTGTATATGGCTCCAAGCTTGAGGATATTTTATCAGGCTACAGGGGTTTTACCCAAAAAGCCATAGATGATTTTGATCTCAATGAAACTGGATTTGAGATTGAGACGGAAATTGCCGTTGAAAGTGTCAAGAAGGAGCACAGGATAGAAGTAGTCCCAATCACCTACATTACCCGCCATTCAACCGGAGCTACCAAACTTAATCCCTTAAGAGACGGTTTTAAAATTGGTGCAACCATCTACAAGCTTGCAAAACTACATAACCCAATGTTCTATTTTGGAATTATCGGTGCAGGATTTATACTTGTCGGAATTATGACAGGTCTTTTTGTAGTTAGTGAATGGTTGCAGGGTGTTACACGTGTTCCAATGTCAATATTAACTGCGGTGTTGATTATTGCAGGAATACAGATGTTTATTTTCGGCATGTTGAGTGATCTAATAGTTTCACTTCACAGGGAAACCATGAGAATGATACGCAAAAGCCAGAAATAACTTAAAAAACCACCAATTCCATTTGCCAATAAGTAAAGTCAAGTTGTGTTCTTTTCATCCCGTTTCACATCATTTTTGCTATTTCTCAAGAACACCATTGTTGCATGCGGTTTTGGCATTAATTGTGGCCGTGTGGATCTCCGCATCGAAATTAAACAAGTTCTCTGGAGAACAACTAAAGTTGATTTTTTAGGAAGTTTTATATAAAATCCATGCTATCCCACAAATATAGTTAGTGAGGTATCACTTATGACAATTGTAGAAGATGCGAAACGTGGTGAAATTACCGAAGAAATGAAGATTGTGGCGGAAGCTGAGGGTCTTGAACCTGAATTTATCCGCCGCGGGATTGCTGCAGGAAGAATTGTTATCCCGATGACACCTTATAGGGATATCAAGCTATGTGGTATCGGAGAAGGATTAACCACAAAGGTGAACGCTTCCATTGGTGCTTCATCAGACATAGTCGATGTAGATGCGGAAGTTGAAAAGGCAAAGGCAGCAGAAGCAGCCGGTGCCGATACTCTTATGGAACTTGGAACAGGTGGAGATTTTCTTGAAATCCGGAAGAAAGTTTGTGAAGCAGTTTCCTTGTCTGTAGGTTCAGTTCCCTTATACCAGGCATTCATCACCGCTGCAAAGAGGGATGGTTCAATTGTTCACATGACTGAAGACGATCTATGGAATGCAACTGAGGAGCAGGCAAAACTCGGTACCAACTTCATGGCAATACACACAGGTATCAACAACATTGTTCTTGACAGGCTCAAAGCACATGGTCGTTATGGTGGTCTCTGTTCGCGAGGCGGTGCTTTCATGAGTTCATGGATGCTCCACAACGAGAAAGAAAACCCGCTATATGCAGATTTTGACTACCTCTGTGAAATCCTTAAAGAACATGAAGTCACTCTTTCCACCGGCAACGGAATGCGCGCAGGTGCAATCCATGATGCCACTGATCGGGCGCAGATCCAGGAGCTGATTATTAACTCAGAATGTGCACAGAAAGCACACGACGAATATGGTCTGCAGGTAATTGTCGAAGGTCCGGGTCACGTCCCGCTTGACGAAATCGAGATGAATGTGAAGCTGATGAAATCCATGAGTGATCACAAACCATTCTACATGCTTGGTCCACTGGTTACCGATGTTTCACCTGGAAGAGATCACATCGTAACCGCAATCGGTGCAGCCCAATCTGCAGCAGCAGGTTGTGACTTCCTCTGCTACGTAACTCCTGCAGAGCATCTTGCACTTCCAAACAAGGAAGATGTTATTGAAGGTGTCAAGACTTCCAAGATCGCAGCACATGTTGGTGACATGATCAAACTAGGTAAGCGTGATCATGACCTTGCAATGGGTAGGGCACGTCGTGATCTTGACTGGGAGAAGATGTTCAGCCTTGCATTAGACCCTGAACTGGCACGCAGTATCAGGAACAGCCGCGCTCCGGAAGACACGGATGCATGTACCATGTGCGGTAACTTCTGTGCTCTGAAAATCGTTAACCAGAACTACAACCTTGCAAAGTAATGCCTTTGGGCATTACTGTTCCTTCCTTCTTTTTTACTTAATATTTTAAGATCAGTTGATTTTTATCTCTGTTTATATTAATTTTTTCATTTATCATTCCAAGGCGTTGGGCTTTATTTCTATCGTTTAATGTTTTGAAAAGGTGTATATACTAACCTGTATTATTCTAAAAGAGCGTACAGATAACCACGCAACAAAGATTAAAATCAGTGAAAATCTATAGTTATCAACTGGAGTCAAAGGATGAAAAAAGCAATAATTGAAACTGACAAGGGTAATATTATTCTCGAATTGTTTGAAAAGGATGCCCCAAAAACAGTATCCAATTTTGAAAAGCTAATCCGTCAGGGATTCTACAACGGTCTGACATTCCACAGGGTAATTCCCGATTTTGTTATACAGGGAGGATGCCCGAAAGGTGACGGCACAGGAGGACCCGGCTATACTATCAAATGTGAAACAAATGGCAATCCACATAAACACGGTACAGGCGCACTTTCAATGGCACATGCCGGAAAAGACACGGGAGGAAGCCAGTTTTTCATTACACACTCCCCTCAACCGCATCTTGACGGCATACATACCGTGTTTGGGAAAGTAATCGACGGAATGGACGTTGTGTATAGCATCGAACAGGGAGATGTGATGAACAGACTTCGAATAGAAGAGGAATAAAGAAATAAAAAGCGGAGCCTTTGGCTTTCTTCTTCAATTTTGAAATGCTCTAGAACATTTTACAAAAAAAGATAGTTATCCATTACACAGATCCTGATCTTAATACTTGTTACGACATAGTTGCTGCTTTAAAGTAAAAACATATTTTTTTGTTTAACTATCTGATTGGATACCACCTCTATATATATGCATCTATATATATGGGCATTTGTGATATGCCAAATCTCTGAAAGATACCTGTTCTGGAGGAAAGCCGATTACATACAATGGTCCTGAGAAGATCCGCATAAGTGTCTGCTACAGTGATGAATTTGGAAGGAAAATAATAGGGAATCTTATCAATGACAGGAGATTTTGCACTTCCTGTGGAGAACTATGTGACAGTTGCCGGGATTTCCGGCCATCTTATGCAATGAATCTTGTTGAAATCCATGAGCTTCCGGCGGACTTGCCGGAATTTGTCGATGATCCCGAAGGATATCTTCCAGAGAAAATGCTGCCCTGTGATCTCCTTCTTGCACTCAACCTGCATCCGGACATACTGGCTACAGTGCCGGAACTCGTCAGAAAATCAAATGCAAAAGCAGTGATTGCTCCGGTGGAAGATCCATTCCTTGCACCAGCGGGACTTGTTGGACAGTTGAAAAAGAAATTGGAAGAGATGAACGTTGAATATGAATTTCCTAAACCGTTCTGTAGTCTGCAGAAAATAGGTCAGTACCACATTGATACTTTTGTAGAGCTTGGGTTTGGAAAGCCAGAGCTCCATATCGAGCTTGACGAATCCGGAAAGGAAATTGCACTGGCCCGTGTAGTGCGGGATGCTCCATGCGGATGTACATGGTACGTCGCAAGAAAACTGTCCCATTCGGATGTGGTAGATTTTGAAGAAACGGTTTCAAAAGCCCATCATGCATACCCATGCACTGCAAGTATGCAACATGATCCGGAACTTGGCGATACCATACTCCATGGTGCAGGGTACATAATAAGAGAAAGTGTTAGCTCTGCAATTAAAGAAGCGCAAAAGGAGGATTAAAAATGGCACACAAAAGGAAAATAGCTGTAGTCCGCTGCGATATAACCGCGGAAGCTTGCCCGGGAACCGGGTGTTTTAAGGCTTTCAATGAAAGGAAGGTGCATTTCAGCAATTATGATGAAAACACGGAAATGGCGGCATTTTTCACATGTGGGGGTTGCCCTGGACGACGAGTCTACAGGCTTGCCAGATCCCTGAAGAAATCGGGGATTGACACAGTTCATCTTAGTTCCTGCATGCTGATGGAGAATTACCCGAAATGTCCACATGTGGATTCTATTAAGGAAACATTTGAAAATGCTGGATTTAAGATTGTTGAAGGTACACACCACTAAAAGAGGAAGAAAGATGGTAAAGAGACTCATCGTTAAAATTGACGAGGAAAAGTGTAACGGCTGCGGTAAATGTGTTTCACCATGTGCTGAGGGGGCCATCCAAATAATCAATGGAAAAGCAAAGGTAGTATCAGAAGAACTCTGCGATGGCATGGGATTCTGTATCGGCGTTTGTCCACAGGGTGCAATTTCTATCGAAGAAAGAGATACTATAGATTTCAATCCCGATGCTGTAGCCATGGCAAAAGTAAATAGAGGCAAAGCAAAAGAAACAAAAACTGGCCATGAGAATACATCAATATATTGTTTCCAGTGTGGTCTAAGTGAGAACGAAAGGTATCTTATACCCCTCAGGCATGGCAAAGAAAGCATATGGGTCTGCACCCGCTGTCTCCCATCACTTATCCACGGATGAGAGCAAATGATCCTGCTTGAACTTGAAAAACCGGTTGACAAGCTATGTGATTACACCTATGGCTTCTGCTGGAGTAGCAACTTTGATCGGGATTCCATTATTCCACATCAAAAAGACTCGTCCTATACATACAGGGACGTCGTAGAAGCTCTGAAAGCAGGTGAAACAGTTCACGTGAAAGGAGATACAGGTGAACAATTAGCTCACAGCATGGGAGCAAGTATTGAGCACTTGGGTGGAAGCGGTGATATCGAAGATGCAGGCACAATTATTGTAGATGGGAATGTAGGTACTGAAGCGGCGATGGGGATGGTTTCCGGGACCCTCTATATTAGTGGAAAGGTTGCCGAGCCCATGGGAAATGTTATCGAAGTTAAATCAGATCGTGAAGGTTACCGGAAGTTTGTTTCAATCACGGATTTGTTGTGTAACAACCGGAAAGAGACAGTTATTTCCAATCAACTGGAAGGTAAAACCCTGATCCTATCCGACAATGTGAATCGCGGTACAATAGCAGCACGATGTAATTGTGATGTTGAAATCCGGGTTAAAGGTGATGTTTACAATGGCTGTGGTCTTCTGATGCGAAAGGGTATCTTGATTATTGAAAAAAATGCCGGAATGAACACAGCAGCACACCTTGACGGCGGCACTGTTGTTGTAAAGGGAAAATGTGGGGAATTCGCAGGTGCATTCATGAAAAACGGATACCTGCTGGCTGAGGAAGTGAAGGGTTATGCGGGTGCCGATATGAAGGGGGGCGTAATCCTTACTCATAAAAAAGCTAACATAAGCCCGCCTGCAAAGAAGGGGAAACTTGATAAGCAGGATATAAACTTACTCAAGAAATATTTGGGTGCGGGAATGTTTGCTTCAGTTCAGTATAATAAATATGAAGCTTCAGATGAAGGGAAATACATTACCATAAAGATGCGGGACGGGTCGTTTGTAAGGAGAAAAGTTGAGTAATTTTTTAAGTTACTTAGCAGAAGATAATGTCTGTATAATCAAGTGTGGACTCACTCCAGAAACCTTGAAGGTTCTCACAAAGTTTATTGAATTCATACATGAAGATAAAGAATTGCCAGAGTGGCTGGAAAACTTCAAGCGCTTTTGTGAGAGCGGAAAATAAACCAATCCTGCTCTTTGAAGGGCAGAACAATTAAATATGCAGAAATTAATCCAGATATGGTGTTAAAATGGACTGCCTGTTTTGTAAAATTGCTTCAGGTGATATCCCGTCGTATAAAATATATGAAGATGATTTTGTCATTGCATTTCTGGACATAAACCCCGTTTCAAGAGGACACACAGTGGTAATCCCAAAAATACATATTGGCAGTTTTACAGAAATGAAACCGGATGATGCAGCACGGCTTTTTGCTTCCGTGAACCGGGTAACCAAAAAATTATTGAAAGCCTTGGATGCGCCCGCTGCAAACGTGGGTCTCAATAACGGGAAAATCGCAGGTCAGATTGTTCCACATGTGCATGTCCACATAATTCCCCGCTATGAAAATGACGGTGGAGGTTCCATGCACTCAATTGTCAGTGCAGAGGTGGATACAGATGAAATAGAAGAACTGGCAAGTAGAATAATCAACAAATCCTGATAATTCAGGCTTTGGGAACAGTCAACCAGAAAATGCTTCCACCTTCAGGATTTTCAGAAACTCCCACCTCTCCACCACTTAA
The DNA here is from genome assembly GCF_030156785.1 of Methanohalophilus sp. Taxonomy (GTDB): domain Archaea; phylum Halobacteriota; class Methanosarcinia; order Methanosarcinales; family Methanosarcinaceae; genus Methanohalophilus. The sequence goes on from NZ_JASGLW010000001.1 coordinate 156,596, forward strand.
TTCCATTATGCGTTTCACTATTGCAAGACCAAGTCCACTTCCTTTAATTGCACCCCTGTGAATCCGTTTGAATCTTTCAAATATTTCCTTTTTGTATTCATCCCCAACACCCGGGCCTTTATCAGATACACTTATCTTCCAAAAAGTATTCATGTCTTCTATATCTACTTTCACCGTACTGCCTTCAGGGGAATACTTGATAGCATTGGAAAGAAGGTTTTCGAATGCGTTCTTAATGAATTTTGATGATTTTGCAGGGAATTGCCCTTTTCTGAAAAATGTAATATTAATCTTTTTTTCGCTAATTATCGGATGCATTTCATCAATTGTTTCTGCTACAATTTCACGTAGATCTACGCCCACGAGTTCGACGTCATCGATTGATTCAATTTTAGCGAGTGTAGCAGCATCAGTAACCATTTTCAATAATTTTTCTGTACTCATGCGGATCCGTTGCAGGTATTTTTGCACTAATACCTCATCTTTTTCAGTGGACAAAAGGTCTGCATAAGCCTTGATTACACCAATTGGGTTTAGCAAATCATGCCTGAGGATATCAACAAACATTTCCTTTAGCTCATTGGAACGCTTCAGTTGATCTTCAGCTTGCTTGCGTGAAGTAACATCGACACAGACTCCTACGATTTTTCGCGGGTGATTCAAATCGGTTGAATCAATCCCCATACGAATAAGGATCCACTTCCAATTGTCATTCAAATCATTAATACGGACTTCAAGATCCACAGGATTTCTGTCTTCAACCAGAGCACTGACAGTAGAAGATATCAAATCTACATCATCAGGATGTACGAGATTCCGCCATTGCAAATAATCCGGATGTTGCTGCGGATCACAACCGATTATATCATAACAGCGGGAACTGATATAAGAGAATGCACTTGAATCCAGATCATATTCCCATATGCCCTGCTGAGAGAGTTCGTTTGCCAGCTCCAGTCTTTGGTTATTTTTTTGGAGAGCGGATTTAAGTAATTCCCACCTACTGTATTCCCGATAAAAACCTATAGCAATAAGCAAGAGCCCTGATGCCGTAAGAAAACCTTCAAGGTATACACTGAAAAGATCGGGCTCCTTTGTGAATTCATCCAGGAAATCAAACGTTAATCCGTAAACAAAAATAAACCATCCGAATAAGAGCGGGAAACTTCCAAGCTTATGTATTAAATAGAGAGAAAAAAGAGCAAATGCCAGATAGGCGCCCTCTATTATTACATCACCTGTGTCAAAGGATGACTTTAACGGGAAAGCTAGCAGCCAGATTAGGGGGATTAATATCAAGATAAATGAGGGTATAAGTAAATAATTCACTTGCATTTTCAATTTTTGCACTAGTTTCATCTTTAATTTTAAGATCGCGTGAATCTATATAATATTTTCTAAATATAGATATGAACGATTAGAACCAATATAAGAACCAATGTATAGAGTTTAAGTAGAAATCCAATTAGCACTGATTTCCATAATACCTGTTGAATCTTCGGCTTGCTACTTTGTCAGGAAAAGAAAACATGTCGAAAATTCAGGCTTTGGGAACAGTCATATAGGAAATGCTCTCTTCCATCAGAGTGTTCCATCACCCTTACTTCGCTGCCATGCAATTCCACAATATACCTTACTATTTACAAGTCCGGGACTACTCCCTTTAAATATTTCTCCCTTGTGAGTATATTAAAACGATTTAATGTCTCTTCTTTTGACTCATCCAGAATACTCAAAACGCTATCCATTACACCAATTATAAAAAAAGGATGTCCATTGTGTGTGATTTTTTATGTATGTAAATGTGCCGAAAGGTGCTGATTATAGAGAATTATTAAAATTACTAAGTTACTGAAATTGCATTTTTATGATCTATACTCACATGGCCATCTTTTTCCTCAATTGCATTCACTTGGAAAATTATCAAGATTTAAAAATCCTCTGCAACCAATAATCCCAAGATGCTGGCAATTTTTTATGAAGGAATGCATTGGTTGATTACTAATGACACTGCCGCCCCTGAAGAAGAATTTATATATTGACAGAAGCATCCAAAAAACACAATGAGGGATCTTAAACAGGGAGATGCAGGTTCATTTTATACGTACCTTACCGATGGCTGTAAAATTTGTCATAAAGGAGCGAAAATGGTCTTGTTCGTTACGGGTTTATGTGACAAAAGATGCTTTTACTGCCCTCTTTCTGAGGAAAGGAAAAAAAGTCAAGTATACGCAAATGAGCATCGTGTGGAAAATGACTTCGAAATTATAGAAGAAGCAAAACTCATGAATGCATTGGGTACTGGGATTACGGGCGGTGAACCGTTACTCGAAAAAGAGTTGGTGTTGCATTACATACGGTTATTGAAGAATACATTTGGGAAAAAACATCATATACATCTCTACACTGCATCTGCACCAGACAGAATTACGATCGAAGAATTTTGTGAAGCAGGTCTTGATGAAATGAGATTCCATCCTCCACAAAACATGTGGAAAAATCTGGAAGGGAGTTCCTATGAAAAGAGCATGCTTGAAGCAAAAAAAGCCGGGATTGAAACCGGGCTGGAAGTGCCTGCAATCGAGGGAGTTGAAAATCTAGTCAAGTTTGCCATGAAAAATGACTATTTCATTAATCTCAACGAATTAGAATTTTCTGATACCAATGCAGATGAGTTAAAAGCAAGAAACTACACTCTTGTGGATGACATTTCTAATGCGGCAGAGGGTTCAAGAGATATTGCTAAAAAAGCTATCAATGGATCAATTAAAGCGCATTTTTGCCCATCCAGATATAAAGATGCCATTCAATTGCGAAAACGGTTGATACGAATTGCAGAAATAACCAGCAGACCTCTTGACATGATTACTGATGACGGTACAATTGTTTTTGGAATAATCTATTCAGAAAATCTGGACAAAACTCTGAAGATCCTTCACGATAACGAAGTTCCGGATGAACTCTATGAAATAAAAAACAATACTATAGAGATTGCTGCATGGGTTCTTGAGGAGCTCGCAGTGAGCATTCAAGCCTATGGAAGAATGGAAATAGTGGAAAAATATCCTATGAAGGACGGGATGATTGTCGAGAGTATGCCAGTCTTAGATCCCAAAACTTATAAATAAAAAAGCTATAGATGGGTAAGATTCCCAAAGCGCATAGCATATTGTCATTCAGAATAAATATATAAACGAAAATAGCATAATTTAGTTGAGGTGTTCAGGCTGGAAGAAACCATAGAGGACAGGGTGCGAGCAAGGCTTATAAAGTATCTGGGTCGGGATGATACAGGTGTACGTAAGGTAGTCCTCAAATTGTTTTTGGAAGGTGGCAGATACACCACTGGAGATATCTATGAATATCTTCACAAAAAAGGCTTTGATGTAACCTATCGAGGCGTTTCTGCAATGGTTGGTCTTATGAACACACGCCTTGGAATCCTTAGCATTGATGTTACTGGTGATCACAACATTTACCTGTTGAAAGATGATTACAGAAACGTTGTTGATCTAGTTCTGGAAAATTATTAAAAAACGTGGAAACCATGTTAAATAGGCTCCTTGAGCTGTTATACAAAGGATATGAGGATTTTTTGTTAAGGGAGATAAATAAGGCCCAGCTCCCATCACACGTTGCAATTATCATGGACGGTAACCGAAGGTTTGCACAAAAACTGGGGAAAAGAACGGGCTATGGTCATCGCATTGGTGCAAATATAACGGAAAATGTTATCGAATGGGCTTATGAACTTGGAATAAAGGAACTTACCGTATATGCATTTTCAACTGAGAACTTCCACAGGCCACAGTCCGAGAAGAGCAATATTTTTGATTTGATCAAGGTAAAACTAGAAGAGTTGTGCATAGATGAAAGAACTCATCAGAGAAAACTAAAAGTAAGGGTTATTGGAGACAGGACACTTCTTCCGGAAGATTTGCTAAGAAGCGTCAGGAAGGTTGAAAAAGTCACTTCAGGCTACAATGAATTTACCCTCAATGTTGCAATTGCATATGGAGGCCGACAGGACCTTGTACAGGCAATTAGGGGAATTGCTCAGGCAGTTCAAAATGGTGAGATAAAAATATCTGACCTGACAGAATCTACAATTTCCCGATATCTATATCCAGAAAAAGATACTCCTGTATCCTATGTAGATTTAATTATCCGCACTGGAGGCGATGAGAGGTTGTCAAATTTTCTACCATGGCAAGCCAGTGGAAATGAATGTGCAACTTACTTTTGTGCACCTTATTGGCCTGATTTCAGGAAAATTGATTTTTTGAGGTCAATAAGACTCTATCAACAGAGGACTGCTGAAAAAGAAAAAATCCTTTCAAAAAGGGCCTTTCATCTTTTTAATGAGATTTATAGATAAAAATTAAACACAACTTTAAACTTCCTATTTGAAGAATAATTATTGAATGAAAATGGCTGTGTCAAAAACTACTGACGGGTAGAGGATGAAAACACAGCCTTGTATTATCGTTCATCTTGTTTTGTCGTTTGTCTGCCTGAAATGATCATATTTCTCGTAATGTTCCGTCCTTTCAACAAGTCCTTTGAAGAATTCATCCATGTGATTCACCTCAGATTCTAATAAGAAAGACAATTACTTTAAAGGAGGCCAAGCTGGGTGAAAGTATTCGGAAAAAGCAGTAAAGCTTTACCCATAGGAGAGCATACCGGGAAAAAGTAGAATCAAAACATAGTCTGTTTCTATTACTGGCAGAGAAAGAAAACAGTTCAATATTTAGATTAGTTGCTGGAAAAATGAAGATAAATATAAAACGTTCCAGAAGCAGAAATCAGCTCGTACAAAATGCAAAACTGACCCTTTCTGTTATGCACATTAGATTAGTTAGCAGAAAGAGTCAATTGATTGAACTTTTTTATTGACTATCGAATTAACTCACCAAAAACAGGGAGAAATTGCTTAATCTGGGATGAAACTTCTTTGCTTCTTTATAGTTGCTTAGAAGAAAGCCTCTGTATACAGGTAAAAGAGGTTTACTGCTACCGCTAACTAATATCTTTCCATCTTTATTTTTCAGATCCAATATACAACCTCCGCTTTATCTATAAAGCAGTGGAAATCCCTTTCTTAGTAATACTATATAATGATTGTTATTGTTCTAGAAATACAAAATTAAATATATAAAAAAAGAAAAAATCCGATAGAAGATGGCATTAGAATCTCTTTTAAAAATATAATCATTTAGAGATTCCAGACATCTTTAGCATTCTGGTACAGGACCTTATCAGCATCTTTTGCAGAAAAAATACCGTTGTATTGCATATCAGCAATCTGATTTACTTGTTCTTCCAGAGATGCCCATGGTTCATCTGATCCAAAAATAATTTTTCCCTCAGGAGCATTCATGAACATATCTTCCATCGTGGTTCCATGCTTTTTGTACAGGTTTTGATAGGACTCATTTGTGAACATTGCAGTATCAAGATAAAGGTTGTCAAACTCCCACAATGAACTTAGTATTTCCGGAATTCCATCCCCCATATGTGCAAGCTGGAATTTAATATCTGGATACATACTTACCTTTTCAAGAAGCTTCTGCGGGCATATCCTGCATTTCATAGGAAGGTGCAGCACCATATTCATTTTATGCTCATTCATGTAATCGAGAATCTTTTCATTTGGGATGTCGCCATAAATACCATAATATTTGATTCCACGGGGAGGGTTACCACGCTCATCAATATACTTTTCAATTTCTCCAATGCCATCGTTTGCAGAAAGGAAAGGTATGAAATTCACACGATTATCCTTGATTTTTGAAATTTCTTCATTTGATTTAACATAATTGATTTCCCAGCCAAAATATGGCTCCTGGGAATCCGTAGAGATGTTCCAAAGGTGATAATAAAGACCTCTCCAGATATGTCCAAAAGTGTTAGCAGGTTCTGGTTGGGCAAAAAGAACACAATTTTCCACATTATTCAGATCCATGATCTTTTGCAGTTCTCCGAGCTCATTGCTGAACTTTCTTGTTGGTCTCAAAGCCATTGTCATGAAAAGTGAGTTAGTACCATAGTGACAGTGGGCATCATTGATTCTTATTTTCATTTTTTCACCAACCAACCAAGAGACCCAGATGGATCCAAAGCTAAAGCTAGTCGATTTTGAGATGTATAAGTGGCATGCAGAGACGCTCTAACATACCATTACTACAAAGCTCTGAATAACAAATTATAATACTTAATCATACATAACCTAACGGAGGATTAATTGAAAAAGACCTTTAAAGTTTTCAAAGGGGAAGGTACTTTTCATAAGGGTGTGTACTTCATCACAAATTTTCCAATGAGCTTCCATAAGGAAGTTACCCAGAAACATATCAGGGAACTAAAAAACAGTATTATTGGTGCGGGGGACGAGATTCGAACTCGCGGATTCCTACGAAACTAGGCCCTCAACCTAGCGCCTTTGGCCTGGCTCGGCAACCCCCGCACAGGGAGTCATAAAATAGGAAAGATTTTGAAGTCCTTCCTGTTACAGCTCCTCCAGAATCTTATTGAGCCTGGAAGCTTTTTCCTTAATAGTACTAACTGCATTTATAATTAACTGTTGAGCACTATAGGAGCCATCTGATTCCATAGTGAAAATAAATGAATTTACATCTTCACTTACATTGATGGCATTAATATCACATGCATCTGCACAAAGTTTGCAGAGAGAGCACTTCAACACGTCATCTGCGGCAACTTTTGCAGAATCTGCATCAAGAGTTATGAGAGACCTTGGGCAGGCTTTAACACATGCACCACAGCGGTCACAATCATGGATCTCAATTACAGGTAGGTTCTTGTACCCACAAGCAACGCCTGCCTGCCATCTGGCATGATCATGTCCAAATCCCATCGTTGCAGTTGCTTCCAAAACCAACTTTTGACCGGGTTTGAGCAGGACAATAGGAATACTGGAATCTGCAGGAGAAACTTTCGGATCTGAAGAAACAAGGTCGCCGGAGTATACCATGCGATCCTCATCCTCTGCTTCCACACTGAGCGTGAACGTTACACTGCATGCCGGACATCCGTCTTCACACGAGCATTCGGTGTGTGGTACGAACTCGTCATAGTTCGTAGCAATAGGAATAAGTGCCAACCTGAGACCGATTTGTTCGTCATAGAGCACTGATGTGTTGTTGTAAATACCAACTTCTTCAATTGCCAATGTAGGAACATCGGCGAGCATAGCCCGCCTCAATCCGTTTGCAAACGATGCATCTACTCCTGAAAGGATGAATCTTGCAGAACGGTCGGATAATTCCAGTAAATCAACTTCCATAATCAGGATCCTCAGCTCCTTTATTATACACGCCTGCCACCTTTTGGACGAGTTCCGTCATGTGGGACAGGTGTTACATCTTCAATACGACCTATCCTTATGCCGGCACGAGCAAATGCCCTTATGGCTGCCTGTGCGCCCGGACCTGGGCTTCTCTGTTTGTTTCCACCAGGTGCGCGCACCCGGATATGAACACCTACTATGCCCTTGTCCTTAAGGATATCAGCCAGATGTCCTGCCATCTGCATAGCAGTGTATGGAGAACTCTCATCTCTTGCAGCCTTAACAACCATACCACCTGAAGACTTTGCAATGGTTTCAGCACCAGTGATATCAGTAATGGTGATAATAGTGTTATTGAACGAACATTTAATATGTGCAACGGCCCAAATTCCATCTGCCATTATTTAACCTCCTGTTTACTCCTCTACAAGGGATGATGCCACCTGAGCAGGTCTTTCTGGATGGGATTCACTGACTAGTGGTGATTTCTTGTAGTAATCTATTTTCATTTCATCTTCCTTGGAGATCAACATGCTTGGAACTGTAACTTTTTGCCCATCAATTGCAATATGTCCATGCGTGATGAACTGGCGAGCCTGTTTTGAAGTTCTTGCAAGACCTAGCCTATGGACGACAGTCTGCAATCTGCGCTCCAACACAGCTTCTGTGGTGAGACCAAGAATGTCATCAACTTTGGAATCTGGTTTGAGAATTGAGTATCTGATAAGCTTTGAAAGAATCTGGTCTGCTTCTGTCTTGGCGTGACCTGAAAGCTCTGATTCTGCAGATTCCGCAAGCAGACGCCTTGCATCAGCCCGATAGCGGCGAAGGATACTGTGCGCTTTCCAGAGTTCCCTCTTGTTCCTTAACCCATATTTCTTGACAAGTTCAACTTCATTTGCCATCCTGGCAGCTTGCCATGGATGATTTGGGGTGTCATAGCTTTTTCGCTTCTTTCCTGGATAACCCATTCATAATCACCTTCACTTCTTCTTACTGACACCAATAGTTGAGCCTTTCCTGCCGGTGGATTTAGTTCTCTGGCCGCGTACCTTGAGACCTCTTTCGTGCCTGAGACCACGATATGCACGAACTTTCTTGAGATCATTGATATCTTCTCTTATGGTCATTATAATATCCTGACCTAAAAGGTGTTTGTCTTCACCAGTTGCAAGATCCTTACGCCTGTTAAGCATCCAGTTTGGAAGATGCTGTTCAAAAGTGCTAATAGTTTCATCCAGTTTGGCAATATCTTCCTCTGGAAGATAACCAATTGTTGCAGTTGGATCAATACCTGTAGCTTCTGTAATAATACGCGCAGTTCTCCTACCGATGCCCTTGATACCTGTAAGAGCATATTGAACGGGTTGACTGCCCTGAAGGTCCGTATTCATTATACGGACAAGATGTCTAATTTCATCTTGCTGAATTTCATCATCTGCCATTGTTTTCCTCCTTAAGGATGCAAAACACATCCCGTAGCCCCGAAACACAAGGTTTCGACACAGTCAGTCAGCTCATAAAATAGTTATAAAGTCTGACAGGCTTGGCTCAATATACCCTTTTTGGTATATAACCTTAATTGTCACAAAAGGAAAGTGATCTTTATGAATCTCTCTTATTCAAGGTGGTACACGTTGTAAGAGAACTATCTTTGAACCTGTTTCATAAATCCTTTATACTTTTCTCCAGCAGAACATGAAACATTTAATATCCAGCAAATCCTTGAAAAGTGCATTGAACCTTTAATATCCGCTTGCTAATTTTTTAAATTCTCATTGTTCATCAGAAAGTTTTGTAAATTCTATTTAATACCCCTCAAACTGTGAGAGGGAGATGTACTATTTATATTTTTGAAACTGGATTTATCATTTTAAAACCATCCACATAAGGATAGTATTATTAATGATTTCTCACATAAGTTAGTATGTGGTGTGTATCATATATTTATGAGGATTTATTAGCTCCTCAGCATTATGGAAGGGACCTATGGACGGATATTTGCTGGGAATAAATGAAATTGATGATCTTATCGGTGGTATCAATGGAGGGACAAACCTTATGGTTTTAGGTCCTCCTATGAGTGGAAAGGACAGCATAGTCAATAATATTCTTTATGCTGGGCTGATTGATAGCAATGCTTCTATTTTTGTTTCGACCTGCGAAGTGGGTGAAAATATTCTGGAATGGTTCCAGAAACGCGATCATAATATAGATACATCCTGTTTTGGGATAATAGATTGTGTTACAAGGACTCTTGGAATTGATGCAGAAGACACAGATAATATAAAAAGAGCGTCAAGTCCTGTAGATCTCACCGGTATAGGTGTGCGTATGAGTCAGTATTTTGAGGAGCTCTGGATGAAAAAAGATAATCCACCAATTCGTGTGTGTATCAATTCTGTTTCTACCATTCTGATGTATTCCAATTTGCAGACAGTTTTCCGTTTCCTTCACGTTTTTACCGGCCGCATAAAAGCCGCCAAAGGGCTGGGCTTATTTGTCGTGGATGACAAAATGCATGATCCTCAGACAATTGCAACTTTAAAACAGTTGTTTGACGGTCTGATAGAAATTAAAGAACATGAATCTAGTTATATGATCCGGGTTGTAGGTTTGTCCCCGCGTCCGACCCCTTGGTTTGACTATGTCATTGAAGACTCTAAAATAGTATTTTCCGAAATTGAAGGCTGATCGATCGTTTGTTATTTTCACAAACAGCTATATATACGATCACACTTTCTGAGCATTAGGTGTTAATAATGGAGAAGACAAAACAGCTGCAACTAAAATCTGAGGCTTCGCAGCTAAAGCCCCTGCTTAATGTTGGTAAAAACGGACTTGATGATTCGGTTATTGATGAAATAAAAAAACAACTCAAGGTCCACCGTCTTATTAAGATCAAGATCCTCCGGAGTGCCGAAGAGGATATGGATATAAAAGCATTAGGAGGGGAATTAAGTCGCCTGACTTCAAGTGAACTTATTGATGTCAGGGGTCGTGTTGTTGTACTTTACAGATAAGGGTTAAAACCCTTCGCCTGAAACCACATCTATTTTCTGGCTTATTATCAGTTCATTGGGAAGTAGTTCTTTAAGAAGGGGAATAATTTCCTTTATTTTTTCTTCGGTTTCAACCACATGAATTATCACAGGAAGCTCAGTGGATAGCCGAAGGATCCCGGATGTGTGTATTTTGCTGTGAACACCATAGCCTTCAATTCCACGAAAAGCAGTTGCCCCTGCAATTTTCCTTTCTTTTAGCAATTCAATAATTGCCTCGTATGCAGGTCTTCCTTCAAGCTGGTTATTTTCGCTCAGGTATATAGTCATGAGGGCATGATCCAATTTCTCACCACTTTACTGTTATGTCAGTAGGGTTAGATTAAGGTTGCCAGCATCTATCCAGCTCCAGCTCCAATTAGGCAGAAGGTTATATTTGAAACTATATTTGTGAGAGAGAGATAAAATGAACCCTCTTCCATAAGGTGAAATGACTCATAGGCAAAAGTGGAGAAGGTTGTGAATGAACCCAGTGTTCCAATGGTTATTGGGTAAATAATGTCAGTTTTGATTGTAGAATATACCAGAAAAGCAAGGACAAAGCTTCCAATTGTGTTTACGGTTAAGGTGCCCAAGGGCAGACCCCTAGTTGAAGGAACTGCTCCAGAAACTAGGAAACGAAGACAGGCCCCGATACTTCCACCAAATCCTACAAGCAGGATACTCACAAAAGTTACCATTTTTACAACCACCTCTTTTTTTGGTAGAAAACTGTTCCTGCACGTGCGATATATACAGCAAGTAGTGCGATTCCAACATTTCCTGCAACGTTTGCCATTGCCGACAAAGAACTCATTGTAACTGTCTGCATAATAAAAGTAGAAAATGTGGTGAAAGAACCCATGAATCCGATTCCAAGAAATAGTTTCAGGTTTGAGGATGAAGAACCTGCGTATTCAAAGTAATATATCAATAATCCAAGCAGGAAACTTCCTATCACATTCACAAAAAAAATGTCAATTGGACTATAAAGGCATGCGGAAACTATATAGCGGCTTACTGTACCCAGAAAGCCTCCTGAAGCAACATAAAAAACAGGAAGAGGAGTCTTCAAATAAGTCCTCCTATTTATTTATCCACCGGATACCGGTGGGAACATGGCGATTTCATCGGAATCTGAAACTCTGGTGTCCAAACCGTCAAGATGTTGTATGTTGTTCCCATTCACAAGGATGTTGATATATCCCCTTATTTTCCCATCTTCTTCCAGCACTATCTCTTCAAGGGATGGGTATTTTGCTATCAGGTTATCAAGGAGTTCCTTGATATCATCTCCTGGGATCTCCACAGCTGAAGTCCCTGCAGCCTCGCGCAAATTAGCAAAAAGCTTTACTTTTTTCAGAGACATGGCTGGCAGATTGTAATCGATGCTTATAAACCTATCCACAAAAAAATATTTGATATGGGATAGCGCGGATTTGAACCGCAGTCCAAGCGTCCCAAACGCTCGAGGATGGACCAGGCTACCCTACTATCCCGCCTTGTCTGTCTCTTACATACACCTTCTAGTTAATATATCTAACTATTGAAAGCGCATCTATAGAGCATAATTCCCACCATACATTATGATCTCGATTGATTGAATACTGTTTTTTGCGACAACATTATACATAGTGAATCCATATTTTTAATCGATATATTTTCACATACCATAGAATGGGGGTAATGGAGTGTATAAAAGCAGCTATGAAAAGATACTGATAGCGACTGATGGTTCGAAGAATGCCAACAAGGCAGCAGAATCAGGCATTGAAATCGCAAGGTTGAGCAAGGCAAAAGTATACGCTTTATATGTCCTTAAAACAGACAGTAAAGACTTTTGTCAGAATCCGGCAGTTGTGGACTGGATAGAAGCCATGAAACCCAAAACAATCGAAGATCTCACTGACAAACAGTGGCTTGAAATAGCCCGGATAACAGATGCCAGGTTGAAAAAAGAACACGAGATGAACTTGATCCGCCAGGGTGAAGAGGCAATTGCCTATGTGGAAAGACTGGGCAATGAGAATGGTGTCAATGTTGAATCTGTACTGCTCAAGGGGCAGCCGGCTCAGCAGATCATTGACTTTGCAGAAAAGAATGATGTTGATTTGGTTGTACTCGGGACACTGGGGAAAACTGCTGATAATAGGTTCCTGTTAGGGAGTGTGGCAGAGAAGGTTGTCAGGAATTGCGGTGTGCAAGTTCTTGTAGTCCGTTAAACAGAATTCGATTTAACGCTATCAATAGTGCATTGATATGATTGCATAAGCCTGATATATGGGAATATCTGAAGAAGGGATCATCAGGTTATTTCCACCTTTTGTAGATGTCGTTGTCAATTCTCAAAAGATCCAGAACCCTTCCTACCATGAAGTTGATAAGATCATCAATGGTTGCAGGATGATTATAGAATGCGGGAGATGCCGGCAGGATGTCTGCACCTACCTGCTTAAGTTTGAGAAGATTCTCAAGATGTATCTGGCTAAATGGGGTTTCTCTGACCATAAGAATGACTTTTCTTCCTTCTTTCAGACAAACATCAGCTGCTCTCTCAATGAGGTTATCTGAAAAACCATTTGCGATTGCAGCTACAGTCTTCATACTACATGGAGCCACGATAAGTGCATCATACTTATGGGACCCGCTGGCAATAGGTGCAGTGAAGTCTCTCTCATCATAAACTGAATCGGCAAGTTTCTTGATGTTCTCAATATCGTATTCTGTTTCTATGCTAATAATCTGCTCTGCATTATTTGTGATTATGAGGTGTGTTGTAATTCCCATTTCAGAAAGCACTTCAAGCAAACGAATTCCATATTGTGCACCTGATGCCCCACTAATACCGATTGCAATTTCCATTTAGTCTCCCTCTATAATATTGATAAGTTCGTCTGCCATTTCATAAGATACTGCTGTTATTTCCTCAATTTCGTCTTTGGTGATATTGTCAAAATGGATTCCCGTTATGAATACGACATTCTTTGAGATTGCTTCACTAATCAAGCGGGACAGGGGGTAACTTATAAGGTCGTCCAGATGTCCCGGAATAGTAATGACGGAAGATGAGGTAAATCCTTTGTGGTTGTCATATGTTGAAACAGCCACTGCCCCCATGTGCTGATCTCCTCCGGAAAGAATAGCTATGAGATCATTTCCAAGCTGAGTATAACTAAGGGACAGTTTACCCCTTGAAGTCAGGTGTTCAATCGTCTGCATCTGGAATACCTCAAAGATCAGTCAATTTATACTGGCGCGTTTGTTTTTTCAAATCAAAGAAGGATTCCGCTACCTTCTTGACCTTTTCACGATGTTCTTTTGGCGTATAAACACCCATGCGCCAGTTATCCCGATGCGCATTTTCCAGTGTTGCAACAATATGTGAAGCCTGATCAAGGTAGAGCATTTTCCCATTGGATCTGATCAGGGCGTTCATTTCCTCAATCTGTGATAGTCTGGGGATATCGACAAGGACCTCCTTTTCCTCAACACCTGCATCCTCTGCGATTTCTTTCTCGATCCTGTGGATGTGCTTGCGTTGTTTTAATACATTTTCATCCACGCTTTCAAATCCGGCATAAAGCGCTCTTTTGTATAGCTGGCGTTCGTTAATTCTCCTCATCATTTCCCCGGGATAGCCGTCGTCATTGCGAAGGAACTCAAAAATCTGGCTGTCATCCATTCTTCGGAGTCTTTGCGGATTTAGTTTATCGTTTAATATAAGTTCTTCAACAGCACGATTAAACATTGATTCAGCAATCCTTGAAACATGGTGAAAATAAACAGTTGGGTACATAAGGAATCTTGATACAAGCAGCGACTCCGCCGCATTAAGACCTCCTTCTGTTACCACAAGCCGGTTTTCGTGAAATTGCATTTTATGGATCATTCGAATATGATCGATTATGCCGTAAGCAACTCCTGTATAATGAGCATCCCTTATGAGATAATCCATCCTGTCAACATCAATTTCGCTGTTAATTATCTGTCCAAGAGCGGTTTTACCCATGATATGATCGGCAATATTTGAAATGCTTAATCCATGTTCATCACAAATGCCTGAGATTTCTTCTTTTTTGAGAATGGACTTGACATCTTCATGTTTTGTGCGGGTATACTTTTCTATCAAGTCTTCAGTGACATGAGAAAGTGGCCCATGACCTATATCATGAAGCAATGCAGCAGCCCTTAGTTCGTTTTTATCGTCCTCAGAAGCCTCTATTTGTTCTGTTAACATGGATGCAAGATGCATTGTCCCAAGGGAATGTTCAAAACGGCTGTGATTTGCTCCAGGATATACAAGATTAGAAAACCCGAGTTGCCGTATTCTCCTTAATCTTTGCAAAGGCGATGTGTCGATAAGAGAGATAGCAAGTTTGTCAAGTTCAATGTATCCGTGTACAGGATCCCTCACGACTTTCATATGGTTTAAATAGTGTTTCTCATATAATGGTGTTTCTGCTACTGCAATGGAGATTTTGAAAATGATTATTTTTTCAGGTGGTACAGGAACCCCCAAACTGCTTGACGGTTTGAAACATATTTTACCCCATGAAGATATTCATGTTGTGGTAAATACTGCTGAAGACGTATGGGTGAGCGGGAATCTTATCACTCCGGATATTGATACTATCCTCTACCTTTTTTCTGAAAAGATTGATCGGAACAAATGGTGGGGAGTAGAAAATGATACTTTCCACACCCATCAGGCACTATTGGATGCAGGGTTTGACGAGGGTATGATGATAGGTGATATTGACAGGGCCACCCACATCATGCGCACAGAACTGTTGCGAAACGGATTGTCATTAACGGAAAGCATCCGTGAGCTGTGCAGATATTTCGGGATTTCTGCGGGAATATATCCCATGACTGATGACTCGGTTTCAACTTACATCGAAACTCCCAAGGGTATGCTTCATTTCCAGGATTTTTGGGTGAGCAAACGTGGTCTTCCCAATGTTACTGACGTGAAAATAGAGGGCATTGAAAAGGCTTCAATAACTCCTTTGGTTTTAGAGCTACTTGAAAAAGAGGATAATATACTCATCGGACCGAGCAATCCCATCACCAGCATCGGACCAATTCTTGCTTTGCCGGGTATGGTTGACATCCTCAAAGATAAAAATGTGGTTGCAATAAGCCCCATAATTGGTAATAAACCAGTGAGTGGCCCTGCAGGTAAGCTAATGGCGGCAAAAGGCTATGATGTATCTACAAAAGGGGTTGCGGAATGTTACGCTGAATTTCTGGATGTCATGGTAATAGACTCAAAGGATACTTCCGATGTTCATGAAATTGAATCATTGGGTTGTAGCGTAAGGCAAGAAAATACCCTAATGAAATCAGTCGAAGTCAGTAAAACTCTTTCAGAATCGATCATTCGTATATTTGATGAGTTAAATACAAGCCGCTGAATTAAATTAGCACTAAAAAATCCAAGACTTATCAAAAAAACATGGGTATATACAAGAAGGAATTATGTAACTGGTTCAGATATATACTCATTGGTATTTATAAAAGCAAGACCAAATCTACTAATGGAGATTTTTGATGAGATTTGCGATGAAACTTTTTCTGGGAAATATGTTGATTATTGTATTAGTATTTGCGGGTTTGAGTATTTCCAGCTATTATACTTCTTCTACTGAAGAAGAATTTGATAGAGATTTATTTTTCAGTGAATGCTATTCTTCGAGTGATGAGTTGGTATTTATCTATAATCTTCGAACTTCAAATTATTCAGGTGATTATTATGCAAGTTATAGCATAACGAAGGATAAGGATACGATAATAAATAAGAATAATAAATTATATGAGAATGTTTCTATCAATAATCCAATTGTAATAGAAATTCAAAGAGATGCTTCTTCAAAATATGAAATTTAGATCAAAATTAATGATTCATATGGGAATACAGCTCATGAAAGTCGCCTTGTAATTGGGCCACAGAACAAGTAATGTCAAATTCAATTATCCCTCCCATTTCCGGAATATACCAGTAATTTGTATCTCTGGTTGATGTTATCCTATTCCCCATAGTAAATACAAATACAAATACAACTACAAAATAATAGTAAGAGATTTGATAGCTCTGTATATTTTTCCATTAATTTTCAAATTCAAGTGCTTTTATTATTTTGATCATAAGTTTGACAGTTTTCACCACTGGCGATAACTGTCAAATTCAATAATCTTTTGTTAAACGACATGTGGAAGATGTATGTTGGCAAAATCAGAGTCAAAAGTGAAGTTGGCAAGGGAAACACATTTGCTTCCACACTACCAATAAAAGCACTGCTAAAATCTTTATTGTGATGAAAAGTGCCATTCAGCTTTGTTTAGAATGTTTTCTGAATTTCCAAACATCTGGTTTGATAGGTCGCTGAGTTGCTTTTTCCAGCTATCTTTATGTAATTTCAAATACTTCTAATTGCTAACTAACATGACTATTGTTGTATTTGCAGAGAAAAACAAAGCTGCGGCCAAGATTGCAGAGATTTTAAGCAAAGGGTCCAGCAAGAGGATTTATGTCAATGACCTTCCGGTTTATTCTTTTACAAAAAACGGCTCAGATTGGAAGATTATGGGTCTTGCAGGCCATATTATGTCATACGATTTTGATCCATCTTACAGTGACTGGAAAGCCGTGGACCCCGGTTCCTTGCTCGTGGCAGAACCGCAAAAACAGATTACGAAAGTCAATTATGCAAATGCCATAATATCTCTTGCGAAAGAGGCTGATCAGTTAATTCTTGCCTGTGACTATGACCGTGAAGGAGAAAATATCGGCTTTGAAGCTATGGATATAGCCAGAAAGATCGGAAAGTTCACGGTAAAACGTGCTCGCTTTTCATCCTTGTCAGCAAAGGAGGTCAACAATGCCTTTGAAAACCTTGTGGAACCCGATACCAATCTTGCCATGTCGGCAGAAGCACGACAGATCCTTGATCTCAAGATGGGTGCGGCTTTCACGCGCTTTGTAACCCTGTCAGTTCGGGAAAAAGCTCGAACAAAGGATATTCTTTCAATTGGTCCATGTCAGACTCCAACATGCGGGTTTGTTTATGAAAGGGAAAAGGCTATTCGCAACTTCAAACCGGAGGATTTCTGGAAAATTGAAGCTGTTTTTGATTCCAATGGAGTTTTGTTTGAAGGGCAGCACCGCAATGGAAAGATGCGGGACGAGGTAAAAGCATCTGAAATCTACAGGAAACTTGAAGGATGCAATAAAGCAACTGTTATGATCAGAAAAGTCAGAGAACAACCTTCTCAGCCACCATATCCCCTAAATACCAATGAATTCCTAAAGCGAGCTTCCAAGTATTTCAGCATAAGTCCAGATAAAGCCCTTGAAATTGCAGAACAGCTCTACCTTTCAGGATTTATCAGTTATCCGAGGACTGAGACCAACCGCTACGAAGAAGAACATGATTTCAAGTCAATGCTGATTTCATTGCACCAACTTGAAGATTACAGGGATATTGTCAGCAAACTACTGGAAGATAAGATTTCTCCGCGCAACGGCAAAAAGGATGGACATGATCACCCACCAATCCATCCAATAAAAGCGGCTTCAAAAACTGAAATTTACAAATATGTCAGACATCCAAATGCATGGGATGTCTACGATATGATTGTCAGGCATTACCTTGCCAATCTCATGAAGTCTGCAATTTTTGAGAAAACCCGTCTTGAAATTCATATCAAGGACGAGCCTTTCGATTCAAAGGGTTCCGTTCTCAGGGAAAAGGGATGGATGGAAGTTTATCCTTATGAAACTTCTATGGAAAAACTTCTCCCATTTGTTAAAGAGGGAGAAACTGTTAGTGTAAATGAATTGAAAAAGACCAAATCGGAAACTTCTCCTCCTAAACGAATGACGGAGGCTGAACTTCTGACTCTCATGGATAAACATGGAATCGGGACAAAGGCAACTGCTCCTTCTCACATAGAAACCAATAAGAAACGAGGCTATTTTGAGACAAAGGGCAAGACAATTTCCATGCTAGATACAGGTTATACCCTCATGGATGCACTGGGGTCAAGCGTTCCTATTTTGATACAACCCGAGATCAGGGCAAGAATTGAGGCTCTTATCCAAGATGTGGAAGATGGCACGAAGTCTTTAAATGATGCGCTGGATGAAGGTGTAATTCTCATTAAGCAAATGTATGGGCAGCTAATTTCCAGAAGACAGGAACTGGTTTCAAGGATAGCAGGCACCATACAAGATGAAAAAATTGCAAAAGATAAGCTCAACTACATAGGAATCTGCGATAAATGCGGGAGGGCACTCACCATCATACGTACTGATAATGGACGATTTGTCGGTTGCACTGGTTATCCTGATTGCCGGAATACATATCCTATTCCCAGACAGGGTACACTTGAAGTAATGCGCTCCCGTCAGTGTAAAATGGGTAGCCAGGCAGTGCTCAAGGTTGCCGGAGGCAAGTATTTCTGGGCTGTAGGCATTGGTCCATGTTTTACCTGTGAAAAACAAAGGGAATGCTATCCACCCACTGTAATTGGGAAATGTCCTCAGTGTGGAAAGGACATGATTTTGATAAAAACTCCTAAATCCCGTTTTGTGGGTTGCAGTGAACGCTGCGGATTCACGTGTTCTTATCCTTCAAAAGGGAGGGTTACCCTGCGTGACGAGGTTTGTAAGGAATGCGGCTGGCGCATTGTTCGGGTCAAGGAACCTGACAGCGATGCCCGGCACTTCTGTATCAACAAACGTTGCTCCAAAAAATTTAGGAATATTTTGTGAGGATTAATTTTGGTTGACAGCTTTCCAAAAGGGACTTATTGTATTATCCTGAAAACGGGTGGTTGTACACAGAAAGTTGGTAGTCTAGGAGAAATTGAATTCAAAACTGGCTATTATGTGTATGTTGGTTCTGCACTTGGTCCGGGTGGGCTGAAACGAATGTATCGACACATATCTTTATATGAAAATCGGGGAGAAGATTATTTTAAGAAACCACGCTGGCATATCGATTACTTACTCTTAAGTCCATTTTTTAATCTTGAAGATGTCTTATATGTGGAATCCGAAGAAAGGATAGAATGTGCGCTTGCAGAAAGGATTGATGTGGGAATATTAGGTTTTGGATGCTCAGATTGCTCCTGTCATTCACATCTTTTTTACAGACAGGGCTACCCAGTGGAAGAGATAAAGAAAGTAATTGAAGGGCTAAATCAAATACCGCAAATATTGGGAAAAGGGATCAAGTGAGGTCTCATCACCATTTAGTGTTAAAATCTTCCCTGAATACAACTTCTTCAAGGCCTTTCCTTGAGGATGTACGCTTTTTTTCAACTGGATGCCCAATAGCAATTACAGCCATGAGTTCAACGTTTTTTGGAGCATTCAGAATTGTATTTACATCATCCTCCTGATTGAGGATTTCTCCTAGCCAGACTGCACCAAGGCCAAGTTCATCACAGGCAAGCAGCATGTTCTGGATGGCAGCTCCTATTGCCTGTATATCTTTTGTTCTGTTGTAGGAAGTCTCATGATCAAAATAAACCGCAATCAAGACATTTGCGCCAAGGACGGTTTTTGTATACCTCGTACACTCTGCAAGTTTGCGAATTTTTTCTTGTTCACGAATGATAACAAATTTCCAAGGCTGATTGTTAAGTCCTGAAGGTGCCCAGCATCCACATTCAAGGATAGTAGTGATGTCATCATCACTCACATCCTCTTTAGTGAATTCCCGGACACTTCGCCGGGAAAAAATTGTTTTGATTGTGTTTCCCACAATATTTCCTCCTGAAAAGGAAGAAAAATTAATTACTCTTCATTGAGCTCACTGTTGAGCCATGGCATCATGGCACGAAGCTTCCTGCCGACTTCTTCTACAGGGTGCTCTCTCTCATGGCGTTCCATTGCTGTAAGGACAGGGTGATTTGTCTTGCCTTCCAGCACGAACTCACGGGCGAACTCACCGTTCTGGATGCGCTCAAGAGCACGATACATCGCTTCACGTGACTCCTCGTTGATGACCTGCGGGCCAACCGTTAAACCGCCGTATTCGGCGGTGTTAGATACGGAATACCACATCTTCTCAAGCCCACCTTCATGGATTAGGTCGACAATGAGCTTGAGTTCGTGGAGTGTCTCGAAGTATGCCATTTCAGGCTTGTATCCCGCTTCCACAAGAACTTCAAATGAAGTCTTGATAAGGGATGCAACACCACCACAGAGATCAACCTGTTCTCCGAAAAGGTCGGTTTCGGTTTCTTCTCGGAATGTTGTTTCGATCACACCTGCACGGGTACATCCAACACCACGCGCATGGGCAAGCGCCAGTGTTTTTGCATTACCGGTTGCATCTTGATAAATTGCAATAAGGCCGGGAACCCCTGCACCTTCCTTGAAAGTTCTTCTGACAAGATGACCGGGACTTTTTGGTGCAACCATGTAAACATCCACATCTTTTGGCGGAACAATCTGGTTGTAGTGAATATTAAATCCGTGGGAAAATACCAGTGCGTTACCAGCTTCAAGTCCGGATTCTATCTTTTCTCTGTAAACATCGGCCTGAACTTCATCAGGCATGAGTATCTGGATGATGTCTGCTTCACGAGCTGCATCTTCTACGGTCATTACCTTAAGACCATCGTCCTCTGCCTGTTTCCAGCGGCGGCTTCCTGCACGAAGACCAACCACCACATCAATACCTGAGTCATGCAGGTTCTGTGCCTGTGCGTGTCCCTGGCTCCCATAGCCGATAACTGCGATTTTCTTTCCATCCATTGCGGACAGATCCGCATCTTTGTCATAGAATACTTCTACCATAATTTAATCTCCTAATATCAAAATAATCAGGGACTCTTAGATCCCCTTTTAAGTGCTATTTTACCTGTACGTGCCATTTCCATGATCCCAAAAGGTTTTAGCAGGTTCTCGATTGCTTCAATTTTTCCTTCATCACCAGTTACCTCAATTGTGAGGGAATGGGCTGCAACGTCAATTATCCGGGCCCTGAAAATATCTACAATCTGGATAATCTCAGCGCGATTATCTTTATCTGCATTGACTTTTATAAGTGCAAGTTCCCTATCAACTGATTCTTCTGCACCAAGGTCCATTACCCTTATCACGTCAATGAGTTTGTTGAGTTGCTTGATTACCTGCTCGAGGACATGTTCATCACCGCGAACCACAATTGTCATCCTTGAGATATTAGGGTTTTCAGTAATACCCACTGCAAGACTATCGATGTTGTATCCGCGTCTTGAGAAAAGTCCGGCAACTCTTGACAGCACTCCGAATTTGTTTTCTACCAGAACTGCAAGTGTGTGTCTCATTCTTTTCTCTCCAGATCAAGTATTTCATTAATTGCAGCACCTGCTGGCACCATTGGTGATACGTTCTCTTCACATTCCACGATGAAATCAATGACAGCCGGTTTGTTGGATTTGATTGCTTTCTCGATAGCCGGTTTGACTTCGTCTTCTTTTGTAACACGAATTCCAAGAGCACCATAGGCTTCAGCAAGTTTTACAAAGTCCACACTGCCCTTAATGCAGGTAAACGAATATCTCTTATCAAAGAATAATTCCTGCCATTGTCTTACCATGCCAAGGTAACCATTGTTCATTATTGCGACAATTACCGGAATATCGTCCTGCATAGCCGTAGCAAGTTCTTGCAGATTCATCTGGAAAGAGCCATCCCCGGCAATGTTGAAGACCACTTTGTCAGGCCTTCCAATCTTTGCGCCGATTGCAGCAGGAAATCCGTATCCCATAGTCCCAAGACCTCCAGAACTAATAAAGGTCCTTGGCTCTTTGAACTTGTAATACTGGGCTGTCCACATCTGGTGCTGTCCGACTTCGGTTACAATGATTGCATCATCGCATACTTCATTTATCTGTTCAAGGATGAACTGTGGCTTAAGATTATTCTTTTCCTTAATGTAATGTAGTGGATAGGCGTCTCTCCACTCCTGGATCTTGTCAATCCATTCTTTCCTCTCAGTTTTCTTGACATGCTTGATGAGAGAAGCAAGGACATTCTTTGCATCACCCACAATCGGAATGTCAACAGTTACATTCTTTGAAATCTCAGCGGGGTCAATATCAATGTGAATTATCTTTGCATTTGGTGCAAATGACTGAACTTTTCCTGTAACTCTGTCATCGAATCTTGCACCGACCGCAATCAACAGATCAGATTCCTGAATTGCATAATTCGCATACTTGGTTCCGTGCATACCGGGCATTCCAAGATAAAGAGGGTGTCCGGAAGGGAAACTGCTTATTCCGGTGAGGGTTGTTGTTACAGGAGCCTGAATAATTTCTGCAAATTTGAGAAGTTCTTCATGTGCACCTGAACTAATGATACCGCCCCCTGCATAAATCAGTGGTCTGGATGATTTTGCAATCGCAGATGCCGCCTTCTTAACTTGCTGGAGATTGCCTTTAAATGTTGGTTTATATCCTCTTAAATCGACTTTATCTGGATAATAAAAGTCAATTTCATCAGTTGTTACATCTTTTGGAAGATCTATCAATACGGGTCCTGGACGGCCCGTAGATGCAATATGGAATGCCTCCTTGATGATTCTGGGAAGATCGTTTGCATTCTGCACAAGATAATTGTGCTTGGTAATTGGCATTGTAATTCCGGTTATATCAGCTTCTTGGAACGCATCGTTTCCAAGAAGAGATCGTGGAACCTGTCCGGTAAATGCTACCATTGGAATGGAATCCATGTAGGCATTTGCAATACCTGTAACAAGATTTGTAGCACCTGGACCGGATGTTGCAAGACATACACCTACCTTTCCTGTTGCCCTTGCATACCCTTCTGCAGCATGTGCTGCTGCCTGCTCATGTCTCACCAGTATGTGCCTGATATCGGCATCATACAATTCATCATAAAGGGGCAACAGGACACCTCCGGGATATCCAAAGATCACCTCAACACCCTCTCTATAGAGCGATTCGATGATAGCTCTGGCACCTGTCATCCTCTCTTTCTTTTCGCTCATATTATCTCCTTATAAGTTGGTTTATTCCATTGATTACTGCCTCTACGGATGCCTTTATAATATCCGTACGGGCACCTCGTGATGTAACAATTTTTCCGTCTCGTGATAATTTTACACGCACTTCCACAAGTGCATCGGTACCTCCAGTAATTGCATCAACATGATATTCTTCAAGCCGGATATCTGCAATTCCAGCAACTGCTTTACTGATGCCTTTTACAACTGCATCTACTGGCCCGTCTCCGACATCGGCTTCAATGACTTCCTTCCCGTCAACAGTTAGTCTCACAGATGCCGTTGGCATCACTTTGCTTCCGGAAACAATGTTGTATTCTTCAAGATTTACGCGGGCTTCCGTGTAAATACCAAGAACTGTTTCTGCAATTGCTTGCAGATCTGAATCCGTAACCCTTTTACCATGATCTCCAAGTTCTTTGATACGGAGAAGGATTTCGTTAAGTTGTGTTTTATCAACATCAAGTCCGAGCTCCTTCAGGGCAAGAGTAACTGAGCTCTTTCCTGCATGCTTTCCAAGAACAATCTTGCGTTCCCTTCCGATAAGTTCTGGTTTGAGTGGTTCGTAGGTTGAAGTATCAGCAAGCAGACCATGCACATGGATTCCTGCTTCATGTGTAAATGCATTGCCTCCAACCAATGATTTGTTGATTGCAACCGGTATTCCAGTCAACCTGCTGACAAGGCGGGATGTGCGATATAATTCCTCATGCTTAATTCCGGTGTCATATTTGTAGAGCCATTCCAGGATCATGACAACTTCTTCAAGAGCGGTGTTTCCGGCTCTTTCTCCGATACCGTTTATTGTGCAGTGTGCTTCTCTGGCGCCGGCACGCAGTGCAGCAATTGTATTTGCAACCGATAATCCGAAATCGTCGTGGCAATGTACACTGAGGGGGACTTTGCAAAAATCTGCAAGTGCTCCAAATATCTCAGTTGTTTTTTCCGGTACCAATAAACCAACAGTATCGCAATAACAAGCCCTGTCTGCGCCAGCTTCAATTACTCTTTGGTAGAAACTTTTTAGGAAATCAAAATCAGCTCTAGAAGCATCTTCTCCGCTAATTTCAACAATAAGACCGTGTTCTTTGGCGTATTCAGTGGTGTTAACAGCCATTTCGATGACTTTTTCGCGATCTTTCTTTAATTTTACATTAATGTGAAGGTCCGAAACCGGAGCTACCAGATGAATGGAATCCACGTCGCATTCAAGAGCATAATCTACATCCTGCTGCATGATGCGGCAATAGCTACAGATTTCTGCATCCAGTCCTTCAGAGACAACAGCTTTTATAGCTTCACGCTCTCCCTCAGAAGTTATTGCAGAACCGGCTTCAATTATTGGTATGCCAAGCTCGTCGAGCTTACGAGCGATTGCAAGTTTTTCTTCGGTATTCAGTGCGACTCCGGGTGTTTGTTCACCATCTCGGAGTGTAGTATCCAAAAAGCGTATATTTTCGAATAATATAATCCCTCACGGTAGTTTTGTAGGCGTTGTACAAATATATTTAGATCCCTTTTTTGGAATGTCAATTTCACTCATGCCTACTGATGATAGGGAATATTGATTGATCTTATTTATAACCCATGCTATTCAAAATATGATAGTAGAAAAAACGTAGCTGTTTGCTTGCTATTCAGGCAATACGGAGATAGATCCCATATGTGATCCCAATTGAGATATGCTTAGACTCAAAAGTATCAACATCCCTCGACTGAGATCTAGATCATGATCCAATCTCGAGCAAGATATAATATTTTCTGGATTCCACTCAATATTTAAGTATTTAATATTTGTCTGTTTCAAATATAAATATCACTTCTCTTCTTCTCTTGGCTTTGTAGAAATCTTCGCCCTAACTAAAAACACAGTCATACCCTTGTTTTTTGTTGGTAAGCAGTCACAGAAGACTTCTTATAAAAATGTAATAACTCATTTGAGGTTAGAGAAAAAGGATTTCTACAGAGCCATAAATTGTATTTTTTACTATTTTATTTTACTCTTTTCTATCGAAATACTTATTGCTGACCTTTATCATGTATAGGCAGGTTCCGATTATGCATGCAGTTCTTGGATTAGAAGATGGTACAGTTGTCAAGGGCACTGGATTTGGTGCTGAAGGCACGGTTTGTGGAGAACTTGTTTTTACAACTCAATACACTGGATATGAAGAAGCTCTTTCCGATCCTTCTTATAAGGGTCAGATTCTCATGTTTACCTATCCCCTTATAGGAAATTATGGTGTCAGTGAAGAGTGTTTTCAGTCAGATGGTGTCAAAGCAGAAGGTCTTGTGGTCAGGGAAGCCTGCCCCAGCCCATCACACCATAGGTCAAAGAAAACAATTTACAAACTTATGGAAGATGAGGGTAAACCCGGAATTTCCGGTGTTGATACTCGGATGCTGACTATTAATAACAGGGAGCATGGTACAATGCGGGCAGCCCTTATTAATGGGAGTGATGACGGTGATGAAGCTGTCCGTCTTGCCCGGGAAGTCCCTCCGATTTCTGAAATTGACCTAATATCCAAAGTGACATGCAAGTCTCCATACCTTGTAAAAGGAAAAGCAGCTACGGAAAAATCAAAAACGGCTGTTCTTGTTGATCTTGGCATGAAGACACAGATTATTGACAGCCTTGTTGCTAGAGGGATCAATGTACAGGTTGTACCAGCTTCAACATCTGTTAATGAGATTGCCGGTTATGAACCGGATCTACTATTTTTCTCCAATGGTCCAGGAGATCCACAGAATGCTACAGATGCCATCAAGGCAGTCAAAGAATTCTGTTCTGAGCTTCCAATTGCAGGTATATGCCTTGGCCATCAGGTAATTTCCATCGCTCTTGGAGCGGATACCTATAAAATGAAATTTGGTCATAGGGGTGGAAACCAGCCTGTGAAGGATCTTTCTACATCTATTGTGCACATTACATCTCAGAACCATGGTTTTGCCGTGAGTGCGGATTCACTTGAAAACACTGATCTCATAATTACGGAACTCAATACCAATGACAATACAGTGGAAGGTGTGGCTCACCGTGATCTGGATGTTCTCAGTGTCCAGTATCATCCGGACGCGCACCCCGGTCCGCTTGATACCGAGAAGCTGTTCTTTGACAGGGTTAACAGAATGATGGGGGGCGAGAACTAATGCCAATCAAGGAAGGAATCCATAAGATTATGCTTATCGGCTCCGGCCCTATTATGATTGGGCAGGCTGCAGAATTCGATTTCTCAGGAAGCCAGGCATGCAGGTCCCTTCGTGAAGAAGGCATTGAGGTTGTTCTCGTAAACTCTAATCCTGCTACCATCATGACGGATCCCGAAATTGCAGATGCTGTTTATATCGAACCCCTTGATGCTGAAATAATTGCAGGTATAATTGAAAAGGAGCGTCCTGATGGTATTATTGCAGGGCTTGGCGGACAAACCGGTTTGAATGTTACCAGTGAGCTGGCAGAGCGTGGTATACTCGATAAGTATGGTGTGCAGTTGCTCGGAACTTCCCTTGAAGCTATTGAGAACACTGAGGACAGAGAGCTATTTAAGGCAACAATGGAACAAATAGGCGAGAAAGTTCCCCGCAGTAAAGCCATTTCATCGTTGAAGGAAGCTGAAGAGCTTATCGATGAACTTGGTCTTCCACTTATTGTCAGGCCTGCATATACTCTTGGTGGAGCAGGTGGCGGAATTGCTCATACACGTGAAGAACTCCTTGAAATAGTGGAGCGTGGTATTCGCCGAAGCCGCATTAATCAGGTTCTCATTGAGGAAAGTGTGCTTGGATGGAAGGAGTTTGAGTATGAAGTAATGCGTGACTCAAATGATACCTGTATCGTAATCTGTAACATGGAAAACCTTGATCCGATGGGTGTCCATACCGGTGAATCCATGGTGGTTACCCCCTCTCAGACTCTCAATGATGAAGAACATCAGATGCTACGTACGGCGGCTATCAAAATCATAAGGGAACTTGGCATTGAAGGCGGCTGTAACATCCAGTTTGCTGTAAAGGATGGTGACTACAGGGTAGTTGAAGTTAACCCGCGGGTATCCAGATCGTCGGCTCTTGCATCAAAGGCAACGGGTTATCCGATTGCAAGGGTAACTGCAAAGATTGCTGTCGGCATGACTCTTGATGAGATTTCCAATGATGTTACAAAGAAAACACCTGCATCATTTGAACCTACTATTGACTACGTAGTGACAAAAATTCCACGCTGGCCATTTGACAAGTTTGTGACTGCTGACAAGACACTTACTACCTCCATGAAGAGCACAGGGGAAGTAATGGCTATCGGAAGGACTATTGAAGAATCTCTTCTCAAAGCGGTACGATCTCTTGAAAATGGCATGGTTCTCGGGGCAGGCGAGTGGGATGATTCCGAGATAGTAACTTTACTTAAGACTCCTACAAGTGAGCGTCTCTATGTCATTTATCATGCGCTGCAGAAGGGATATTCCATTTCAAAAATATCCACACTAACAGGCATTGATCCTTTCTTCATTGAAAAAATAGATAATATAGTGAAAATTGAGAAAAGACTTACAAGTTCTCTTTTTGTTGCTGGTGCGGTGGATTCAGAACTGCTCAGGGCTGCAAAACAGATGGGATTAACTGACGCCCGTATTGCGGAACTTACATCCAGAACGCGTGAAGAAATTAATGATATTAGAAGGGAAGCAGGAATCATACCAACTTACAAGATGGTAGACACCTGTGCTGCTGAGTTTGCTGCTGAAACTCCCTACTATTATTCATGCTATGAAACCATGTGTGAATGTAATCCCTCTGACAGGAAGAAAATCCTGATCCTCGGTGCTGGTCCTATTCGCATCGGACAGGGTATTGAGTTTGATTACTGTACCGTACATGCTGTTCGGGCAATCAGAGAAGAGGGAATTGAGACACATATCATCAATAATAACCCGGAAACTGTGTCCACTGACTATGATACATCCGACAAGTTATTCTTTGAACCACTCACCCTTGAGGATGTGATGAACGTCATAGAGCGTGAAAAACCAGACGGTGTATTGGTTCAGTTTGGAGGACAAACCTCCGTAAATCTTGCTCTTCCGCTTAAAAAGGAGCTCGATCGCCGCACCGATCTTCCCACAAAGATTCTCGGAACATCCCCCGAAAGCATGGATATTGCAGAGAACAGGGAGAAATTTAATCAGATGCTTCAGGAAATGGGCATAAACCAGCCTGAAGCCGGTTATGCAACATCTGAAGACGGGGCAATTGAAGTTGCAAACAGGATTGGATATCCTGTACTTGTAAGACCATCGTATGTGCTTGGTGGCAGAGCAATGGAGATTGTCTATGACGATTCAGATCTCCAGCGTTATATGAAGGAAGCTGTGCGTGTTTCCCCGGAGCATCCTATTTTAATTGATGACTTCCTTGAAGGCGCAATTGAAATAGATGTTGATGCAGTTTCGGATGGCAAGAATGTCCTGATTGGTGCTATTATGGAGCACATAGAAGAAGCAGGTGTGCATTCCGGTGATTCTGCCTGTGTGATTCCACCTTATGATCTATCCGAAGATATTCTTGAAATTGTCAGAGATTATACACGTAAGATTGCACTTGCCCTTGAAGTTAAAGGACTTATTAACCTCCAGATGGCAACCAAGGACGGCAAGGTCTATGTGCTTGAAGCCAACCCGAGATCAAGCCGTACAATCCCGTTTGTATCAAAGGCTTCGGGTCTTCCTCTTGCAAAGATTGCAGCACAGGTTATTATCGGGCATTCTCTTGAAGACCTTGGATATATTCAGGAGAAAGAGCCATCACTTGATTATTATTCTGTCAAGGAGGTCTTACTTCCGTTTGACAAATTGCCGGGTGCGGACCCTGTACTGGGTCCTGAGATGAAGAGCACAGGAGAGGTAATGGGAATTGATTACAATTTCGGTCGTGCATTCTTCAAAGCACAACTAAGTGCTGATAACCTACTTCCGTTGACAGGTACGGTATTCATGTCCATAAGAGATGAAGACAAGGAACTGAGCGTAGAAGTTGCCCGAAAGCTTCAGGAAGCAGGATTGAATCTCATGGGTACCAAAGCCACTGCCAAATATCTTGCAGATAAGGGTGTTGTTATGGAAGCAGTACAAAAGGTACATGAAGGTAGTCCAAACGTTATTGACATGTTGCGCCGTGGGGATGTGGCTTTGATTATCAACACCCCGACATCTAGGCAATCACGCAGGGATGGATATTACATTCGTCGTTCAGCAGTGGATTATCAAGTGCCCTACATAACCACGATCCAGGCTGCAAAAGCGGCGGTTGAAGCAATCACTTCAATGAAGAGTAGTGATAGGATAACTATAAAATCCATCAATGAGTACCATAAAGAAGTACTCCGGCAGGAATAAGATCCTGCTGTAATTTTTATTTATTTTATCTACCAGAGGACGCAAATATGGTAAAGAAAGCTGTACTAGCATATTCCGGAGGATTGGATACCTCCATTTGTATCCCCATTCTTAAGGAAAAATATCACTGTGATGAAGTTATCACTGTAGCGGTTGATGTTGGTCAACCTGCAGAGGACGTAAAACAGGCTGAGGATAAAGCAAAGAAAATCAGTGATAAGCATTATACCATTGATGCTCGTGAGGAATTTGTTAACGATTATCTTTTCCCCCTCATCAAGGCAAATGGTGACTATGAAGGCTATGTGATGGGTACATCCATTGCAAGGCCACTTATTGCCCGTAAAGTTGTAGAGGTTGCTGAGAAAGAAGGGGCAAATGTCCTTGCACATGGTTGTACAGGTAAAGGTAATGACCAGCTTCGTTTTGAAGCCATATTCAGGTTAACTGATATGGAAGTCATTGCTCCTATGCGTGAGATGAACCTTACTCGTGAATGGGAAATCAACTATGCTAAAGAGCATAATATTCCAGTAACTGTAACCACCAAAAAGCCATGGAGTATCGACGAGAATCTCTGGAGCAGGAGTATTGAAGGTGGGAAACTTGAAGATCCGGGTTATATTCCACCTGAGGAAATCTACAAGTGGACGGTTGATCCTGCATTGGCTCCTGATGCCCAGTTGATTGAAATTGGTTTTGAGGATGGTGTTCCAGTATCCCTTGACGGGGAACTTATGGGCGGGGTTGAACTAATTGAAAGACTTAACCACATTGCTGGAGGCCATGGCGTAGGACGCACTGATATGATTGAGGACAGGATTCTCGGCCTGAAGGCACGTGAGAATTACGAGCATCCGGCAGCAACAGTGTTGCTTACGGCTCACAGAGACCTAGAAAAACTTGTACTCACCAGATCCGAATTGAAGTTCAAAGCTCATGTTGATTCCGAATGGTCAGAGCTCGCATACTATGGTCTTGTGGATGAACCTCTTTTTGATGATCTCAACGCGTTCATTGATAACACACAGCAGAGAGTTACTGGAACCGTCACCCTGAAGCTTTTCAAAGGGAATGCATACGTTGTGGCCCGTACTTCTCCCTTCGCCCTCTATTCGGAAGAACTTGTTTCCTTTGATAGCCAGTCCATCAACCAGCAGGATGCTGAAGGGTATGCAAAGTACCATGGCTTCCAGGCAAGATATTATCGCAGGTTTATTTCAGGGGAGTAATTCCCCTCTACTTTCTTTTTTATTTGTTTACGCCAGCTTGTTCAGGTGAAGCCATCTTCCGGGCATTGTTACGAAAATAGGACCATTATACAATAGATGGCTTTTCAATATAGTGTATCCCAATGATTGTAATTGCTGCAGTTCCCATGCCAGATCAGGTTGCATAGGCGATAGCACAGATTTCAAGAAAATAATGAAAACCTGTGAAATAAAGGAGTTTCCGGATCACCGGAACTTTCCCTTACTTCAAAAGAGGCTGGCATAAGTTGCAAATCTGAGGAAGGCCATCAGGGCAATAGACACTGTAAGAGTGGCAATGAATGCACCGATGACATCAACATTAAGCCCCATGGTTTTCCATTCAAGGATGTTGTCTTCGTCGTCCATCATAGCCCCTTCGTAGTATGTGTCCATTTATTCTTTCCTCCGGTTTTGGTGTTAAACAATTAATCATCACGATTATTCATTGCATACATCTATAATGATTAATCATTTATTAAAGTTTCTATTGCCGGCATAAACATATAACCCCACAATCCAAATTAATCAGATCAAACTTTTATCTGCCTGCATGATGCTGAAAGCTATGCAAAATATCACGGCTTCCAGAAAGTACTACAGCAGGTTTATTTCAGGGGATAATTCCCCTTACTTTCCTTTTGATTTTTTTAGGCCAGCTTGTCGCTCAGGTTGAGCCCCGCAACCCCGAGCATTACCACGAAAATAGAAACCATTTTTATTGCGGTAGCCGTTTCCTTAAAATAAAAAATCCCGATGATCGTTATTGCTACGGTTCCGACACCGGACCATATTGCATAGGCAATGCTTACATCAATGGTTTTCAGGGCAATGGGAAATATGCCGAAACTGATTCCATAGAAAACAAAAATCAAAACAGTAGGCAGTATGTTTGCATATCCTTCGGATAATTTCATGCATATACTTCCGCATATTTCAAAAAAGATAGCTGCTGCCAGATATAAGTAACCTGTTATCATGTTTTTCTCCGATTTTAGCAGATTATTTTTCGGATGCTTTCTCCTTTTTATTTGCTTCAATTATTTCTCTTCCCCTACTTAAACATACCTCAAGGAGAAACAGCAACAAAGCTGCAAGGATATAATACATTTTCTGGCTTACTTGCACAAGCCGTGGCTTGTAGGAATTTTCTCTTGCGTCGCTTAAGAGAAGAGCTTTTGCTTCATTTTTGGAATAAACCTTGCCATCACTTTTATCTATCAAAGACAATAGTTCCTCATTAATGCCAACATCCCTGTATTCAATTCCATAATTTACTGCTATAGGATATCCAGAAACATGATGGATTCCTATTTTTGAAGGGTTTATTGTTGCTTTATATTTATTCCTGCCAACAAGGGATAATTCCAGTTCACTACCCTCATAAACGAGTTTTGGGACCGTATCTGTATCATACATTGTAACAGTAACCTCTGCAGGAATTCCATACCAAGTATCATCAGCTTCAACAACTTGCCCTTCTTTAATCTGTGGATCGGCTATGGCCCAATTAAGAGATGCAGAAATAAGACGGGAATCGTTTGCATACATTTCCCTGCTCCATCCATAATCTCTTCCGTTATCAGTTGTGATAGCGACAACTCTTCCAAGACCATATCTCCATGCGGTGATTACAGGTTTACCAGTATTTGTAATAATTATACGATCTGCTCCTGGCTTTGCTGTTACGTCATTGTAACCCGTAATATTCGAAGTCGTATTGGAATCACGTGATATAAAATGAGTGGGATTCAGTTCAATTAATTTATATTGTCCTTCTTCAGAAGTCTCATTCTGTAAATCTTCAGTTTTTTCGGGTTCAAAAGGATTATTTATCTCGTTTATATTGCCAATTCCATTTGGAGCTAATATATAGTTATATTCAAGCTTATCTGTTCCTTCAACTTCCTCAATAAAATTA
The DNA here is from genome assembly GCF_030156785.1 of Methanohalophilus sp. Taxonomy (GTDB): domain Archaea; phylum Halobacteriota; class Methanosarcinia; order Methanosarcinales; family Methanosarcinaceae; genus Methanohalophilus. Next base: position 189,540 of record NZ_JASGLW010000001.1, read on the forward strand.
CGGGCATAATTTATGCCAACTGGATTTGTGACCTGAATAAAAACGAAATCGATATTTTGTGATTGCTTTAGTTGTTTTGCAACATTAATGCTCTGGGTATACGATTCTTCAATTTTCCCATCGGATAATATAATAATTGTTTTTTTACCAGCTTCTTTTTCAAGCATTTCACCAGCAGCTTCAATACCTACATGCAAATTAGTCCCTGCTCCACTTGTCAGGTTAAGAAGTTGTTTTTTGATATCATTCCGATTTGTTTCCGTATTCAATCTTGTCATTGGAAATTCAGTTTTGGCGTCCTTAGAAAATGAAATAAATCCTGCTTTTGCGTCCCATAGTTCCTGCCAGCCGATAAAAGAAAGTGTACTGGTTACTACAAGATCCAGAGTGCGTATATTAATAGTCTCTGCACTGGTTTCCGGGTTCTGAGGGTGACTGGGGTTTGGTATTACTTCACCTATCTCATAATCACCACCGGAAGCACTTCCAGAAGTGTCCAATAAGAAAACAATAACTTCTCCTCCAGTTGTCTCTGTGGGCTCAGATATCACAGGCAATAGCATTTCAAGAGAGGAATTCAGATACTCACCCCTATCATAGGAACGATCTCCTCCAACAACTACCAGACCTCCTCCATTAAGGACATACTCATCCAACTTATTGATATCTTCTTCACTCAAAGAATTTATATGAATATTATCTAGTACAACTGCCTTTTTGTCATCAAGATTGTTGAAATCAGAAGATACGCTCAATTTGTAAAATTCATTCAGGATATCTAGCAAGCCTGATTGATATTGTTCTTCAGTTATATACTGGACTTTTGGTTTTGGTATAACATAGATTGATTTTATAAACTTATTATTAATTGGATCATAATCTCTGCTTTCTGGAATTATTTCAACTTCTATTATGTGTTCTCCAACTTCATCAAAAATAGGAAGTTCTCCCTCTTTTGGAACAATTATGTTTTCACGGGTTCTATGTAGTGCTATGTCATTGAACATCGTAGTGCTTTCCACACCATCAACATAAACTTTCAAATCACATTTTACAAAATCATCGGATGCTTGTTTGACAATGATCTTAAAGTTATATCCATTGTCCTGTAATGCAACTTTTTCTCCCTCTATCTGAACGCTGAGATCGTTATACATGAGATCAGGAACCACAGCATAAACAGTGGTATCTGTCTCTTTAGCAACTTCAAAAGCTTCTTCGAGATCGGCACCATAATTGTTGTTGCCATCAGTTACAAGGACTATTTGCCGATCCCCCATGGAGTATTGCATAATGGCATCACCCAGTGGCGTTTTGTCTCCGTCAATTTCAACAAAAGTTGTGGGTGTTTTGGCGCTGAGGCTTTCATAAATTTCATCCCCCACACCCTTCTCAAAGAGCTGCATGCTGTCAGTATTATCCGAGATAATTACAAGCTGGGGGTTTTCCTCCTGCGTAACTTCACTGATGAAAGTATAGGGACCTGCAAGGGCGACCACAAGCAGGGAAAGTACAATCATACGGGAAATTATGAGGCTTCTGCTTCCACCTTTTATCAGGAAATAAATTGCTCCGATAATTACCGGAATTATAAGCAAAAGCAACAGCGGATTTTCAAAGGAAAACATTAAAGTTCACCTCTCTTTCTGATAATCAGAATTTCAATTATTGCAAGAATGATAACAATTGCAATCAGGTAATTCTCAAGATGTTTTTCGGCTGTGTATGTTGTTTCTCGTACAACTTTTGGTTCATCGGTAGTCATGGAACGTTCAATCAGTTTTTTCGGATCAACTGTTGTATCTGATTCAGAATCGCTATAGAGGTTGACCGCAATTGAGTTGCTTCCAATTGTGTAAATACCGGTTTCCTCGAAATAAACCCGGTTTGTGGTTATTGTACCAGAGGGTGTTAGTACATCCCTTTCTCCTGTAAGTTGGGTGACTGTTCCGGTTTTAAGGTTATAGTCGCCAATATCTCCTGCTTCACCAAGCAACGCAACAATGCGGGCCCACATAACCGGGTATTCCGGTAAATTATGAAAATTATTCCAAACATCCTCCTCTTTGTCATCAAATTCCAACCTGTCATTGAATCCCACATACAGGACTATTCCGTCACCTTTTTCCATGTATGCAAGCAGGGGGATATCATCTTCGGTTGTAACAACAGCCACTGCATCTTCCTTAAGCGTGGAATTAAGAAAGGTGTAAAGTGAAATCTCATCATATTTGATGTCATCAGTAAGGCGTGTTTCCTGTGTTATTTTAACTTCAGTACCTCTATGTTCTTCATCAATTCCGGATATTTCAATAGGAAGGAGTTTCTGTACATCATCAGCCACATCTGGATCCAGTGCTTTACTTGCAACGAAAACCACATTTCCGCCGGAATTGAGAAAGGTAGAAAGTCTGGTAACTTCTTCTTTGGAAAGTACAGTGTTTTTATTGGAGACAATAACAATACGATAATTATTGAGATCAGATACAGAAGGCACTCCGGTGGAGGTACTCAATTTTGCCCCGGGAAGCAGGGAGAGAGCTAAGGATGAAGGTAGTCTAGGGGTATCGGTGATGATGAGACATGGAATAACAGTGTTTGAGGGTATCGAAACATAGGCAGTGTTGTCTTCAGTAAAGGAGTCTTTATTTGAAATACTGATCTCTGTAATTCCTGTTCCAAGGTTAGTTATTTTGAATGCTTCGGTGTTTCTTCCCTGGATGCTAAGTGAAACTCTATCAGCATAATCTCCTGATTTAATATCTACATTAACAGTTTTCCTTGAACTGTCATAGTTCTTAATTATGCAATTATATTCATAGCCGTTAGGTGTCTGGTCAATCCAACCATCAATAATTCCGATGTTGTTTACAGGACTTCCAACCGGAACAAAACTAACATCAATACCATAAGATTCTGCAAGCTGCTTTGATTCAACTGGGTCATTTCCATCCCAGCTTCCAAAATCGGATAGAACTACAATTCTTCCACCTCTCTCCGAAAGAATTCGCATGCCTTCGGATATTGCCGCCGAAAGATCAGCTACGGTGGAAGTTGCTTTTATTTCATCCAGCTGAGACTTGGCGTCACCTGAATTTCCTTCCTGAAGGACGATTTCAGGAATATTTTTTGCAAGGATTATGGTATTTTCCTTGCTCACATAACCTTCGGCAAGACGAACAGCTTCTGCAAAACGGTTGTCAGCCTGCATGCTGGCCGATGAATCAATAATAATAACAGTATGCTCCCCGCTAAGGTCTTCCTCAGATGTCAGGAAGGGAGATGCTGCTGCTGTTGAAAGCAGAATTAAAACAAGCAATTGTATCAGAAAAATAGGATCCCTGAAGAGTTTCCTGATTGTAGAGAATCTTTTTTTCTGCTCCACTTTCATAAGGAACATCAGGGAAGGAATTTTAATTATAAATGGTTTAGGACGCAGCAGGTAAAGGATGATAAGTGGAATAATGCTTGCAAGTGCTGCCAGGGCAAGAGGTGTTTCAAATGGCATTACCAACGCCTCCTACTTCCCAGTGTGTAAAGGAATGTATCAAAAATCGGTACATCAGTTGTGACAGTATAGAAATCCGCATCCACATGATCACATACAGACTGTATGCGGGCAAGATGTTCATTCAGGATCTCATTGTATTCCTTCTGGAAACTCTTACTGATATATGTTTTGAGTTCTTCTCCAGTCTCAAGATCCATAAGTCTTGAATCTCCATGCAATGTAAGTTCACGCTCACTTTTATCCAGAACCTGTATGAGCATTAGGTCATGCGCAGACAACCGGTATATCGCAGATTCGATTGCTTCGATTTCTTGCAGGAAATCTGACACTATGATTATCAATGAACGGGAGCGTATGGCTTTTTCATACAATTTTACACAATTGCCAATGTCTGTTTTCCCCCGAATTGTTGCATTATTCAACCTTTCTATTGAATCCAACAGATGCCTGCGTCCTCGTTTAGGTCGATGTATTTCAATATTATCTGCAAATGTGGAAATTGTAAAACTGTCATTATCTTTTGTCACAAGATAGGCAAAACCAAGGGAAATCATAGAAGCATACTGGAATTTTGTCATCCCGTTTTCGGGATATGCCATACTGTTGCTGCTGTCAAGCAGGATATGGGTGGTAACTGATTTTGTTTCCTCAAACTGGCGAACATAGAGTTTTTCGGTACGTGCATAGACATTCCAGTCCACTGTGCGTAATTCATCACCCGGGTGATATTCTCGGTACTCAAGCGTATCCAGACCTCGACCACTTCGCACAGACCTGCGGCTACCTGCATAGGATGTAGAAACCCGTTTGCGAACCATCAGGGAAAAACGGTCCAGTTGTCTGAGGAAATTCAGGTCTATTTTATCATCGCTTTCTTTCATTTAAAGTCCTGCATCGTAATGATGAGATTAATTGCTGTGCTTAATTATTTCACTAATTACCTGATCAGGCGTAATGCTGCGCCTTTCAGACTCAAAAGTAAGCACTATCCTGTGCCTGAGAATCGGGTAAGCCATTGCGTCAATGTCTTCCTTGCTGACATAATTTCTTCCCATGATAAGTGCACGTGCCTTTGCAGCAAGAATGAGACCGATTGAAGCCCTGGGGGATGCTCCATACTCAATGTGCTCTGACCAGTTGCGAGTTGCAACTACCAGTTTGATTGCATATTCCTTTATATCATCAGCAATCGGTACTTCCCGTGTCAAACGCTGAAGATTAATGATATCTTTTTTATTAAGAACAGTCTTGACTTGTGGAATATCTACCATCGTGTAGCGGCGGACAATTTCCTTTTCTTCTTCAATAGCAGGGTAATCTACAAGTATTTTCAGGAGAAAACGGTCAAGCTGAGCTTCAGGCAGGGGAAAAGTCCCTTCCATTTCTATAGGGTTCTGAGTTGCAAGGACAAAGAAAGGTTTGTCCAGAATAAATGTGTCATTTCCGATTGTGACCTGTTTTTCCTGCATGGCTTCAAGGAGAGCTGACTGGGTTTTTGGGGATGCTCTGTTTATTTCATCAGCAAGAACGATATTTGCAAAAACCGGTCCAGCTTCAAATCTAAATTCCTTGTGCCCATCAATTTCCTCTATAATGTGTGTACCTGTTATATCTGCAGGCATTAAATCCGGTGTACACTGAATGCGGCTAAAACTCAAATCCACGACTTTCGCAATCGTTGAAATCATTAAGGTTTTTCCTAGTCCCGGATTACTTTCTATTAATGTATGACCGTTAGATAAAATTGCTACGATTATTTGTTCCACGGTTTCATGTTGCCCTACAACTACTTTTGAAATTTCAGTGAAAAGTTTGGAAAAAGTATCGGGTAAACTTTTATATGTTTCTTTCAGTTCAGTATTTGAAGCCTCGGTCATTGTTGTTACTCCTTTTAATGTTACTGCTTTGTGATTTCTTCAAAATATGATTTTATCAGATCCTCGTACCCTTCCGGTAAGTCCTCATGGTAAGGTGAAGATGAGATCATTCCGATATCGTAAGATGAAGATGGTTTAAAATCCGGCGGAAGGCTTTCATCGTCTCCAGATTCAGTAAACCCGGTTTCAGATCCTGGTGGTAAGGTGAGATCAACTTCTTCACCTTCTACTATTATCACTGAGGGTTCCCCGGTGATATTTTCTCCAGATGGATTCTTTCTGTCATCTAAAGGTGAGGTTTCAGGAGGCATATTTCCATTATCCGGAACAAATGGAAGATCTTCAATAACCTCTTCAATGTCTGAAGGAGTAATTTGAGTACGGTAATCTAATACGGTTGTAGTAGTTGTTAATATGGAAGCAGCAAAGAAAAGTATTATCGTTAATCTGAGCATTTTATTGATTAGAACTACAGAATTGGGTATTTCTTTTGTTGCTGATACTACAGACATTAAAAGTTCTGGAACTATTGTGTTTTGAACCTCACGATTATCATAGGCAGTTCTTAATTTTTCTTCAAGTATTGGATATTTTGATTCAATAATTTCAAGAATATTTTGTTTTTTATCTCTTCTATGTAACAATAAAACCGCCGGGAAAGAAATTATGAAAGCTGCAATCAAAAGTGCAATTGTAGATGCTTTTACTGTTATAGTAGAGATCAGGAAACTTTCATCAGGATCAGGATACAATAAATCCATGTTAAAAATTCGAAAAGCAATGTATAGAAGTAGTGTCACAGATAAACTGTCTATAGCTACAAAGATTCTTCTATATTTCTGAGCTGCTTTTTGTTTCTCTTGAATAAAAAGCTCCAAATCTTCACCGGCTTCTTCCATAGTTATTCCCTCAGATATTGTGCTTTTATGCAAAATATTCGCCGTAAGAACCCAGCATTTTCAATTTCTTTGTTTTCATAGCGATCTGACTAATCACATCATTGATATTTTCATCGTCAATTGTCCCTTCAAAATCAATATAAAACAAATAATCACCAAGAGATCTTTTTGAAGGTCTTGATTCTATTCTTGTAAGATTGATGTTCCTTGTGGCAAATTCTTTCAAAATTTCGTACAGTGCACCTGGACGATCGCTATCAAGATATACAATAATGGATGTTTTGTAATTAGCTGCTTTTTCCTGCGGAACACATGTTTGTTGTTTATTATGGCTGGCAACCATTGTAATAAAGCGTGTTTCATTTTTCTTCCAGTCCTGGATTCCCGAGAGGAGGACATTAAGTCCATAGGTTTTCGCCGCCGCCTCTGAAGCAATTGCGGCCATCTCATTAAATTCAGTCGCAAGGCGGGCAGCGTGCGATGTACTGCCTGTAGTCCTCAATTCTGCATTCGGAAAGTTTTTCCTGAGAAATTGCCTGCATTGTGCAAGAGCGTGTGGGTGGGATAAGATTACATGGATATCTTCTGTTTTTCCCTTTGAAACAAGACAATGACTAATAGGAACAACAACTCCGCCAATGATCGTAACATCCTTTTCCATCAGTAAATCCAGAGTCACTCCAACAGAACCCTCTATGGAATTTTCAATCGGAACAATGCCGACATCAATCTCTTTTTCATCAAGGGCAGTGAAAACATCCGGAATGTCATCAAAAAAACGGACAATTTCTCCTTTCTTTCCGCACAATTCAAGCCAGACCTTGGTGGCTCTTTCGGAATAAGATTGTTGTGGACCCAATGTGCCAGTACGCATCGCAATTTAGACTTATTTGATATTAAAAATAACTTGTGATTCAATTATTGTTTCAGAAGCCAAAAAATCAGCGTTATCCCTGTGAGGTTTATTATTGCAATTAATGCATAACCAAAATAATCAAACCATCCTTTGTCAGAAATGGGTGAATGAGATTTCTCTGTGGAAAGATGTATGATTCTGTCTCCACTAAGGGAATATATCTTTTCATCAATCAGTTTTCCTTCTTCGTCAAATACAACAAAAGTATAATCGGTATCAATATCCAGTTTTTGAAAATAGTGTATAACTCCGGGTTCACTTGAATCAACAATCTTACCTTCACGCAAAACACAGATATTACATCTATTTTCTGTAATTATTTTTAGTGTTGCATAATCCTTGATATGGATGCGTTTTCCTTCACAAAAATGGGGATTGTCGGGGATGTCTAGAAGACTAAGTATTGTGGGAGCAATATCCTGCTGATCTGCAGGGAAATCTATAATTTCAGGTTCAGAAGTGGGAGAGTATATTATTAAGGGAATTCTTTTTACTTCAGATGCTTCTGAGTACTTTCCGGATAGCACACCACCCCTGTTTTCTGAATCCGGAAAAGCCATGCCGTGATCAGATGTTATTACAAGTGTAATGCCATTATCCCTGCAAAGTTGATACAAAGGGAGAATCATCATATCAAAATACTCTATGGTCTGCAGGTATCCTCCGATTCCACGATAATGGCCGGCACTGTCAATTGCTCCTATATTTAGTGTAAGTATATATGGTACATCCGATTTTTTCATTTCCAGTATTGTGTCTTCTGCCGCCTTAAAAACAATTTCATTGTAGGCATTATATCGTTCAATGCTCCCTTCCCTTTCATTTTCCACAAGTTTGGGTAAGTCATTGGCATGTTTTCCCAGACTTTTCCAAACTTCATAAAGTGCTTCATCTTCTGAGCATTGCCTGGCTTTTAGCGATAAATTAACATCATTTATTGAATTTGTTGTATCATGAAGAATAAGATCCTGTTCTGCAATTATTTCAGCTGAATCGCCTTTTTCCATGATAGCAATCGCAACATATCCATAATCGTGAAGTACATCATAAATTGTAGTTCCTGGATACTCTACCATTTTTTCATCTGCTTTGCAGGTGCCTGTAATAAGCACATTATGTCCGCTATTTCCTGAAAGTGAAGTTGTGCTGATATCTAAAAACCGAATACTTTTTGATGATATTGCTGTGAAATTTTTTAATTGGGGTTTTTGCAATATGTTTCTATCAAGAGCTTTGGGTTGATATTCAGGATATATGTAAGATGCACCAAGACCATCAACAATCAGAATAACGATACTGTTAAAGTCGGTAGATTTTTCTTCTTCAACTACTCCATCGGCAGCAGATAACGGAATATGGGATGAGATTAATAAGATTATTAAAAACAAATATAATTTCATATAAGAATAATTAGTTTACGTTTTAAGATAAATAATATTCTATTTTTGTAGTTTTTTAGAACCTCCACAATGATTCATATTTATAAGTTTCTCTTAACATCCTATTATTATTTGCATGTGAAATTTTCATTATTAAAAACAGGACCTGTCGGAGGTTTTAAAAAATGTGCCATGAAAAGAATCTATTCTATCATAGGTTTCTTTTTATATTATTAATTATAACTTGATTTTCGCTCATTATATATAAGTATTGCTCACATGCAATTGTTTATAAATCTCAAATATTCTATAAATTAAACAATGAATCAACATCAACAAAACCATTATTTTGTTTTTTAATGGAACAATTGTATTACTTTTTTACAAAATGTTAATATATGGCATTTTCAAAAAACAAATATTTATATACATAAAACACCAACGCAGCAATAGTCAAATAAGCCCATCATAATGGGTTCATACATGTAGATTGGAGTGAATTAGTTATGGAAAAATTAGATCCAAAAACACGATTGATCAATGCGTTAACTGGGCAACCTGTTGATATGGCACCTGCAGTTTCAGTAACTCAAACTGCAATAGTGGAATTAATGGAAATGACCGGTGCTGCATGGCCGGAAGCCCATACAAATGCTGAAAAAATGGCAACTTTGGCAGTTGCTTCACATGAACAAGGAGGTCTTGAAGCTGTAAGGTATCCTTTCTGCCTGACAGTATTGGCAGAAGCAATGGGATGCGAAGTCAATATGGGTACAAACAACAGGCAACCATCGGTAACCGACCATCCTTACAAGAGTGGAATTGATGGACTTCAAGCCCCTGAGAATCTGGCCGAAACTGGTAGGGTTCCTATTGTTCTTGAAACAGCAAAAATTGTAAGAGAAATGGTTGGTGAAGATATACCAATAATTGCAGGCATGGAAGGGCCTGTAACACTGGCATCTGATCTTGCAAGTGTGAAAAAATTCATGAAATGGTCAATCAAGAAACCTGATGACTTTGAAGCCATTCTTGATTTTGCTACAGATGCCTGTATAGAATATGCTAGCCTGTTGCTTGATAGTGGAGTAGACATGATCTGTGTTGCAGATCCGGTTGCATCTCCTGATCTCATGGATCCATCTACATTTGATTCTATACTGAAATCACGGCTTATACGCTTTGCTGATAATATAGATTGTGTTAAGATCCTACACGTTTGTGGGAATGTTGAACCTATTCTTGATATGATGGCTGATTGCAAATTTGAAGGCCTCAGCATTGAAGAGAAAGTACCAGATCTCAAAGCTGCAAAAGAAACAGTAAAAGGACGTGCAACCCTTGTAGGAAATATATCCAGTCCCTTCGTAATCCTTGCAGGCACGCCCGATGACGTAAAAGAAAATGTTCGGAAGGCACTTGATGGTGGAATTGATGTAGTTGCTCCTGGCTGTGGTATTGCACCAAATTCTCCGCTTGAAAATGTGAAAGCTCTGGTTGAGGGCAGAGATGAATACTATCTTTAAAAATTTATGTAAAGATGCTTCCTCTTGCATCTTTACATAAATTTTCAACGGTGATACCATGAAAATCGGAGTTGCAATTGATCTTGGAACAAGCGGATTTCGTGCCCAGAAAATCGATCTTGATTCTGGTGAAATTAAAAAAACTGTAATCACTATGCGAAATCCTATACCTGGTGCCAATGTGATGGATCATCTGGATTTTGCTGTAACTTATGGCCAAGATCTTGCGCATGATCTTATGATCAATGCTTTCAAAAACATAATTGATAAACTTGAAGTTTCATCATCTTTAGAGCGCCTTGCTATCTGTGGAAATCCCATCCAATTATCTCTTTTCCAAGGTATTCCAATAGATGATCTGGCATATGCCGGTCAGAGAAAGAAAGAAAAAGACAAGATTAAAGAACAGGAACGAAATGCAGTCATTATTAACGCAACCGATATTCATGGACTCGAAGATTTCAATAAATGCCGGGTTTTTATTCCCCCCGCAATTAAACATGAGGTCGGAGCTGATGCTCTTGCTCTTATCCTGAAATCCGGCATGCTTGAAAAAGATGAAATTGCCATTGCTACTGATTACGGAACAAATGCTGAGATGGCATTGAAGGTTAATAACGTTATATATACAGGTTCTGCGGCGGCGGGCCCTGCTCTTGAAGGACAGGAGATAAGTAATGGAACTATTGCCAGACCATTTGCAATTTCGGATGTTTCGTTTAATCAAAGTGGGTTACAAAACTTCGTTTTAAATGAAGATATGGATACAATTCCCGGAGATATTGTAGATCCTGAAACGGGAACTGTGATTAATGAGGGTCAGATTGATGCCCGTGGAATTACTGGAACTGGTGTTATTGCTTTAATTGATGAATCCATCAAAAATGGATTGATAGTTCTTCCTCAAATTACTACCAAGGATAAATTGATTCATTTACAGGATGGTCTTACCTTTACTGAAAAAGATCTGAAAGAAGCAGGAAGGGCTATTGGTGCATTGCGTGCCGGGCATATTGCTCTGTGTAATGCCGCAGGTATTGGAATGGATGAAATCGAAACCGTTTATATGTCCGGTGCTGCGGGAACTTACATGGATGCAGCAAAGGCGCATTCAATTGGTATGGTTCCGTATAGTGCCCAAAAAGTGTGCCAGATAGGTAATACTTCACTTGCAATGGCTCGCGAAATCCTTCTATCGGAAGAAAGGTTGTGGGAATTACAATCTATTGCCAGGGAAATTGTCGGTACACATGTAATGTTTGCAACAGATAGTGCATTTAAAGATGCTTATATCCTCGAATTGTCCTACTGGGGAGAGGGGATGCCTTTTAAGGCCCTGAAAAAATACCTAAAAAAGAAGGGCCTACCAACAATTGATATTTCCAGTTCTAAACCAGTAATTGAAAAATGGGTGGAAAAAGACATTCCAGTTCTGGGTGAAGAAGGATTGCATGTTCTTGATAAAGTTGGCACCTATCTGCAAATGGAAATCGAACATTGCACATCGTGCCATGAATGCATGAAAGTTTGCCCAAATGAAGCATTATCGGTTGAAGATAAAACTGTCAGGATACGTACGGATCTGTGTGATGGTGCACATTGCCAGAAATGTATGCATGCTTGCCCACAGGATCTTTTGGACTGGAATTTGCTCCAGGTGGTCTAATATGAAAAATATGAAAGTTCTTGTAATTGGTGGTTTTCTTGGAAGCGGGAAAACTTCAACTATCCTCAGGGTAAGTGAGTTTCTTGGAAAGAAAGGTGTAAAGGTTGCAATAATTGTTAATGAGATTGGGGAAGTGGGTATTGATGGTGACGTAATATCAAGCTATGGTTTTGATAGTATTGAACTCACAAGCGGATGTATTTGCTGCACCTTAAAGCGAGATCTACGCTACACCATCAATGCTATAATAAAAGACTACAACCCTGATTTTTTGTTAATAGAACCTACAGGAATTGCTTTTCCTGCAGTAATCAGGGATGAAATAATGCTGATGAATCTGGGCAATGTTGACTTTGCTCCTCTAGTAACATTGATCGATGGCAGCAGGTTCAAGGATCAGATGAAAGAAATAAAACAGTTTTCAGAGAGGCAAATAATTGACGCGGAAATTCTTGCCATAAATAAAGTAGATATTGTTGAAGATCTATATGTTTCCATTATAGAATCTTCACTAAAGGAGATGAACCCAAAGGCGAGAATAGTGCGCTATTCTGCAAAATCTGATTCAATTCCTTTTTCAAATTTTATGGATCTTTTACTTGAAAATAACGTCAATTCAGGAAAGAATACTCCAAAAGTTTTGGAGCAGCCAAAAGAAATCAATTCAATCACTGCATCGGGCATGGCGACCTATGCTGCAGAGTTTATTTTGATAAGAGGTAGTCTCAATACAAAAGATGCAGAGGACATTTCCTGCATACTCCTCAAAAAACTAAGGGAAAAAATTGCTGCATTAAATCCATCATTTATCGGCCATGTAAAATCGGTACTGAAAACAAACACAGCTACAATAAAGGCAAGTACCACTGCTTACTATGAAGAACCACAAGTAGAAAGTTTTGAAAGCTTCAATTCGTCAATGTCTGTGAAAATTCTTGCAGCGGTATCCAACATTGCCAGTAAGGAGCTTATTGACTCCATTGATTTCTGTGTTCAGGAAGTATTTACACAAAATGACGTTCCCATAGTAAAGAATGTTGTTCAGAAAAGTCACAAGCATAAAAACTCTGTTGAGATTATAAATATATGTAACGATATTTGAGTTGCTCACATCTAAATACCAAACCACTTGTAGATTGGAGTAAGGAAGGAAGTGATACTTAGATGTGAGCAAATATTATCATTAATTGCGAACATATATAAGTTTGTAACTTCAAAACGGCATTTTAAATTAAATACCGCTTTTGATTACAAATTTATTACCGGACTTAAGTATGGGAAATACAACTATGATCAAAAAAGGCGGTGATGGAGGTGAAAATGCTCTTGTAAGCCGCTTTGTTACAGAAGATAATAGCAATCACATAGCATCGACTGCAGAAGATCTGGTGTCAATTTTTTCAGAATGTTTAGAAGATTGCATTCTTGTTGTCAAGGATTGCCGAATAGCATTTGCAAACAAGAAATTTTCTGAAATTGTAGGAAAAGAGATACAGGATATTTTAGGGACTTCTTTTTTGGATTATTTTGCTGTCGAATATCGCAGAATGGTTAAAAAAAAATACGATCAGCGAATCAAGAAAAATACAAAGGTAACAATATCCTATGATGTGGAAATTGTGGGAACTAATGGTTCCTTATATCCTTTTGATCTTTCTACATCACTGGTTACGCTTTCTGGTGAACCAGCTGTTTTGATAACTCTGCGTGAAATAACCCAACGTAAAATTGTGGAAGAAAATTTTAAAGAAACAGAAAAAAAGTTTCGTGCAATTTTTGAAAGCAATCCTGTGGGAATAGTTTACTTCAACAAAGAAGGTTTAATTGAAGATGCAAATGAAGCATTTAGGGAAATATTTGATTTCTGGGAAAATAAATCCACTCTTAATAACAATATTCTTGATTTGGTAGCTGATGATACATTAAAGAAGTTTGTTCTGGAAATAATGAAGGGCAAATCATTATCGTGTCATGGCGAGTATCAATTTGAAGCTAATCAAAGAATTAAATCAATCAAATTGTTGTGCAAAGCTTTTCTTTTAGACGGTAATCTTCAGGGTGGAATAGGAATTTTTGAGGATGTAACGCTTCAAAAAACAGCTGAAAAAAGTTATCGTTACAATAAGAAGCGTCTAAAATTACTTTTAGAATTAAGCCAGATGAATTACGTGAATTTTGATGATATTGTCAGGATTGCATTGGTAAAAGCAGTTGATTTTACATCAAACAAATCGGGTTTCTTTTATTTTCTTGAAAAACCAGAGGGAATAAAAGAAGAAGTATATTCATTTTCGCTGACCGGAAAGAAAAAAAGTAAAGAAAAGATCATTAATTATACGCAATCACTTTTTTCAACCACTACCGAAAATCAACTGAAAGAAAATAGAATTTTAATTCCTATTTACGAGAATGAAAAACCTGTTTTTGTTGCAGGTTTTGATAAAGACCTAATATATGATGACATGGAAACACGACATCTCAATCTATTGGTACATGATATATGGTCAATTTTCCAGCATAAATTATCCGAGCAGGCATTAAAAGCTTCAGAGAAAAAATACTCTACTCTTGTTGAAAAGGGAAATGATGGGATTATAATAATCCAAGATGGAGCTCTACGATTTGCAAACTCAGTATTTACTGAGCTTGTCGGGGAGAAAAGTGATGAATTGTTGGGTACTGAATTATCCTCTTTTGTTTCTGAAGAATACAGAAGAATGGTTCACAAAAAATTCAGCAAAATCCCTGATAATCCGGATCTTTTCCAGAAAAAACATGAGATTGAGCTTGTATCAAAAGACGGGAAACTTATTCCTGTAGAAGTGAGTTCCTCAGTTATTGTTCATGAAAATAAACCTGCAATAATGGCTATTATAAGGGACATTACTGAACAAAAGGAAAAAGAAAAAACTCTGATTGAAACTCTTGATGCCCTTAAATTAATGCAATCGGTTATACGCACAAGCCCTGCAATTGTTTTCTTCTGGAGTCCAAAAGAAAATTGGCCGGTGGAATTTGTTTCATCGAATATTGAAAATTTTGGTTACAAACCGGATGAATTCATTTCGGGAAAACTTCGGTACGGAGATATAATTCATCCTTCAGATCTGGAAATGGTTCAAAGAAGAGTTGAGGATTATTCCAAGAAAAAAGCATCTTCTTATGATCTTGAATACCGAATAATTACTAAATCCGGAGAAATCCGCTGGGTAGAAGAAAGAGCGTCAATTCAATATGACAGCATGGGTCGATTAAGTCACTATCAGGGCTTAATTCTGGATATTACAGAAAGGAAAAGGATCAACAGTTTCCTGAATATCGAAACAGATATGGGACAATATTTTACTCCTGCGGGGGATATCCATGACGTTTTTGTTCATCTTCTTGATATAGCATTACACATAGAAGGAATTGATTGCGGTGCACTTTATGTTGTAGATAAAACATCAGGCAACCTTAATATTGTTGCACACAAAAACCTTTCAAATATATTTGTAGAAAAGTTCCAAGGTCTTGATAGTGAATCACTTGCCGGTAGATTCTTAACAGTTGATTATCCAGTATATATGCTCTTTCCTGAAATATATCCTTTATCTCGTGACAAAGACATTCCAGATAAGCTTCTTGCAAGTGCTATTTTACCCATAAGGGTCAGGAATAAATTAACAGCAGTCTTGTTTGTTTCTTCCCATCAAAATTATGAGATAAGCATTCCTATTAGGGAATCACTGGAAAATGTTGCAGATCAGATTGAAGCAACAATGGAAAGAATTGGAAAAGAGGCTGATCTAAGCAAAAAGCAATACGATTTACAGATTCTTTTTGATACTATAGACGAACTAATTTTCGTGATTGATACTGAAGGTTGCATTGTTTATAGTAACCAAATGGCGTCAGAAGTACTTGGTTTTGCAAAAGAAGAACTCACTGGCATGAGTTTTATTAAACTTCAGCCGCATAATCAGGTTCTTGAGGCAGCTAAGGCCTTCAACACCGCTTTGCAAGGCTCAGATGTCAAGACAATTTTTAATTTATCTGATAAGAATGGAACGTTGATAAAGCTGGAATCTTCTCTTAAACTTGGAGAATGGAACCACAAAAAAGCAATCATAATAGTAAGTCGAAAGGTAGGGATATAATTCAATAGAAAATATATTGTGACATATTACAAAGTAGTGGTTATTTGGGAGGTTCATAATTTTGCTAGAAGTTAATCCGGATTTACTTATTACTCGTTATAATGTACTTGCAGAAGAAGAGATGACTCCAGAAGAAGTTGCTGAGCAATTATATCCGGCTGATCCTAATTTAAGATCAATTGCAAGAGCCGTTTTTAATGGAGATGAGGACGATGTTGTAGCAAATATTAAAGATGCAATTGATCAGGGAAAAGATCCTATCTCCCTTATCAACGATGCCTTGATGGAAGGAATGTCAGTTGTTTCAACATTGTATGATGATGGAATGCTCTATTTACCTGATGTTATTATATCAGCCCAAGCTATGATAGAAGGTATTGAATACTGCAAAGAACATTCCACAAAAGCACACGAATCAAAAGCAAAAATCATATCTTACGTAGTTGAAGGAGACATACACGACATCGGAAAACAGATTGTAACTGTACTTTTACGCGCAAATGGATACGAAGTTATTGATCTGGGTAAAGATGTGCCTGTGTAGGAGGTCATAGCTGCTACAAAGCGCGAAAAACCTATTATGCTTTCAGGAACTGCACTTATGACAACTACAATGCATGCTTTCAAAGAAGTGAATTCAAAACTACTTGAAAGTGATATTGATGTTCCGGTGGTTTGTGGAGGCGGAGCGGTTACCCAGGATTTTGTATCCCAGTACGAACTTGGTGTTTATTGTGAAGAAGCAGAAGACGTCCCCAAAATAGCAGATTCCATTCTCAAGGGTATGGATGTTAAGAAATTAAGAAGTACATTTCACAAACACTAACCTGAGGCAATATGATGGGAATTGGAAAATATAACACAATGGCATACAAAGATGCAGATGATCTTCTTTTCGGAGAATCTCTATACCCTGTCAAAACCGGATTGGATCTGGAAATTGGCGCCGGATACACTACAGCTGAAATTAATTATGCACCTAGACCACAGTCTGGTGAAAGCAAAGAATCCTTGATTGATGAATATGAAAGGATTACAAGAGATATTATGCAGAGGATGGTTCAGGTTGGCTTTCAGTCAGTTGTACTTGAAACCGAACATGTTCACCAGATGACAAAAAATCCATCATGGGGCGCTGAAATTGCTGAGGCGCAGAAATCCATTTTGGAAGATTATCATGATAAATATGGAATAAAATGTGCACTCAGGCACACAATCGCAGATCTCAGAATTGACAGCCATGGTGTGGATCTACGGGGAGATTCTTATGATTTATTAATGGAATCATTTGAAGAAGTTTCATCTTCTGGTGCGGATATGGTTGCAATTGAATCTCTTGGAGGCAAAGAAGTATTCGATCATTCCATTTTGCGAAACGATATAAGCGGTTTATTATTTTCAATAGGGGTGCTTGGTACACTTGATGTTGGGTATATCTGGAAAGACATTTGCAAAATATCAAAGAAGCATAATGTGATCCCCACAGGAGATACCGCCTGTTCCCAGGCAAATACAGCGATGTTTATTGCAGGGGGTATGCTTGATATGAAGCTCTCACATACAGTTGCAGCCATTGTGCGCGGAATGTCGGCAGCCAGATCTCTGGCAGCTTATGAGGCTGGAGCTATGGGTCCTGGAAAAGATTGTGGTTACGAGAATACTATAATCAAAGCGATTACCGGAACACCCATTTCTCAGGAAGGGAAGGGATCTACTTGTGCACATTCTGATTTTATGGGCAATCTTACCATGCAATGCTGTGACCTGTGGTCCAATGAATCGGTTGAATACCACGGAGATTTTGGCGGTACAACTGTGCAGTGTTGGGGCGAGACACTTGCATATGACTGTTCTATGATGAATACTGCACTTGTAGCAGGTTATGGGAAAATGCTACGCGATATCCTAATGGCATCCGATAGATATCGTGATCCTCAGTCATTTATTTTAGCCTATGATAATGCATATCGTATTGGAGAAACGATTGTCAACCATGCGAGTGATATTTACCTGCGTACCATGGATGCTGCCTTAGTGTGCTGTGATTTGATAGAAGATGCATCAAAGGGCTTACTTCACCTTTCTAAATTTGAGAAAGCCACTTTAAAGAAAACCAAAGCAGATTTACACTCACTAAGCATGGAAACAGATTTATTTATCGATAAATGTTTGAGTACCTATAGCAAAGAAGTAAGTTCTTTTAATCCTTCCAATTACGATCTGTAACAAATACTTGTAACAAATACTTACTTTTTTGACTATTTCGTTTTTCAGAGTGTTATTTTTAGCGTCTAGAAAATGGGTTCTATATAACATTTATCCTTCAATTAACCCTCTCTTTAGGCTAAAAGTACTTTTCTCAAAGAAAAACGTTGTCTTGTGGCGGCTTTCTTTTTACTAAGTTTTTTAGTTTATTTTTAACAACCGTTTTTTATATATACTTGTTTTATTTCCGAGTTCAAAATTAATAATATATAAGTAAATCGATTTGTTTATGTAGGTTTCTTATGTGTATATATTAAAATAGTTTCAAAAAACCAATCAGCAGCAGTTATAATCCACAATGAGTACTTCAGTTAATATTTTAAATTTAAGGGTAATCTTAATATATATAAAATTGCACATCGGTATATTTAAATAGTATGCGATGCCTCAATTAAATGAGGTTTGAGTACAAATCTCACATGTAGATTGGAGGGGGGGCAATTTCGTAAGATATTGCCTTCATTTAAAGAAATAAGGAAGGAAGTGTATTATGACCAGTTTAGAAATAGAACCAAACACTATTCTGGTACGGTACAACGTCGAAAAAGAAAAATCAATGAGTCCTGCTGAAGCAGCTGAAGAGCTGTATCCAAAGGATGAATTGATTCGCCCAATTGCAGAAGCAATTTTTGAAGGCGAAGAAGACGATGTTGTAGACGGTCTCCAGAAAGCAATTGATGCCGGAAAAGATCCTATTGCATTAATTGACGATGCATTGATGGTAGGCATGGGTGTAGTCTCCAAACTTTACGATGAAGGTGTAATTTTCCTGCCAAATGTAATGATGTCTGCGGATGCAATGCTTGAGGGTATCGAATTCTGTAAATCCAAGTCATCTACCGCCCCTGTTGCAAAAGGCAAAGTTGTGTGCCATGTTGCAGAAGGAGATGTGCATGATATTGGAAAGTCCATTGTTGTAGCTCTCCTGAGGGCCAACGGTTTTGATGTTGTCGATCTCGGTCGTGACGTACCTGTTGATGAAGTTGTTGAAGCTGTAAAAGCCGAAAAACCAATGATGTTAACTGGTACTGCATTGATGACCACCACAATGTTTGCATTCAAGGCGGTAAACGACAGGCTCCTCGAAGCTGGAATAAAAATTCCATTCCAGTGTGGTGGAGGTGCTGTGAACCAGGACTTTGTATCTCAGTATGAACTCGGAGTCTATGGTGAAGAAGCAGCTGATGCACCAAAGATGGCACAGGCAATCCTTGAGGGTAAGGATCTTGATGCACTGAAGAAGCAGTTCCATACACACTAAGAGGTGATCAAAATGGCAATAAACAGATACACAAAGATGGCATATGCAAGTGCAGACGACATGATTTTTGGTAATGCAACTGCACCTGTAAAAGCGGGTCTTGGCTTAGAGATTGGTGGAGGTTACACCGTCCCTGAGGTGAATTATGCACCCAGGCCGGAAGCAGGTGCAACAAAGGAGAAGCTCGTGGAAGAATACGAGCGCATTACCCGGGACATTATGGCAAGAATGGTCCAGATAGGAGCTCCTGCAGTTGTCCTTGAAACCGAACATGTCCAGCAGATGACCAACAACCCCACATGGGGCGGTGAAGTTGCTGCAGCCCAGAAAGCAATCATGGAAGACTATCATGATGAATACGGTATCAAATGTGCACTCAGGCATACTCCAGGGGATATTCGTGAAGACCGTGACTACCTGCAGCTTCGCGGGGACAAATACGATGTCCTGATGGAATCATTTGAAGAAGTCGCTTCAAACGGTGCAGATCTTCTTTCCATTGAAACAATGGGCGGTAAAGAGGTCTCTGACTATGCAATCCTGAGGAATGATATTGCAGGTATGCTCTTTGCAATCGGCTACCTCGGAACTACTGACATGGATATGATCTGGCAGGATATTACAAAGATTGCAAAGAAGAACAATGTCATATCAGCTGGTGATACTGATTGTTCCGAAGCAAACACTGCAATGTTTATTGCAGGCGGTCTTCTTGACAAGAACCTGGCTCACACACTGGCAATTATTGCAAGAGCTATCTCCGCTGCAAGATCACTCGCCGCATATGAAGCCGGTGCAGTTGGTCCTGGTAAGGACTGTGGTTATGAAAACACAATTGTCAAGTCAATTGCAGGTGTTCCAATTGCACAGGAAGGTAAGACATCTACCTGTGCTCACTCTGACGTGATGGGTAACCTTGTAATGCAGTGCTGTGACCTGTGGTCTAACGAATCAGTTGAATATCATGGTGAATTCGGCGGTACTACAGTCCAGTGTTGGAGCGAATCCCTCGCATATGACTGTGCCCTGATGAATGTTGCCCTTGAAACCGGCAATGCAAAGGTCCTCAGGGACATGATGGTCCTTTCTGATAAGTACAGGGATCCACAGGGATACATCCTTGCATACGACAATGCTTACAAGGTTGGTGAGGCAATTGTTAAGGATGCCAATGATATCTACCTGCGTGCAAAGAATGCAGCAGTTGAGTGCGTAAATCTGCTTACAAACGCAGATCCAAAGCTCCAGATGACCAGATTTGAGAAGAATGCTCTCAAGGATGCAAAGGAAGCTCTGGACGGACTCACAGATGATACTGACCAGTTTGTCAGTGATTGTCTTGAAACCTACAAGGCAGAAGTTAAAGTCTTCAGACCAGAAAACTACGATCTCTGATCTCTGAGGATTAAAGTAGAAAGTAGACATCTAGCTGCAGATCATGTAACATTCAAATCTCTCTGCATGATCTGCAGCATATCACCACATTCATCCACAACCTCCTATAAAGTCATCCTTTCAAGAAGGTGATAAATGTCAACAACCTCCTTTAACTCCTTTATTTTTTTTTATTAATTATGTTTGCTATATTTACTATGATTTGTAACAGGTGATTTTCATTATGGATATTGAAGAAAATGAAGCTAAATTAAATATTGTGGATAATACTGCAAACCCTGCAGCACTTGGATTTACGGGTTTGGGTTTATCTGCATTTCTTTTAAGCCTTACATATGTGGGTTTATTCCCACTGGATACAATGATAGTTTCGATGGCCATTTTCCTTGGCGGTTTTGCCCAAGTATTTGCCGGAATAATGGCTTGGAAGAAAGGTGATGTGTTTGCTGGAACAGCATTTGGAGCATTTGGTTTGTTCTGGTTTTCCCTTGCAGGATTAATAATTATTGATAGCCTTGGATGGGCAGCATCTCCAACGCCCATTGCAATGGCAGCGTATCTTGCAATGTGGGGAGTGTATACTCTGGGAATGTTAATTGCAACATTAAAGCTGGGAAGCCGTGCAATTCAGTTTGTGTTTGTCACACTGTTTGTTTTGTTCATTCTTCTTGCTATGGTAAATGCAGGAAGTGGTGGACTGTTATTTATTGCCGGAATTGACGGACTGTTGTTGGGATTAGCATCTCTTTACACAGCACTTGCCATTGTACTGAATGAAGTTTATGGGAAAACCATATTACCGATATAATTTCCTGTTTCCTGTTGTCCCATAAATCACCGTAGATGCCCCTTTTCAGGGCATCTCCTTTTCACAAAAAAGGGTTTGAAAATGTACCGATTTCCTAAAACAACAAAAATCTTTTTTCCAATAACTGCTCTTTTGTTATCGTTATTTTTAATTGCAGTCGGATATTTCGTTCAAGTTCTTTATGTTGAAACAATTGGTTTCTATTGCTTTTTCTTTGTTATTTCCATAATGATACTAGATTTTCAAAAATATTTAGCACTAAAAACTCCGGATAGTCATCACCCATATGGTTACACAAAATATGCCTCAATGATTCAACTTCTCATTTCAATTGTTTTTCTGGGATTTGTTGTATTAACGATTTGGAAAACCTTGCTGGAGAAGACTATCAGTGATTCATATGTTTTTATTCAAAGTCATATACAAGTATTGATAGGAATTATTCTGATCCTTAATATATTATTAATTCAAAAAATCCAAAATAAATCTGATATGAATGTTTTTTCAAGAAAAAGCACATTGATGATTTTATCCCCATTTTTTATGATTCTTATTTTTCTTTTGATCCATGTTTATCCAAATCTTGATTTTATTTCATCATTGATTTTATTATTGGTTTTGCTTAAGATGTCGAGTGGTACAATTGTAAGAAGTATCGACGAGCTTTGTGACCATTGTTGCATACCTGAAAAACACATTAGTGAGCTTGTAAAGCAGGTAGAGGAAGTGAATGCAGTATACAACATAAGAACGTATGGAACCAAATATAGTATCTTTGTTGATCTTCAGGTTGCACTTGATCCTGATATGCAATTAATTGATGCAAAACCTGTTCTGACAAACATTAAAAAAATACTAATTCAAAACTATACATCAATTTCTGATGTTACAGTTCATATTAGACCTTATTTAAAAAATTCGGATGTGAGTATATGAAATATGGCCTTGGGATAGACGCCGGTGGAACATATACTGATGCGGTAATTGTTGATCTGGAAAGTGGAAAAGTAATTGACTCAAACAAGCAATTAACAACATACCCCAACATACTGACGGGTATAGAAAAATCAATTGACGGCATTCTCCCCTCATTTCTTGAAGAAATTGCAGTTATTTCCGTATCCACCACACTTGCTACAAATACGGTTCTTGAAGGCACCGGATATCCCGTTGCATTAATCCTTATAGGTGAACACGGTACGTAGGAAAAAGAGTATCCTTCAAAGTATATTAAATGTATATCCGGTGGTCATGATCAGGACGGAGTTGAACTTGAGCCACTTGACGAGAAAAGTGTGGCAGAGTTCATAGATTCAGTTAGAGATAAAGTATCCTCATTTGCGATCTCTTCCTACTTCAGTATCCGAAATCCGGATCATGAATTAAGGGCAAAAGAAATAATCCTTGAGAAAATTAAAGATGTACCGGTTGTTTGTGGTCATGAATTATCTCAGGATATCGGTGCCTATGAAAGGGCTGTAACCGCATCACTTAATGCCCAGCTGATTCCGATTATTACGCAGTTTATCCATAGTATCGTTGCAGATTTTAAAAGACGTGGAATAGCTGCACCAATTCTAATGCTAAAGTGTGATGGTTCTGTAACCAGTATTGAAGATGCATTAAAAAAACCCATTGAGACGATATTTTCCGGACCTGCTGCAAGCCTTATAGGTGCATCACACCTCAGTAAAATGGATACATGCGTCACAATTGATGTAGGTGGTACAAGTACTGATGTGTCTGCTATGTTTAACGGCATTCCAGCCCTCAGCGATTCAGGAGGTATAATAGGAGGATGGAAAACTCGTGTACGCTCAATCAATATGGAAACTTCTGCAATAGGTGGTGATAGCCACATCTGGATTAAAAATCGGCATTTTTTCATAGGTCCTAGAAGGGTCATGCCATTGTGTGTAGCTGCAGAAAAGTATCCCCAAATTCTTCTTAAGCTAAAAAATCTAGCAATTCCACCGAGAGCAGATTTTGACAATAACATACAACCTGCTACATTTTTCATAAGAAATGGAAAAAGTGCTTCAGGAATCAATGAAGAAGAAAAACGACTTCTCAAATTGTTAGGGGATGACCCTATTTCATATGTTGATTTAACCTCGCTATGCGGTAAATATGTTTCTTCCCGCACATTGAATGGTTTATTCCAAAAGCGCCTAATACAAGGCATAGGATTTACTCCCACGGACGTTCTTCATGTGCTTGGCGATTATACTCAATGGAATGCATCGGCTTCATCATTGGGGGCAGAGCATCTTGCAAAATTATTATTCAGATCAAAAGTTGAGTTCTGTCAGACACTCAAAACAGAATTTGCACAAAACATGGTATTTAACCTGATTAAATATCTCCTTCCTGGGTATGATGAAGTAGGTATTGAAAAGATATTGCGTGGAAAAGTTGATGTTGGCTTTAAGGTAAAACTTCCAGTTGTACTAATAGGAGGACCTGTAGCCCCTTATGTACAGGAAATAAGCAATATCATTGATGCAAACATTGTTCTCCCCGAACATTCAGAAGTTGGAAACGCAGTTGGTGCACTTTTCGGAAAAGGAATTAAAAGAGTTGAATTTCTTATCA
This sequence comes from Methanohalophilus sp., assembly GCF_030156785.1. Classification (GTDB taxonomy): domain Archaea; phylum Halobacteriota; class Methanosarcinia; order Methanosarcinales; family Methanosarcinaceae; genus Methanohalophilus. Next base: position 213,777 of record NZ_JASGLW010000001.1, read on the forward strand.
AACCGGTTTCACTGGAGGATCCCGATGCTGGCATTATAGTTTTTTCGCCCGAAAAGAGAGAAGTTTTCGAGAAATATGCCGATGCATATGAATATGCAATCAATATGGGTGAAAGCCTCATAATCGAATATATGTACAAATGCGGCATAGGTAAAAACAACGTTAGTATTGATTCAAATGTGAAAAAAATTACATTTGAAGGTTGGAAAAACCCTCCAATGGAAACCCGGATAACAATGATTGGTATAGGGAAAAAGTACGTTTGAATTGTTATATAGTGCCTTTTGTAAATATGTGATCCATTGTTGGATACTGTGAGTATTCATGTACATACTGTGGAAGGAGCACGCATCTCTCTTACGGAAGCTAGCTTTCCATATTATTTAATACTTCAACTGTATAAACAAATCTCATTTTAAGTCAACTATTTGATCAAGCAATATATTTTTTCGTTTTTTTCAGTTATAGTAAATTTTTCTAAATTCTTTCGTCTCATTGTTTTGAACTTACTAGTTTACTAGTGGCAAAAACGATTTTAGAAGTCACATAAGTTGTGCTAAAAGTGATCTTTTTAATGTAATCCACAGCAAATTTATAAAAATATTATATATTCAATGATTAATTTGGTTTTAACTATAATAATCTTGTTATAAGTCAAAATCAAACTTATTCGTAAGAACAATTGTCGCAAAAAGAATAGTGGCTGTTGCGATAAAAACAATTTCAAATCCCGGGTCGTTGGTAAAAAATCCTGCAATAACAGGTGCGATTGCAAGTCCTGCATAACTGCAAGTGCTGTAAACTCCCATTGTAGTACCTCTTTCCGTAGTCAAATATGATAATATGATTGGCAATCCTACCATAGCAAAACCTGATCCTAAGCCAAGCAGTATAAATCCCAAAAAAGGCATTGAAGTTGCAAGGAAAGTTCCTGCTGAGGCAACAATAATGCCTATACGAACAAGATTTTGTTCCTTAATAGGCAAATACGCCGAGGCAATTGAGGACGCCATGGTTGCAATATAAGTTGTCCCGATTGCAATACCCAAATCTGCTTTTGAAAGAAAATCCACACTATATTCCGGATAAAGGGCAAGAAGTACTCCATTGGCACCAAGAAGGGCAAAATTTACTACCCATATGTAAATAAAAGGAGATTTAATTATTAAACTAAAAGATGATTTGAATTTTTCCCGAAGCTCTATTCGGATGTCTTTTCTTATGGTTTCACTAAGTTGAACAGTATTGGAATTAAATATTGCAATTCCAAGAGGAATTATGGCAAGTACTGTGAAAAAGGCAATCCCGTATTTGAAATATATTGATGCCATTGTACCGGCAAGCACAACTCCACTTGCAAGTCCTGCATTGAGCAGGAAATAAAATTCCCCGATATATTGTTTTCTTTTTTGGTAAGTTGTCAGTATTGCAAAAGCTGATGGAAAAAAAGCACCGCATGCGGTTCCTTCTAATAAACGTGCAAGGATCAATAAAGTGATGTCATTGATATAATATAGCAAAAAACCTGAAACAACAGTTAAAATCATAGCCAATAAAATGAGTTTCCTATGTCCCACTCTTTCTGAAACCATTCCAAAGGGAAGCATGGTAGCAAGTGCTCCGAAAAAGTAAGCGGAAAACAGGAGGGTGGAAATAACTACACTGGATTCATGCTGGCTAAAATTGACAAATTCCGGCAATACGGGAATTACCGCATCAGACATGCCCATTATTACAAAAATCGATAGATATATAAGAAGCCTGTCCCGATCCATTTTTAGCACCCATTGAAAACAAAAGCCTTTCTTCAATGGCTTGACAGATTAATAACTGTTCCTCTAGTGGACTGAAAGTTTTATTTAGGAATCAACGAATAAAATTCAAAGACCCAGCTTAGAAGCATCCAAAGGGATAGGATAAAGGGTTTTGTAGAAAATCCTCATTTGAACATTGAACAATCTATAATTTTATCAATATGTTAACTTCATCAACCTGCCAGTCATAACTTCTGATTTTTGAAATTATAACTCTTCTGAGATCATAGCCTTATGATATGCCATTGATAATATGCGATTTATAAGCATTTCTCCTTCTTCGACATCTTTTACCCTCCTTATGGCAACTTTCCCATTATTGAAAATATTAAGTTCCTTGTTTCCATATTTCACCATCAGGACTCCCAATCCTTCTGAATATCTGCCACCAAGATATCTGGTAAGCAGAGAAAGGTCTGGAACTTCATCCAAATGTGCAATAACTCTTAGTTTCCAAGGATCTGAGATGCAAGGCAAAACTTTTTCGATACTGGATACCCTCATAGTAAATCCTCTTTTACGGTTTACCATTCTAATACCATGGTGTTTCAATAATATTTTAAATCGTAAACTATATATACATTTCAATAATATTTAAAATACTGATCCAGATGACCGAATCTGCACAAATGATGACATGCTAGGAAATAATCCCTTAAGGGGGTGATCAAATGACAGATTTAACAGTAAATTCGACAATATGTGGTTTTGTTCATGAGATTCATGGGGAACGTAAAGGGGACAAAATAATAATTAATATAGATACACCCTGTGAAAAGATCCAACAAATGTCACATTTGGAAGTTCCAATGATGGAAATACTCGACATCAAAGATAATTATGTAATGGAAAAAGCCAAAGAAGCAAAATGCTCTTCTAACTGTCTGGTGCCTTGTGGTATTCTTAATTTGTGCAGAATAGAATCCGGGTTCCTGGCAAAGTCTCTGGCTAAAAAAGCAGGCAGTATAAGTATCAAATTCAAATGAGTTTGAAAACTCTTTCATACATAGGCAAGGCAAGAAAAACAATGTCATATGCAGATGAGCTTATAGTGATATATAAAAGGTTTCGATAATACCAAAAATTTAAACTTTCAAGAAAAAAAGGTGAGCTTAGATGAAAATAGAAATTCTTGGCACTGGATGTGCTAAATGCATTAAAACAAAAGAGATTGTCGAAAAGGCTCTCAAAGAGAGTGCTGTAGACGCTGATGTCATTAAGGTTGAAGATATTGACAAGATCCTGTCCTATGGGGTCATGATTACCCCTGCAGTCGTAATTGACGGAGATGTTAAAGTAGCGGGCAAAGTTCCTAACATAGATGATGTTAAAAAATGGATAACTGAATAATTAAACATTTTATTTGTTAATTTATTGACTAAAAAAGGAGATGAATCAGATGGTGGAAGGCATAACATGTTCGTGCGGCTCTGAAAATGTTGCAATCTACCCCTGTTCTGGTGGATCAAATGTTGGCCAGATATCAAATAAAGTAGCGGTTGAACTCACAAAAGCAGAAGCAGGCAAGATTATGTGTACCGCAGGGATAGGAGGTCGAGTTCCTGGTCAGATAAAATCTGCAGAGGGTTGTGATAGGATCATAGTAATAGATGGATGTCCCATGCACTGCGCATTGAAAACGCTTGAGAATGCTGGACTTTCAGTTGACAAACATATTGTAATCACAGAACTTGGTATGAAAAAGAGTAAAGACCTGGACATTGATAACTCTACAATCTCAGATGCGATGGAAAAAATTTTAAAGATAATTTGATCGATGTCTATTGTAGGCGACTTATGAAATTGATGCATGACTCATAATACATTTCAATACCACTTCATGCATTAATTTTATGTGGTAGAAAATGTATCGGTTCGGGAAATATGCTTGGATATTTTCAGATGAAATCTACATCATTGGCAATTTATCTCGCCGTCTGAACATAGACAGCTTAGCAATCTGCCAACTTTTGTATTTCTCATATTTATGATATTGTCATTTTCATCTGATTCTAAAATTCAATGTGAGGGAAATGTTACTATAATGGAAGAATTTATGAGCTAGTTGATTTGCCAATCTCTAACGACTAAGATCCGGTTTCCGCCAATTGGTGTTAAAGGCTATATTCACTATATCAGGATTAAGTTTATATCATGATATCAACTATAAACCGAAAGCTTATGGACCTGTAGTGTAGAGGATATCACTTAAGCCTCCGGAGCTTAGAACCCGGGTTCGATTCCCGGCAGGTCCGTTTAAAAAATGCCTGAATTACAGGCCATATAATTTGCAAATATGCTCTTTTATTTTATTGCAAAGGTGGATTCTGTAAACTTCAGGATTCACGATGTCGAAGATCACTGCACCGTGCCAAGAAACATTGGTTATGAGACTTTTTTCTTCCATCTCATCCACAAAAGAACGGACTTTGCTGTAATCGAGATTCTGTCTCCAGTCCCCAACCTTCATGTTTGATCCACCTTTAAGGGCTAATTCCAATTCCTCCAGACCAAACTTGTATACTTCAAACCACTGGATGTCGTCCTTTTCGGATTTGATATGTCCCTTTTTTGTATCTTCTTCTATCATTTTAATGATAAGATCGATGTCTTTTGATTCTAAAACATTGTTCCTAATTTTTTCAAGATAAAGGTCAATCTCTTCCATCTTGTATCCTCTTGAATTTATGGTTGCTTCTGCTATATTTGAGATAAAAGGTGCTAATATAGATAAGTATTTCTTAATGTTTTGCCAAAAAGCACATACTTTCCTTCGGCAAGAGATGCCACTCTTAAAAATTACAGTTTTATACGGTGGGAGATGATGGGAATTCTTGCGGTGAGGAAGGATTCCAGTTTTTATCGTTTATAGTATTCAGATACCCCTTCTGCAAGGGGCATCATGTAATATTTCAGAAATACAGCGCATCTTTCGGGCAAGCTTCCACACAGCGGCCGCACTTGATACAATCCGGGTTATTCCCGATATCCCTGACGGAAAGTTGCATGGGACATACTTTTTCGCATTTTTTGCAATTTATGCAATCATCGTGTCTCATTTTAAGCTGGTATTTCTTGCCACCAATTATTCTCTGCATGGTTCCCATTGGACAGACAGTACACCACGCCCTTGAACTGAAATATCCTCCCATCATTATTGCAATGAATGTTGTCACAAAACACATTGATGCAAAGATTGTTCCTACCTTTTCAAAGGTATTCTGTGTGGCGAAAGCTATGGAAAGTCTGTATACCACAAGGGTCATCATCAAGACGATTGCAGGGACACGAATCCAGAGTTTTGAAAGGATTGCGGGAATTTTCTGCTTTCTTGAGAACTTGTCCAGCACAAAATCATGGAGACTTCCTCTCGGACATAGATTGCCGCAGAACCACCGACCACGGAAGACACTTGTTGTAAGTAGTATAACCATTACAACTACCATTATGTATCCAAGGGCGGGATAAAAAAGCCCTCCGATGGATGCAATCAGCACTATAATCCAGAGATAAGGGGTAATTTTAAGCATTTTTTCACCAGTTTTCCAGTTCGTTTTCGACTTTTTTTGCCCATTTAAAGACAATTTCCATAATTATCTTTTTAATCTCGTTTTTGTCTTTGATCATGTAGATATAGGTATATCCTCCATTGTTAAGGTTATTTTGAGATTTTATCAGTACTCCTTTTTCGTGCAATCTCTTCACAGAACGCTGAACTGTGGAAAGGTCGAGATGTGTTTCTTTGGCAATCAAATTAGTGTTATACCAATTCCCTGGTTTATGGATAAAGTAATCCATTATTTTCACATCTGCACGTGTGAGTGCCAGAGCACATTTGATTACTTCATTAATCTGGAATTCCTTACAGGCAAAATCAATCATATTCAATACCTTGAATTTATTACAGTACTGTAATAAATTCACGGTTTTTATATATATATGCGTTTTTAAGTACGGTTTAATCTTTTAGAAAAATATCAGTACTTACTGATTCGAGATATCATCAATGAATTGTGATAATTAGGAATATTGAATATTTTCATATTTCACGATGCCATCTAATACTTCTCAACATGTACCCAGCTCATTGGAAAACAGGCAACTTCAGTAGTTTGCTAATTTTGCATAATCCTATATAAGTCCCTATCAGCATTGATATACATAAAATGTGCCACCTTCATCGAATTGAAACCTACTCATTGCATCAAAGCTCGTTTATACCCCTTCTTGGGAGCACATAAATTTCGACCAACGGTTAGCTCAAGAGCAAGGGTCTTTTTGTCAGTGTTTTTGGGATGTTAACAGGGAAACGTTCAGTCCATTCTGTTGGTAAACAGTATCATATGACACCATGTAAAACATCAATGAGACATCATTTACAGATCAATTTTGATCAAATTGCTGAAAAAATACAGGAGATATATTTTGTGACAGTAAATATTAACCAAAAACGAAGAGGATGATGATTTCAAATTTGAAATTTGATATGTTTGTTCATTTGGTTGAGAAAACAGTTGCTGTCATTCACTTTTTTGGTGGAGTGATAGCAAAAATACCACCAATTTCAATGATTTTCTGCCGTCTAATTATTATAGTGCTTTGGACAATTTGTAATACCATCTATAAGGTATAAGAAGGAGTGAACAATATGAGTCTTGAAAATATTTTACAGCAGACTTTTAAAGGTGAAACGACAGAAGTTGGTTGGTATTTGGCAATGTCAAAGCTTGCGGAGAAGGAAGGGTATCCTGAAGTAGCCGTATACCTTCGCCAGATTGCGATGGATGAAGCATGGCATGCAGCTGAGGTCGCCGAAATTCTTGGACTTATCAAAGAAACAACAGTTGATAACCTCAAGATGATGCTTGAGGGCGAAACGATGGCAGAAGGTGAGAAAGCCGACGCCGCAAAGATTGCACATGATGAAGGTAATGAGCAGGCAGCTCTTTTCTTCGCTAAAGCTTCCTACGACGAAGCACGCCACAAAGAAGGTCTTAAAGGTCTTCTCAGAAGGCTTGAGAAAGGCGACTGAAGAGGAGGGTCTTAGTTGACAAAAAAAGATCTTCTTGAGAAAGCTGCAATTGTGCAGCGTGACAGGGAGACTTATGCAATCGCTCCCCAAACACCCGGTGGAATCGTAACGCCTGATATGCTTCGCAAGATTGCCGATGTTGCAGAAAAATACGGAGCTTCGGCCATCAAATTAACATCCGCACAGCGTGCCTGTATAGTCGGGCTTAAGGAAGAAGATATCGACAATGCCTGGAATGATCTTGGCATGAAGCCCGCAGCTGCAATTGGTCTTTGTGTTCGGAGTGTCAAAATATGTCCGGGTACAACATTCTGTAAGCGCGGACAACAAGATTCAGTTGCACTGGGGCTTGCCCTTGATGAGAAATATCACGGAATGCAGCTTCCTTCAAAATTCAAGATTGCGGTTTCAGGTTGTATGAATTCCTGTTCCGAGCCGGCTATTAAGGATATTGGAATCATGGGCACTCCTAAAGGTTATACGTTGATGGTTGGAGGAAATGCAGGGATCCGTCCACGTCTTGGTGATATAATTGCCGAGGAACTTAATGAAGAAGAGGTTATGGAACTTGTGGATCGGATTATAAGTTTCTACAAGACCCATACAAAGAAATGGCGCATAGGCCGTGTCATTGATGAGATGGGACTTGAAAAATTCAAAAAAGAGATCGGGCTTTAAGGTAAATCCTTAAACCTTTTCTTTCTTTTCATCAGTCTCCTGATTATCTTTTTGTTGATTTTTCAAGTGCTGCAGATGAAAATATTTAAATACAATCGTTACTACCAATAGACCAGAGTTAATTTTACATATTACATTTGTTTGAAAAGAACACATCAGGAGATATAGACGTTATGGCTATGGAATATTTTGCGGGAATATCCGATACTTTGAGGATTACTTTCGTGCAGATCATGATATTGTCAACCCTCGCGATAATTATTTTCCTCTACGGAATGTATATAAATTTGAAAAAATGGGGTGCAGGCGCAGAAGAATATGGTGGAAGCGGCACTAAAGGCAGTCTTTTAGCTTTTCCAAGAACACTTATTCGCCAGATGAGTGCGGAAGGACAGCATCACGGACAACATATTATTGTAACCCTTGTTCTTGATATCCTTTTCCAGAGGCGTATCCTGCGTCGCAGTCCTCTTCGCTGGTTCATGCATATCACAATTTTCGTTGGTTGGATGGCTCTTTTTGCTATGTCTCTTCTTATGTTCCTTGTGGAAATGACACATATGGTACTCCACATGGGTCCCGATCCTGAAGTCTTCAGGGAAATGCTTTCCCTTCCCAATGACATATTCAGCTACGTCCTGCTTACAGGAATTATCATTGCAATTGCAAGAAGACTTTTCATGCAGAGGATGAGAGAAAGCACAATAGCTTATGATTCAATACTTCTTGGCGGTCTTACTGTTATTACAATTACAGGTTTTATTGCAGACGGTATCAGGAACGGTACTTTCTGGGGTATGGGACTTCACTCTGAGTGGGCACCACCTGCAGCTTTGTTCCACGTAATTATTTCCTTGCTGTTTTGTATTGCATATATCCCATATAGCAAATACATCCACATGATTGCAATACCACTTACCCTTCTGGCAAATAAGGGAGGTGAATAATTATGGTACGAGATTCTCCATCTATAAACACAAATAACCTCACAGCCGTTCAGCTCATGGAACTCGATGCATGCAGCCGTTGTGGTGAGTGTGTACTTTGGTGCCCAACATATGATGCTTCAGGCAAAGATCCGGGACTTGCACCAAGAGACAAGATTCTCCGATGGAGAGAATTCATGAATAAGTCCTATGGTCTCAGGGCAAAACTATTCGGACCTAAAAAGATTCCGGAAGATGAAATTGAACAGTTCAAGGATGATGTTTACGGATGTACCACCTGTGGAATGTGTGCTACAGTCTGTGAATCCGGGATCAATACAGTAGAACTATGGGAAGCAATGCGTGCAAATCTTGTTAAACGCGGAAACGGTCCATTCGGCAAGCAGGGAATGTTTGTCAAGCTCATAGGCGAATATGGTAATCCTTACATGGCTGCAAAAGAGGAACGTTTAAGCTGGATTCCTGATGATGTTGTTATAGAAGACGAAGCAGAAATTCTCTACTTCGGTGGCTGTACCGCAGAACTTCGCCAGAAAAAACTTGCATTCGCAACAGCTCGTGTTCTCAACAAGCTAGGTATCAAATTCACCATGTTAGGGGAGGATGAAGTCTGCTGCAGTTCCGCACTTATCAGGACAGGTCAGTACGAGATTGATGATATTGCTCGTAAGGCTGCAAAGGCTAATGTTGATGGTATAAAGAAAAAGGGCGCAAAGAAAGTTCTTTATGCCTGTGCAGGATGCTTCCGCGCTTCTAAGATTGACTGGCCAAGGCTTCTTGGTGAAGAATTACCATTTGAAGTTGTTCACATCACAGAATTCCTTTCAGATCTCATCAAGCAGGGCAAGATTGAATGGAAGCAGTCCATCGATAGGACTGTGACCTACCACGACCCATGTCACCTGGGACGTCATGTAGGTGTTTTTGAGGCACCAAGGCATGTGCTCAGGAGTATTCCTGGCATAAAGTTTGTTGAAATGGACAGGATCAAAGACAACCAGCGCTGCTGTGGTGCAGGCGGTGGTGTAAAGGCCGGTATACCTGATCTTGCGCTTGGAGTTGCGGAGACCCGTGTAAAGGATGCTCTTGAAAAGAAACCAGACATTCTTTCAAGTGCCTGTCCTTTCTGCAAGAGGAACCTCAGCGATGGAAGGGATTCCCTCAACCTGACTCCCGATGAACTTGAAGTTGAGGACATAATTGTACTTGCCGCCCAAGCATTGGGAATAAGCCTCGACGATTGTGAAGATCAGGCAAGATGAACAGGATTTTTAGGGGATATGATTATCCCCTTCTTTTCCCAGAAAATATTTTAAAGTAATGTATTTCTGTTTTCAATATGCAAATTCCCTATGAACTTCTTGGCAAAGTATTTGTCTACACATTTATTTTTTCTTTTGTAGTATTACTTTTTGCCTTGATAATAGGTATTTACAGTTTCAAAAAAAGAAAATAATTATTCCAAATTTTATTCTTTTTGTACTTTATTTGTTTTATTCCCCTTCCAAGTGGGTATGCAAGGTTTTACAGATTCGTGATACACTGGTGGATGAAATCCTTATTGAGGTACGCAATGCTGTAATGAGAAATGATTTTATCCATAACAATGACCGCAGGATTATTTTACTTCCGCAATGTTTGAGGAATTCGGATTGTTGTGCACGTTGTGATCCAATTTTTGGATATGAATGTAAACAGTGTGGTAAATGCGATATTGGGACGGTATATAAAGTTGCCCAAAGCAAAGGTTTTAAGGTTTTTGTGATTCCAGGGGGCAGTTTTGTCAAGAAAATTATAAAACAATACAAACCGAGATCGTGCATAGGGGTAGCCTGTTACACCGAACTTTCCGAATCCATGGAAGAAGTGTCATTTATGCCTGTGCAGGGGATCCCTCTCCTGAAAGACGGTTGCTTTGAGACCAAAGTCGATGTGGATGAAGTGATCAAAGCTATGGAGATGTGTGATGTATAATTTTATAGGAAAATTATTGGTACTGTTTCTGGTATCATCTTTTATTCTTAGTTCCCTGGCACTTTTTATGGGGAAAATCAGCATTAGAAGAAATGTTCGTTTAGCCGGATTTTTTGCACTGATTTTGGATCTCTTTTACATGCCTATCAAATATCTTTTTTGCAGATTTTCTGATCCGAGAAATCTTGATCAATGGATGGTTTCTCTGAAGAATACCGCTAATCGCGAATCCTTCAAAAAATCTACTTCAAGAATAATGTTTGTACCTCATTGTATACGTTCTCTGGATTGCCCAGCTCTTTCCACCCGGGATGGTATACAATGTGTGGAATGTGGGAGATGTGTTCTCGGAGAACTCAGGAAAAAAGCAGAATCTGAAGGTTATGATTTCTATATTGTCACTGGTTCATCATTTGTAGAACGCATCCTACGTAAAAGCAAAGCAGATGGAGTGCTTGTGATAGCGTGCAATTATGAAATCAACAAGGGCATGCGTGCTTTAAGGGGTAGCAAACTTCCGATATTAGGCATACCTCTTCTCAAGGATGGATGCTTCAACACCTGTGTGGATCTTGATGAAGTTCTCCTGACAATGAAGAATTTCAGGAATGAGAATAAGATGTGTGAGTGAGGAGAGTAAGCTCCCTTCTGTTGGTGTAAATACACTGGCGGCATTCGGCTTAGCGTCAATACTTCGGGGGATGATCCAGACGTCACCGATCCCCTACTTCCGACTTGCACCCGCGAAGATTCGCCGTTCCATTCGGACACCATAGGACCTCAGTTTCTCAACATCATCGCATAAGTATGGGCCGATATCGTTTCTGTGCCAGCATGCAACCTTAGTTGCAAGAGCTGGTTTCCCAGCTGCCCGAGCTCTCGCCCGACACCCTTTACAGGTGTTCGCGTTTCTGGAAGGTGGGGAGACTTTCCTCAGGCCAATAAGGCCCGGCAGCCGCCCTTCCTCTCTCACACGGTTTTAAGTATTGTTGATGTTGCGATAAACCCGTCGTTTGCATTAATAGTTTTCGGGTACAAATTTTCAGGGTACTACAAGCACTGGTTTTGTAGAATGCCTGACTACATTTTCAGCTACACTACCAAGAAGGAATCGCTTAATTCCTCTTTTGCCGAGCGTACCTATCACAATGAGTTCTATCCCATTATTTTCAGCATATTTTAGTATAGCATCCGTAGGGTTTCCTTCAATAATCACTGCTTCAACTTCAACTCCTGCCTTTTTGGCCTTATCTTCAACATACTTTATGGCTCTATTTCCCTCTTCTTTTAGATGCTCTTTCAATGCTTCTGCCCAATTGGCTCCCCTTGTTGCTAATCCAACATCAACGTCTGATATGACATATATTGCAAAAAGCTGTGCACCGGTTACACGGGCAAGTTCAACACTCCAGTCAATTGCATTCTTTACATTTTCAGAACCATCAGTCGCCACAAGAATTCTTTTGTAAGTTTTTGAACCCATAATTTATCCCCAAATAAAAATGGTTTTTTAGCAATTTATTGATTTTGGTAAATATCAAAATATTAATTTATTGCGAACTCCATTCTTAGATGATGAATAATCTAATTGTTGCAAAGAGCATTGCAAAAAAATATGGCAGGATAATTGCAGTTGATAATGTTGATTTATGTGTAAAGGACGGAGAATTTGTTGCAATCACAGGTCCCAATGGAGCGGGGAAGTCTACTTTACTCAAATTGCTTTCATCAAGCCTTCATCCTTCAGATGGTGAAGTTCTGATCAATGGAGTGTCGTTTTCTGATGATAGAATAGACATAAGAAAAGAGTTTGGGGTTTTATCACATGAATCGTATCTTTATGATGATCTCAATGCTATCGAAAACCTGCGTTTTTTTGGGAATATGTATGATATGAAAGGTATCCAGCTTGAGGAGCAGATTAAGATGTTACTGGGTGAAACAGGATTATGGAAGCGTGCCACGGATAGGGTAAGTACTTTTTCTCGTGGCATGAAGCAGCGCCTGTCTTTTGCTCGCGCCTTAATTCATGACCCTAAAGTCCTGTTTTTGGATGAACCTTTCAGTGGTCTTGATCCCGGTGCATCAAAGATCATAGAGCAACTGTTGATCAAGAAATCATCTACAACAAGACTGCTGGTAACTCACAATATTGAGTTTGCGATATCCATATGCGATCGCATACTTGTAATGGATGCCGGCAGATTGGTAGCGGATTTTGAGTCAAAGGATGAATCGGTCAGAGAAACAATTTCACAAATATGCGGCATTGATGCCTGTGTGTGAGGTATGTATATGATCAAGGCTTTACACATAGCTGTCAAGGATTTCCGTATAGAAGCCCATGCAAAGGAATTGCTGAATTCAATGCTCCTGTTCTCATTCCTCATACTGGTAGTATTCAGCATTGCATTTTCCGAGTTGACGTCCTCTTCTGGAAATATTGCCATGCTTGGAGCCGGTGTTTTGTGGATATGTTTTGTATTTGCGGGAACACTCGGTTTTTCCCGTGCTTTTGCTTCGGAAACCCAAAATGGGGCTATTCAGGCACTGAAAATATGCCCGATGTCACCGATTTCAATCTACCTTGGGAAAGTAGTGTTTACGATTTCAATAATGCTTATTGTGGAGGCAATTACAGTAATCTTGTTTTCCATTCTGTTTAATTACACAATTCTATCTCCACTTTTTGTAATAGTTGTAATAGGTGGTACCATCGGGTTCGCGTCAGTTGGGGTTCTGCTATCTGCCCTTGTTCAGAATATAAAGGCAAAGGAAATCATGCTTCCTGTTCTCCTTTTGCCTTTACTTGTACCTGTGCTGCTTCCTGCCGTATCCGCAACCTCTGCGATTTTCAAAGGCGGGGATTTGGGTATGATTACCACTTATCTTAGGATCCTGTTTGTTTACGATATAGTGTTTTTGGCGGTTGCTTCAATTGTTTTCGAATACGTGATTGAGGATTAACAATTAATATAGCTATAATATATTCTATGATTAAATTCAGTCATGCTCGGGTAGAATTATGAATTATGGAAAATATGAACGTGTTACGAGTTTACTTTCAGGAATCCTGATGACAGCTGCTGTCTATTCTGTGTTTTTCGTACTTCCCGTTATGAAGGATGATTCGGGAAATGCCCTTGATACATCTTTCAATATTTTCTATTTCCACCTACCGATTGCAATTATTTCGTATATTGCATTTACAGTTGTTTTCATAGCAAATGTACAATACTTGAGAACACGCGAGATTTCGTGGGATATTCTTGCCAGATCGTCTGCAGAGATTGGTTTGATCTTTGCTTTCCTTGTGCTGGCATCGGGTTCGGTTTGGGCCAAACATATATGGGGGTGGTATTGGGTTTGGGAGCCACGCCTGACGACTTCCCTTGTGCTTTTCCTTGTTTATGCTGTTTACCTGCTTTTGCGTAACTCCATTGATGCTGTGGAAAGCCGTGCACGTCTTTCTTCCGTTTTCGGGATTGTCGGGTTTGTGTCGGTTCCTTTGAGTTTTTTTTCCATAAGACTGTGGAGAAGCGCACATCCTCTGATGTTTGGTGATTCCCTCTACGGACAAAGCGGTGGTGGTCTTGAGGGTACAACCCTGCAAACAGTCCTTTTAATAAATGTTGCAGCATTTATTTCTCTTTACATAGCATTGCTCATTTACAAACTTGGAAATGAATATCTTTTGGAAAACATAGAGGAATTGAAAAACTTCTGAATCACCCTGCAAAAACATAATTATTATGTATCCTTATCACTAAGAGTATGCTTTTTGAACCCATCAAATTAGGAAATATTGAAATTCCGAACAGGTTTGTAAGGTCAGCGACCAATGAATGGCTCGCGAATGATGATGGAATACCTACCAGTGCCATAGGTGATATATATGAGCAACTTGCCCGCAATGATGTTGGTCTAATTATAACGGGATATTCCTATGTGAACCCTCAGGGAAAGAGTAATGAAAAACAGCAGGGGATCTATGATGACAGGTTTATTGCTCCATACTCTGAAATCACTTCCCGTGTTCATAAATACAACAGCAAGATTGTTGCACAGATTGTTCACGGCGGAAGACAGTCTATAGTAAGGGAGAGCAGCGTTCTCCTTGCCCCATCGGCAGTAAGGGATGAATCCTCCGGAAAGATGCCGGTAGAAATGACTGAAGAAGAAATCCTGCAGACCATTGGTGATTTTGTCGAAGCTGCAAGGCGCACAAAAGAGGCAGGGTTTGACGGTGTGCAGCTGCATTGTGCACACGGTTTCCTTTTGAGCAGTTTTATTTCTCCCTATACAAATAGGCGTATAGATGAGTGGGGAGGTTCTGTGGAAAACCGCACACGCATAATCGTGGAGATTATTAAAGGAATACAGAAACATGTAGGTTCTGATTACCCAATTATGGTTAAGCTGAACGCAACTGACGGCTTTGACATATATTCTGGGAAAATAGGTCTTGATGCACCGGAATGTGTGGAGATTGCCGCAATCCTCGAAAAAGCCGGAGTTTGTGCAATTGAAGTCAGTGGCGGTATCTTTGAGGCAGGAGATGTGATGTCAAGGCCGGATATAGATTCCGAGGACAAGGAAGCCTATTTCAGGAGATATGCAAAGATGATCAAGGATACAGTGAACATCCCAGTTATTTTGGTAGGAGGGATTCGCTCCAGAAATGTCATGGACCTTGTGCTGAAGGCTTATGCAGACATGGTTTCCATGAGTCGTCCTTTTATCTGTGAGCCAGATCTTGTGCCAAAAATAAGGGATGGGGTTACTGCTGCTAAATGTGTCTCTTGCAATCTTTGCTTTGATCCCGATGGAATTAAGTGCCATTATTTTGCCAGTGAAAAATAATACTTTTCTATTTTGAAAAGTATTTCACTTTGCTGTAGCTATTTATAGTAGGGGCCATATTGAGCTAACGATGAGACTTGATTCCTATTTGGTAGAGACTGGTATTTTCAGTTCACGCGGAAGGGCCAAGAAGGCCATTTACAACGGTGAAGTCAAAGTTGATGGTGTAGTTGTCACCAAAACCTCAAAGGATGTTTCTACCATTAATTCCATAGAAGTAACCGAAGGGCTGGACAAGCCAGAAGGTTATTTCAAATTGCAGAGTATCCAGAAAAAAACGGGAATTCTCGAGGCAGGAGATCGGGCCCTTGATCTTGGTTCAAGTGCCGGTGGTTTTATCATGTACGCTTCCGGAATCGTGGGACACATTAAAGGTGTTGAGTTCAGCAAACATTTCCGCTCTGAGCTGGGCAAACTTGCGTATGAGAACGAAAACGTGGATATAATTTTTGGTGATGTTTTTTCCATTCCCCTTGAGGAGCTTTCTGAAACTCCTGTAGATGTTATCCTCTCGGATATGACATTGGAACCAGCTGATTCCCTTAAAGCCCTTGAACGTGTACTTCCGCTACTGAAGGAAGGGGGAAAACTGCTTCAGGTTCTGAAGATAGATAAGGCAAGATCATACAAGGGTTGGCTCAAAAAAATGGAAGCAATGGGATTGTCCATAGTTGATGTAATTGAACCAAAGAAGCGAGAGATTTACATTTTTGCAAGAAAAGAATAATTGTGATATAATCCGTGATTTTTTCGGATATATGGTAATGGAAGACCAGACATGTGGGGGTCTGCACGGCCAATGTATGGATAAACAGTTCCGCCTGATGTCTTTTAGGTCATATTTTAAATGTAAAAGGTAGGATATATCTATAAAAATAGAAATACCAAATAGAGTCAAAATACCTAATTAGACTCATAAACTTAGCTTTGAAAGCAAGTGATACATGCTAAAGAGGTGTGAAAAATGAATAAATTGATAATTGATTTCTTGTATCTTGATCTGTCTTGTTGTGAGAGATGTCAGGCAACAGATGAGACATTAGATGAAGTTTTGATGGAATTAAAGCCTCAACTTAAAGTGATTGACCACCTTTGCATAAACAAGATACGTGTTGCAAGCAAGGAAGAACAACAAAAATATGATCTTAAAAGATCGCCAACGGTTAGAATTAATGGAAAGGACTTAGAAGAAATTGTATTTGATAAATTAAGCATTAGAGACAATTATTGCGGATCTTGTTCTGATATTTGTGGAGAAGATACAAATTGTCGGATATTTGAATACAAAGGAGAAACCAGTGAGGATATCCCTAAAGAAATGTTAAGGGAAGGATTATTGAAAGTATTGAGCGAGTATGATAATTCTTTCAGTAAGAAATGTAGCTGTTGAAGGAGATTTTGGAACATCTTAGAGTAGTTTTTTGATAGGACTATAATGTCCACCGCATTTCTGGTTTCATTCTTGACCAGGATTATGTATGCGGTTTCGATAATTTCCTTTAACCCTTTTCCACTGGTTTTAAAAGTGGTCTTTGTAGAAATCTTCAAAGCGGAATATTTTGGCATTAAATCTCTGATTTAATGGGAGTTCCAGATTTTGAATTTGAAACAAGACACAATAATTCTCCTTGTGTTTTTGGTACAAACAGGGAATTATTCTTATAAAAAATATAATGGCTTAGTAGGATTTAAAATAGTTTTTCTGCAGGGTCTAAAAAATACAAAAAGAGTTTGGATTTCGGACACTATATATGTTCCTCAGAAATAATCTCCCTAAATTCACATCACTCTTCTAAATCCGCCTATCTTCTCGTCGCATATCCTTTTGTGTCGTTCCTCTTCTGCAACAAGGTGCTCCATATCCTGTATGAATTCTTTCCTATTCTCTTCATCAGGAAATGTTTCTTCCAGTACACTTGGCTCTGTTGAGGCTATGTTGTGGTAGGTATCCCTTGCAAGGATCTCGTATTTTCTAATTTCAGTAAAAATTTCAAATATGTTTGTCATGTTAAAATCAAATACTTTGAGTGGGATTCCTCTGGGTGCTCTTTTAGGAAGCTCAATGTTTGCGATATTGAGCCACTTCTCGAGAATCAGAGCATGTTTATCAGAATCATTTGAAAGGATCTCCAGTGCTTCTTTATGTTCTTCTTCGAGCTCAATTTTTGCTTCCCATGTTGCGAGCTGTTCCATTTCCGTTTCAATCCAGTACATTCTCTGAAGGTTCAGGGCTAGTATCTCTTTTTGATTAATCTTTTGCAATGGGATCTCTCCAGAATAATTCTTCTACGAATATCTTGCTTCATCTTATATAAAATTCTAAGCAGAACATAAATCAAATACGGTAAATGATTATAACATTAATTAATCAACATTACTTAATAATATTTTTCTACGTTTGTAGAAAATCTCAACCACACAAAAGATACAATTTTCTCAGAGGATTGCGATTAACTGCTGATTTTTAAAAAAGCAAATAGTGTAAACTATTCACCTGAAACTCAATTAGCAGAAGTACTAAGCAGCATTGAAAAATAGCAAAATTTGGAAAAATCACTATCATAAATGATAATGGTTAGGTGCTCCGGCCGGGATTCGAACCCGAGTCTTCGGCTCGAAAGGCCGGAATGATTGGCCGGACTACACTACCGGAGCATCTAGCTTTGTTATGTAAAAGCGACCCTACTAAGGCATACTTACATATTAAGTTTTCGCCTCTTGGCCATCCTTTTCTTCATCAAGATGGAGTATCCATTCGGTCAATGCTTCACAGCTTTCTGGCTGACATGCAAGACGGCATCCGGTACACGGGGAAAACATATTGCCTGCCAACAAAAGCTTGAAATTTTTCTTTTCAGGAGATGTAGCTCTAATCAAATACGTGTTCGAGCCGTTAACAGTTGCTTTTTCTCTGGTTATTTTCCCTTCTTTGAGCAGCTTTGCAACAATCCGGGAACACTTACGGCTATCAATATCAAGCTCTTTCCAGAGAGCATTCTGGTAAATACCATCCTTATTCTTCTTGATAAGGTCCAGAGTATCTTCTTCTATTCCCATGGTACTCAGACACTTTGTTCGTCAACTGGGATTATCAATATTATATTATTTCCACGTAATACCACAGATCCAAGAGAACGTTTGCGCTCTCCGTCTACTATCTCTACAGATTCATCAAGGTGAAGGTTCATATAGTCGTCAGAACTTTTCAGAACTCCTTCAAGTATAGCCTGATCGCCCTTCATCTCGACCAGAACCCTTGACCCTATTAACTTTTGGACTTTCTTATTTGGAAACAAGTTTCAATCCTCTCATGATTGATTTTTGAGCAGAATGTGCATCACTAGACTGTAATATCCATTATTTATGCCTATCGATTATTATGGTTTGCAGAGCTATATAGTTTATTATTTTTCAAATATAACCCTGTAAGTGTGCACTGTCATCCTTCGCAGGCTTCTCATCTTTTGGCATAGGTTTTCCTTTAATGGGACCAAACACTGCTATATACTCATTCAGGTGTTGGTTAAGCCATTTTGAAAGCTCCATTGCAGCAAGCGGGGACAAGATTATTTCAGTTTCCAGTGTTCTCTCAATTACCTGCTCATTGTTCTCGGAAACACCTTTTGGAGTATCGTTATAAAAACAAATCCTGAAATCATATGGGCTATGGCCACCCATTGCACCAATTGCATAGCATTGCTTAAAAGAATCAGGGCGGTTTAACTTAATCTTCACTTTTCTTTTTGGCTGCTCTGCATTTTCTGGTACTTTTTCAGTCATATATATCCCCCTTCTCTTTTCAGGATGATTAAATGTCAGTCATACTTCTAATACCTTTTGAGATAATTAACCCTCAATACGTTTTTTAAGTTGTTTAGCCAGATATGCTATTTTAGCTTTTGAAAATGCTCTTGCCATCATTTCAATAGCATCAAGACATCTAATTACATCATCAAGGTATCCGTAAACATCGCCTGCATATGTGCTAATCCCGTACATCGCATCAAGTCTTTGAACAATATCCTCCGGCTCAAGTCCTTCAACCCTCCATTTAATGATTCTTTCCCCAAATTTCTTCTCAGCACACCCGCAAAAGGGGTTTTCTTTGCAGTTGCATGTAAGGAAATCTGAAGCAAAAGCATACAACTGATCCTGTATTGTATCGTTAAGAGCAGAAAGGTTCTCTGCTTCAAAAACAATATCAATTGCAGCTCCCTGAAAAACTCTTGAAGGCATGTTAATCTTTAGTGCCGATGAAATCTGTGGAGCAAATTTAAAATAAGCTGCATCAAAAAACACAAGGTTAGAAACAATGTTAAGGGGTTCTTTTTCTCCAAGGACTGCGTCTTTTATCAAAAATGCCCTTGCCGGAGAGAGGAAATGCCTTGCAGCGATTGAACCTAGGCGTGTTAATGCTATATCTTTTCCTTTTTTCACAATAAACTTGTACTTTTGCAGCTTTTGAACGGTCGTATTGAAGTCAATATCCGCAACCATTTTTCTTGCCATGTATTTCAAGTCTTCCATGTTTGACGTAACAGCTGCACATGCAAGCATCTCCTCGGTTTGCTCTTCTTCTCCATATGCAACATGCATTTCTTCCATCTGGCCTTTGAGGAGTTTCACTGCCACTTCATCCTCGGTCATAGCCTGCTCAGATGAATAATTTTTCTCGGGGCTGGCGAGCAGGATTACAACTCCTCTATCATGGAAATCAGGTCTACCTGCTCTTCCAAGCATCTGAAGAAACTCCTTCTGTGTAATCCAGTTAATCCCCATAGCAAGGGATTCAAAAATTACCTGTGATGCGGGAAAATCAACTCCGGCTGCAAGAGCTGCTGTAGTAACAACCACTGGCAATTTTCCGGATGCAAATTGTTTTTCTATTATGCGCCGCTTTTCAAGCGAAAGACCAGCATGATAAGCTCCTGCCTGCATCGATAGCCCTTGTGCAATTCGATGGCAATTGCGGCGTGAGTTTGTGAAAACAATAGTCTGGCCGCGATGATTCTTTGATGATGTTTTTGCATACTCTTCCCTGATCAGACGTTCCATTATTTTCAGCTTCTTTTCTTGTGAACTGAAAATCAGATGACGCTCAATTGGAACCGGTCTGTGTTCATATTCTACCAGAGTAGCATCAAGCTTTCGTGCAAGTTCTGCAGGATTTCCCACAGTCGCCGAAAGATAGATAAATTGTGCCATCGGAGCTACATATTTGAGACGGGAAATAACCCCATCAAGCCGGTGACCTCTGTCAGCATCCTCTAACATATGGACTTCGTCAACAACAATAGTTCCGATCTGACCAAGTAAATCCGCCTCACCAACACGCAGCAGATAATCAATTCCTTCATAAGTTGCAACAATTATTTCCGAATCAAGGCTTTTGCGCATTGATTGTGTTTTTCGTGTTCTGATTTTTGTGCTTCCTATTCGGATTGAAGTACGGAGTCCGATTTGACCGTAGCGCTTTCCAAACTGATCATATTTCTGGTTTGCAAGAGCAACAAGAGGTACAAGATATAACATCTTTCCCTTCTTTTTAAGGCAGTTTTCCACACCTGCCATTTCACCTATGAGTGTTTTGCCGGTAGCTGTAGCCGATGTAACAAGCAGGTTTTTACCGAAAAAAAGTCCGCTTTCCACAGCAAGACTCTGCACTGGAAGAAGAGTTTTGGATTTTTTGAGGAGCAGTCCCTTGAGTTTCTTTGATATTTTAAGTGTACTGGTCTGTACAAGTTTTTCTTCGGTTTTAGCCTGAATTACATCATATTTTGTAATATCTGATTCCAGCTCTTCAGGATCCAGCATTCCAAGGGTTCTATCCAGATCTTTAGTCTTTGACAGTATGTCCAGCATCCTCTGGATAGCATCTTCTGAATAATGGCAATGGGTATTTCTGAGTGCTCGCAATAGTTCTTCTTCCGCACATTCCTTACAAATCCTTTCACTGTGATATAAAATTGATTTTGGGTTTACAAAATTGAATTGTTTTTTCATCAGACAAAACCGACATACATTTACGAGTTCAGCTTCAAGATGAAAACCTGAAAGCATTTCCACAAGGCGAATCTGGCTTTTTTGATTCCCGCCTTTTGAAATAAGTATCCTTTCAGAACGCCTGCAGAGTTCAATCACTTCTTCGGGACGCCGGAGCTCTTCCTTACCGTCTCGAATAACCCTGAATCTTAGAGGGCGTGGTCCGGTAGGTGTATCACTTAATGATACTTCTCCTAAAATAACAGGATTTTTTCTTTTATCCTTGATTAACATCAGGATCAATTTGTTTTTTTCAGGTCGAAAGAAGGACCAAAGAACCATATGCACGCAAATGGGGTTATCGATTATAAAAGAAATGGTGCATTAAAGCTAAAATGGAAAAGGAGATTTAATTAGGTTGCTTTAGTTTTCAATATAAGTTTTGTACAACATTATTGCTTCTCAAAATATAGTTTCACAGATATTTTTATATTAGGTGCAACATAGTTTAGTAAAATTTATTAGTAATAGAGATGCCCAATATTATATATACAAATTGTATAATATCTTGTATTATTATGTTGGAGATATTTATCGATGATGCCGTATGAAGAGAGTAGTAAATTTCAATATCAAGCGGCAAGGCCTGCATATATGAAGCAGGAACCAAAGTCTTCATATCAGCACATAATGAGTGATGCTGAGCAATCTTCAACTATGCCGGAATCTTATATCATACCAACCGGTATCTCTCTTCTAGATGACAGTCTGGGCGGAGGTCTGCCTTCCAGCTCACTTGTTTATTTCTCGGCTAACCCACGATCTATGTCTGAAGTATTCCTTTACCAGTTTTCTCAATCAAGAAAGACTTACTACTTTGCAACAAGCCGAAGACCCAGCTATATCCAGAAAGATATTTTAAATCTGGGCTTTGATCCTTCTAACATCCTATTTGTGGATGTCTACAGTGAATATTATTTCACAGCTACAGGTGATATGGTGGATAATGTCGGGAATGAATTTGCCGATTCCAAAATTATAGAATTTACGGAATACAATCTGCATAACATCCTTCTTGATTTGGAAAATGAAGAAGCGAACATAATTTTTGATACATTTTCATTCTTCACCAACCTGAATGTGAATTTTGGTTTAATAAAAAAGCTCATTAATGTTTTGTACGAAACGACTAAGGAAATTTCCGGAATTACGTATCTTTATGGGCTAAAGGGCAGCATACGCGAGCGGGTTGAAAATGAGATTTTCAATGTTTCAGATGTTATTTTTGACGTGACTATGGATTGCACATCCGATAAAATAATAAACAAACTGTCTATTCCAAAAATAAGGGGTATGGTCCCCTCTACGGACGTCATCAAGTTCAATGTTGCACGTGGTGTTAGCATTGATACTTCAAAAGATATTGTCTGATTCAAATTATGGCGTTTTCTTTTGAATTTTTACAGTTGCAGTTCCTCTGGGGATCAAGTATTCCAATTGAATCAAGGATGACTCTGAAGAGTTTTTCTTTTGTGGATTCCACTATTTCAACAACTTCGTCACTTGTGAGTTTTCCACAATTTAAGCCACATGCAGGATTTGTAATTGTGCAGATTGAAGCATAACATAGTTGTAATTCTTTTGCCAGTACAACTTCAGGGAACCCAGTCATACCGACTACATCTCCGAATTGGCTTAGCATTTTTACTTCAGACTTAGTTTCAAATCGTGGACCTTCGGTACAAATATAAGTCCCCTGACTAAAAGGCAATGTGTTTTTTGAGAGGGAATGAAGGAGTGCTGCCCTTAGTTGGGGGCAATATGGTTCACTCATATCGATATGTACCGTTTCATTATCAAAAAAAGTTGATGGTCTCATTTTAGTGAAATCAATAAAATCGTTTGGGACGAAAAAACTTCCCAAAGGATGATTTTTCATACTGCCTACGGAATTTGTTGCAATAATGCGTTTTACTCCAATTTTCTCTACAGCTTTTATGTTTGCACGATAATTAATCCTGTGAGGTGGAATATGTTTACCATTAACAAGATGTCTCGGGATTATTGCCAACTTAATTCCTTTTTCTTCAACAAAAAAAGCTTCCACTTCTCCAAAAGGCGTTGATATCATTTGGAGTGCGTCCTTTTCTGGCTTGAATACGCCAACACCTCCGATAATCGCACACTCTGCTTGAGGCAGGTTGTCACTATTCATAATAAATCACATTCAGGATACTCAGTTTTTTTCTTTGGAGTCGGTTGTTGCAAAACGAATTCCTGTAAGTCCCAGTATGATTGCACCGACAATAGAATATACAAAATACTGAAATGTAACTTCAATTGCATTTGATGAAACTGCACTGATAGCAAGGATGTATTCGCTGGCCCCCCATAGCAAAAGACCAATGGAAAGTGTAAAAATAGAGGGTGACAGCATTCTTTTGTTAAACCGATTTTCTATTTTCAGATCAATTATTTTTCCGGCATTTGCAAAGATTACAGATGTCACATACCACCAGACAGTTACATTAACAAAAACAGTCATCAAGGTGACAAATCCATAATACCAGCTTCCTCCGGTTGTATAGTAACCCCATAATTCTACGGCGCCTCTTATGGTTGCAATAATTGCAATAAGTCCTGCTGTCAGATACGTTATAAATGTCATCTGGCCAGCATAAAAAGACTGCTTTGCTTTTTCCTTTATTATGGTAAATGTTTCATCGAGATTCAGGCCCCTGTAGAGCATGTATAAACCAATTGCAGCTGATATTCCTATGATTGCTCCTGCAGGATACTGGATCAGAAGGAAAAATGCGTAAATAATCGCAGCAAGTCCAATTGGAATGAAGAATGTGTGTGAGATTTTAGGATCCCTAAATGCATGTTTGAGGATGTAGTAAGTACTCTCAAGATTTGCACTCTGCTTTACCACAATTCTTTTTACTGAATCAATTTTTATTCGGGATTGTACAATTGGAACGAGAGTCTCGTCTTCTGCTCCATCGGACACAAAAATTGCACTTTTTACATTCATTTCCTGAAGCACATCTTCTATTTGTTGTGCTATTTTCTGATCGGAAAGTATGCCGACGTTGCGGTCACCTGCGAAAGAGACAATTTCGGCATCAATACCTCTTTCTCTCAATTCATCAAGGACTTTTACGCCTCCAAAAATAGTATTTACGTCGGAGTCCTCCGGATCAACAGAAGCAAGCTTAACAGCAGCATTTATGTTATTTTCACGACCTATTAGAGGCGTCTGAATTCCGGCTTTATCTCCCAGGTCATTGTCCCTATCAATACAGATCACAAGAGTTTGCATTTGTCTCTATATCTTGTTAATGCCGAAAATATAAATATGTTCTGTCAAAATTTTAAAAGTTTTATACAAGATTCTGTAGCAGGCGATATGCCCATTGGAGTTTTTTCTTCTTGATTTCTCTCACAGACTCATCATCGAAATCAAATCCTGCAAGAGTTATACTTGATGCTCCAAAATGGTGGGCAAGGTATGCAGCCCTGTCGCCGTCGGTGAATCCACCAAAGTTGTAGATGTTACCAAATGGTTCCGACTGCGTAGTCCCGATTACCTTTGAAAGCAGAGGTACGTATTTGAGCAGTTTATCGGTGTTATCTCCATGGGCATGTACCACCATGATAGCACCTTGTATGTTTGCTTCAATCTCTTTTTCAACATCTCCATCTAGATCCGTCACAATGATTGCAGGTATAACTTCTCTGTCTACAAGCACGGAAGTAGCACCATCTGCCGCTATAATAATATAATCCTGCAAGTTCAACTCATCGAGTTCCTTTTTTAACGTAGGAGCATTCCCGCAAACGAGGATGTTTTTTCCATGGATAAGTTGCATGAGTGTTTCCGGAGGTTCCACAGAATCCGCTATCAGAAGAGTTGAAAGTAATAAGGCGGCACTTTCATCATCTTCCTTTGAGAAGCCAAAATCTTCAAGTATTTGTTTGTAAATTGGCTTCCAGTCATTAAATTCCATGTCTTCCTCCGTTTTTTATTCATCTGCTGGAGATATTCCGATATGCATGGAAACGCCTTCAACATCCCAGTCCTTTGTAAGCTTTCCAGTTGCTTCGATATCATAACCTATGACTTGAACTTTTGATCGGACTTCCTTTGCAATGAATGTTTCCATATCAAGGACGAGATCTACAACTCTTTCATCATCGATCTTGATATGTGCAATTATATTTTCATCGACTTCGAGATCAAGCTCTTTCCTCATGTCCTGTATCCTGCGGATAACCTCACGTGCAAAACCTTCAGATTCAATTTCACGATTAAGGGATGCATCAACATATACTTTCCCTCCTGTGAAATCCGCAGAGGCAACGTCTTTAGGTAATTTATCTTCAAAGTTTACCATTTCAGGTGTTATGGATACAATGCTTCCGTCTTCGAGTTCGATTTCCATGCTTCCGGAAGCAAGTCCGCTTTTGAGATCGTTGCCACTTATGGCATTGATGGCTTTGATAACCTTCCCGGCGTCTCCTTTGAAAACAGGTCCTATTGTACTTGGATTTGGTGTAGCTTCAACCCCCAGCTCTTCCCAACTTTCTCCTGTTTTTACAAGGAAAACCTGTTTTGTGTTAGTCTGATCCATAAGAACAGACTTGAGTCTTGCAGTTGCTTTTGCCACCATCTCATTTTCAGGTTCGATGACTATCCTGCTTACAGGCCATCTTAGTTTCCGTCCTGCTTTTTGGCGTGCATTGGATACTGCTTCCACAATATATCTGATTGTTTTCATCTGTGCCTCAAGCTCAAGGTCTCTCAGGTTTTCATCAGGCTTTGGCCAGTCACACATGTGAACGGTGAAAGGAGCTTCCTTATCCACATTTAGTACTATGTTGCTGTAAATTTCCTCTGCAAGATGCGGCATGAATGGTGCTATGACCTTTGTAAGTGTCACAAACACATCGTAGAGGACCCTGTAAACAGCCAGTTTGTCAGGATCATCAGCTTCATTCCAGGTACGTGGACGTATCAACTGAATGTACCATCTGGAGAGATCTTCAAGGATGAATTCATTAATTGATCTGATTACTTTATGAAGCTCATAATTGCTAATGGAAGTGTTGACATCTACAATAAGTGACTGCATCCTTGAAAGGATCCATTTGTCTTCATTTCGAAGGTGTGGTACAATCGATTCAAAGGATATTTTATTAGGATCAAATCTATCCAGTGCCATGTATGGCAATGGGAAACGGTAGACGTTCCAGAGGATGTTTAATGTCCTGTGGATAGTAGCAACTTCATCCCAGTTGAATTTCAGATCTTCCCAAGGTGCACTTGATGACAATACGTAGGTACGCAGTGCGTCAGCACCGAATCGGTCGATTACTTCCTGTGGCTGAACCACATTCCCAAGACTCTTTGACATTTTCTTTCCTGCGTCATCAAGGGTGAAGCCGTGCATCAGCACACTCTTGTAAGGTGCCTTCCCAAATCCAACCATACTTGCGCCGAGTTGTGAATAGAACCATCCCCTTGTCTGGTCATGACCTTCCGTGATAAAATCTGCAGGCCACCATTCATCGAACAGTTCTCTTGTATGCGGGAAGCGCAAGGTAGCCCATGAGGCTACTGCTGAATCAAACCAGACATCAAATACATCCTCAACCCTTCTCATGCTTCCCCCACATGAACATGGAATTATTATTTCATCCACATACGGTCTGTGAAGTTCGAGATCCGAATCGATTCCTGTAACTTTTACAAGTTCCTCACGGGTTCCGATAACTTTGATTTCATCGCATGAATCACAATTCCAGACAGGTATAGGGATTCCCCAGTAACGCTGTCTTGAGATGCACCAGTCCCTTGCACCTTCGATCCAGTCTTTGAACCTTGCTGAACCTGCCCATTCTGGATACCACTTGACTTTTGTGATTTCATCCAGCATATCATCTTTCAAATCGCTAATCTTGATGAACCACTGTTTTGTTGCAAGATAAATAATTGGGGTCTTGCATCGCCAGCAATGTCCATACCTGTGGCTGATTTCATCTTCGGAAAGCAATAGGTTCTTTTTGTCAAGATCCTCGATAACTATTGGGTTTGCATCCCGAATGTTCATGCCGCTATACTTTCCAGCATCGCGGGTGTAGCTACCGTTTGAACTTACTGGGCAGAATATGGGTAAACCGTTCTTGATACCAACTTCAAAGTCTTCAACACCGTGGCCGGGAGCAATATGTACGCATCCTGTGTTTTCAGCTGTAACGTAGTCTGCAGTATATACGTGATGTTTCATTTCCGCTTGTATGGGAACGAGATCTGCCAAGGGATGCTCGTATTCAAGTCCGGCAACTTCTTCTCCTGTAAGCGTTTCGAGGATTTCGTAGTCAGTGTATCTTCCCTTGCGGAGTACGCTTTCCACAAGTTCGGTAGCCATTATGAGAATCTCAGTTTTCCTATTCTTTTCGGCTTTAACTTTAGCGTACTCAAATTCAGGATTTACTGCAACTGCGATGTTTGAGGGAATTGTCCAAGGCGTGGTTGTCCAGATAACGATGAATGAATTTGCCTTATCCTTGAGAGGGAATTTGATGTAAATGGAAGGATCTGTCCGCTCTTCATACTCAACCTCGGAATCCGCAATAGCGGTTTCGCAACGTGGACACCAATTTACCACCCGCTTGCCAACTTCAAGGAGATCTTTTTCATGGGCTTGCTTAATAGTCCACCATGCCGCTTCGATGTATTCATCCTTGAGAGTCATATAAGGATCTTCCCAGTCAAGCCAGGTACCAAGTTCTTGGAACTGTTTTGTCATATCATCTTTCTGCTTGAGGGCAAATTCCTTACACTTATTAATGAAATTCTCAACACCATAACTTTCGATGTCTTTCTTTGATTTGAATCCAAGTGCAGCTTCTACCTTAACTTCTATGGGAAGGCCGTGCATATCCCAGCCGGCACGGTCAAGGATATCGTGACCGTTCATGGATTTGTATCTGAGAATCGAATCTTTGATGATTTTGTTCCAGGCAGTACCAAGGTGGATATGTCCTGTAGTATAAGGTGGTCCATCTACGAAAAAGAATTTTTTCTCTCCCTTGCGATGCTGCCTTACTTTAGAGTAAGCATAATTGTCCTCCCAGAATTCGTGTATACGCTTCTCTATTTTCTTGGCATTATATTGGTCAGCGACTTCCTCAATCATCATGGATCATCTCTATAATCAGTAAGTCTTCTGTATCCCTAATACGATAAAGGTTTTAAATACTTTGGGTACACTGACAGGTTTTCTGGAGGCGCTATGCATTCCTAGCATTATATCTGAACAAATGTTTAAGACCGATTGCAGATAAATGCATGACACTATCTGATTAGGTGATATATTGAAAGTTAAAGGAAGGGTTCAACTCCGCAAATCTGACAGGAAGAAGCTGCTGGAGGATCTCAAAAAGCGATTCAATGGTCTAGAAGTTCTGGAAAACAGTCGTCTGGAGAGCATTAAGGCGGATGAAATACCAGTTTTACTTGTTGATGGTAAACCCTTTTTTTTCCAGGAATCCGGTGTTTGGTTTCCCACTCTAAAAGGGGTCTTGGAATACAATATTGACAGACAGGTTGTCGTAGTAGACATGGGTGCCGTTCGGTTTGTTGTTAACGGAGCCGATATCATGTGTCCGGGAATTGTTTCTGCAGATCCGAATATTGCAGAAGGTGATCTGGTTATTATCAAGGAAGAGGGTCACAACAAACCACTTGCAATAGGCAAGGCTTTGTTAGAAGCCTCCAAAATGATTGCAGATTCAGGGAAAGCCATAAAGTCGATTCATTATGTTGGCGATAGACTCTGGAATCTGGAAATATAAGCGATATCATTAAAATAACATGAACGTTCATATAACAATGGTTGCATAATCATAACAGACTGGTTGCTTAAAAGAAAATTTAATAGGTGAGGATTAATGGCAAATTTCATGGACAAACTTTTTGGAAGCAGCAGTAAAAGCGCTTCTTCTATAGAGGAGTATACTGAACTTGATTTAGGCAAGTATGAAGAGGTCTTGGAGGACGAGCCTGCAGAAACCTATGTGAGGGTTGCAGAACTTAACAACCTGAACGATTTGCCCGCTCTCAAGAAAGAGATATATGACGGCAATATCCTCATGATAGATATTTCGAATATTAAAGCAGACAAACTAATGCTTGATCGCGCCCTGAAAGACCTCAAGGATGTTGTTATTGATGTTCATGGGGATATTGCAGGTATTAAAGAAGATCAGGTTCTTGTGACTCCGACAGGTATTAAGATAGACAGATCCAAAATTTTCGGTGGGCGTTATTGAATCCAAGTTTGAATAATGGCAAAGGTTTTGAGACCAGATCATCCTGCCCCCTTTGTCATGGCGATCTCATTATTCACTGGCAGGAAGATGAGATTCCTTATTTTGGTGCAGTTATGTATATATCTACAAGATGCAGTTGCGGCTTCAGATTTGCTGACACCATGATCCTAAGCCAGAAAGATCCTGTGCGTTGCAAACTGAGCGTTGAAAATCTGGAAGACCTCAATGCACGTGTAATACGCTCGACTTCGGGAACTATCAGAGTGCCTGAACTGGGAATTGTTGTTGAACCGGGTTCAATCTCTGATTCTTACGTTACCAATATTGAAGGTCTACTTACCCGAATACGGGATGTTGTGATAACTGCTACTAAATGGTGTAAGGAAGAACCGGAAAAATATGCAGTAGGGAATTCCATTCTTGCAAGAATCAACGATGTTCTGGAAGGGTTGGGAGGAATCTCTATAATTATTGAAGATCCCCTTGGCAATAGTGCAATAATTAGTGACAAGGCAGTTTGCGAGACTCTTTCTCCAGAGGAGGCGGCAGGACTTAAAACTGGCATGATTGTTTTTGATGTTGACACTTCTTCCCTGAAAGCGGATACTTCAGAAGATGGGCAAAGCTATGAATTGCAATAAGGTTTCAAACGACTTCCTAACTTAAGATGTCTATACTTCCGGGTCAAGTTTACGCATATTGAGATTCAATATGAAAGCCGGCAATATCTTCAGATATAATTTGTAGGAAAAAATCTATTTTTCTCCTCACAGACTTAATTATAAGGAGTCCCTTGTGATTTTTCCAACCAAAAACACAAAGAGGATTCTACAAAGCCATATAATGCACAAGGTTGAAGAAAACAATTTTTATGCTACTTGCTGGTTAACATATGGTGGAGAGTGGGGGAAATAATAAAATAAGAGTCTTCCCCTCTTATTTTTGCTTTTTAATTCTTTTACTTACTTTCAGCTTTATTCAAATGATTTAAGAGTTTCAAAGTCCAGTGTTGCAAAATAATCGTCTACTGTTTCAGCCCTGCGTATTTTTATAAAGCTTCCGTCTTTCCTCAGGAGTATTTCAGCTGAACGGAGCTTGCCGTTGTAGTTGAATCCCATTGCATGTCCGTGTGCACCTGCATCATGAATAGCGAGGGTATCACCCCTTTCTACATCAGGAAGCATCCTATCTATTGCAAACTTGTCGTTGTTCTCGCACAGTGAACCTGTGACGTCATATTTGTGAGTGGGTGTGATATCTTCCTTACCCAAAACAGTAATGTGATGATATGCACCATACATACCTGGCCTCATGAGGTTTGCCATACAGGCATCGGTACCTACATAATCTTTATATGTGTGCTTTAGATGGCGTACGGAGGTTATCAGATAACCATACGGACCTGTGATTACCCTGCCACATTCAAGGAAAATTTTCAGGGGTGAAAGACCCTTTGCTTCAATGATGCGATCATATTCTTTTTTGACACCTTTTGCAATCACGTCATAGGAAACCGGATTCTGATCTGGCTTGTATGGGATTCCAATACCTCCGCCAAGGTTGGCAAATTCAAAGCGAATTCCCAGTTTTTCGGATATTTCGGCTATAACCTCAAAAAGAATCCTTGCGGTCTCGATGAAATATTGAGGATCAAGTTCATTGGAAGCGACCATTGTGTGAATACCAAATCGTTTCACACCTTTCTCTGCAAGGATCCTGTATCCTTCAAAGAGTTGCTCACGGGTAAAGCCATATTTTGCTTCCTCTGGATTACCGATAAAGATATTGCCTTGCTTAAGTGCGCCTGGATTATAACGGAAACAGATAAGATCAGGTAATCCTGCAGTCTCTTCCAGATACTGTATATGGGATATATCATCGAGATTTATGATTGCACCTAATTCCTTTGCTTTGATAAATTCCTCTGCTGGTGTGTCATTGGAGCTGAACATGATATTTTCGCCGACAATCCCGACCTTCTCTGCCAGGATTAGTTCAGGAAGCGAACTGCAATCCACCCCAAAGCCTTCTTTTTTAAGGATTTTCATTATGTATGGATTTGGAAGTGCCTTGATCGCAAAATATTCTTTAAAGCCTTCAAGAATTCCGAATGCTTCTTTGAACTTTCGGGCGTTTTCAAGAATACCATTTTCATCATAAAGATAGAATGGCGTAGGATATTCTTCAAGGATTTCCTCTATTTTTTGCTTTGTAAAAGGAAGAGCTTTCGATGCCATTGATGTTGTCCTCAAGGTGTATATTTATACGTTGTTATCTTTTTCGATGTATCGATCAGAATTTCATGGACCATAATATATGTTTACACTTTTCATCTGCATAATTGATAAATAAGATTTTCCCTGAATAAATGTAATGGATAAACTCATTGAACATCTCAGAAATTCAGATTATTGTGTTGTTCTTACAGGAGCAGGCGTTTCAACCTTTTCGGGAATCCCAGATTTCAGAGGGAGCGGTGGTCTGTACAGTTCATTTGATGCTGATAAGATATTCTCATTTGACTACTTTTTAAAAGACCCTTCATATTTCTACTCCAGTTCAAAGGATTTTATCTATAATCTGGACAAAAAGGAACCCGGGTCTCCTCATATAGTTCTTGCAAAACTGGAGGCAATGGGAGTGGTAAAATCCATAATAACCCAAAATATTGATATGCTTCACCAGAAAGCAGGATCACAAAATATCATTGAAGTACATGGATCGCCTAAAACACACAGCTGTCTGAACTGTGGGGCAAAATACGATTTTGAAGATATAGCTGCAAGAATCTGGCACAATCCAGAACCGCCCCACTGCATTAAGTGTGGAGGTTTAATCAAACCTGATATTATTTTTTACGGGGAACTGCTGGAAAAAAATACTATTGAAAAGGCGTTGGAGGAGGCATCAAGGGCTGATTTGATAATAACAATCGGCACCTCACTCGTAGTACAACCGGCAGCATCATTGCCGCTCTATTGTCTTGACAACGGAGGAAAAATCATAATTATAAACAATATGGATACTCCACTTGAGTGGTATAAGTATTATCTTCCTGCTATGTGACTTTACATTTCACTATTATTTCTCATCAAATTCAATTAACTTCGCTTTTAAATTAAATTTCCCCACCTACCCCTTTAAACTTCTCTACAAATGCAGCTATTTTTTGAAAAACACTTTTCTTTTTAGTTAAATATTGAGGGTTTAGAGGACTCATTTTAGGGAGAATCTCATTTAGTTCTGTTCCATTTTCACTAGCATATTCTCTTTTTAATGAAACCATAATATATCTTTTTGCTGCTTCTTCATTAAGTTTTTCATCTTTAATAAGCTCCTCTGCTTCCCTTTTTTGCACAGCTTGGGCAAATTTAAAAAATGCCTCTATAATACTCGCTTTATCCTGAAACTGGTCTAAATCTGTCCTATTGATAAAATCAACTACTAAGCTTTCCTTGGCACGGTTTCCTACGCTAGAACGGATTATACGACGTACATCTTCAACCAATAGCTCTTTATTTTTTATTTTTTTATTCTTTTCAAAAATAAGTTCAAGAATATAATCTAGATTTATCTCTTGAGATTTTAAAAGGTCTATTTCAAATTCCACATCATCCCAATCAATAGAAGATTCTTCTTTTTCTTTTCCAGCCTTTTCTCGGCGTAACCATTCTCGAATATCATTATACATAGAACGATAGTCTTGAATTGTTCTTTCTCCTATAAATGGTGTCTCTTTTAATACTTCTATCTCTTCATCAGTTACATAGTAAGTGGCTTTAAATTTTTCCAAAGCTTTTGGGTCATTTTTATCTAATCCTTGATAAACTTTTAACTTTGTAAATTCATCATAATTTTGTAGGATATTTTCAATCCGTAAGTATTCTCCGAAGAGTTTAACAAAATCTTTTTTAGCCTTTTCAGTAACTATATTATCTATATTAGGATACTTTTCCTGTAAATCCTTTACAATACTTATATATCCACGGCGGGCTTCACCGGTTATTATATCGGTAAAACCTTCCATATACTCTTTATAACTTTTTTCTAATATCACATTTCTAGTGTTTTTATCACCAAAAAGGGTGATGGCATCGATGGTCGCCTTTTCCAAATCCCTAAAGGTAACTATATTTCCAAAGGTTTTGGTAGAATCATAGATCCGGTTTGTCCTTGAATAAGCCTGTATTAAACCGTGGTATCTAAGGTTTTTATCTACAAATAAAGTATTTAATGTAGGTGCATCAAAACCTGTTAAAAACATCCCTACTACAATTAGAAGGTCTATTTCTTGATTTTTCACCCGTCTTGAAAGATCTCTATAATAATTCTGGAATTCTTTACTTTCAACACTATAATTAGTTTTAAACATATCGTTGTAATCTTTAATTACTCTACTTAAAAACTCTTTAGCACTACTATTCATCGCTGAAGGTTCAAAGTTTTCATCGATAATTTCACCTATTGCACTTTGTTCTTCATTGGCAGCATAGGAAAATATTGTAGCAATTTTTAGTTTATCATCTCTATCTTTTTGTAAGTTTTGTAAAGTTTCATAATAAAGTTTTGCTGCCTCAACACTACTTACAGCAAACATAGCATTAAACCCTTTGCCACTAGGATTTAATCGATGGGTTTTTATTTTAAAGTTATCAAGAATATATTGAGAAATTTCTCTAATTCTTTCAGGATGGAGTAGTGCTTCTTTAGTTTCTGCTGCTGATAATTTTTTCTCGTCTTGTTCTGTCTCAATATACTTAAACTTAGGACGTACATCATTATAATCTACTTTGAATTTTAAAACCTTTTCATCTCTAATTGCATCAGTAATTACATAAGAATGTAACTGTCTACCAAAGACAGAAGCAGTGGTTTCAGAACCTAAAGCATTTTCTGGGAAAATAGGGGTACCGGTAAATCCAAATTGATAGTATTTTTTAAATTTCTTTTTAATGTTTTTTTGAGCTTCACCAAATTGTGAACGATGGCACTCATCAAAAATAAAGACAACATGTTTGTTATATATAGGTAGATTTTTTTCACTTTTTATTAGATTGTTTAGTTTTTGGATTGTTGTAACAATAATTTTATTATCATCTTTTTCGATATTACGTTTTAACCCTGCTGTACTTTCTGAACCATTAACACTATCAGGAGAAAAACGCTGATATTCTTTCATTGTTTGATAATCTAGATCTTTTCTGTCTACTACAAAAAAGACTTTATCTATAAAATCAAGCTCTGTTGCTAGACGAGCCGCTTTAAAACTTGTAAGGGTTTTTCCTGAGCCAGTTGTATGCCAGATATAACCTCCACCCTCTGTTGTTGACCATTTTTTTGCATGATATGAACTTTTAATTTTCCACAGTATCCTTTCTGTAGCAGCAATTTGATAGGGTCTCATTATGAGTAAGGTGTCATTTACATCAAAAACTGAATACTTAAAAAGTACATTAAGTATAGTATTTTTTTGAAAGAATGTAGCTGTAAAATCCTTTAAGTCTTTTATTAAGGTGTTATCAGCCTTTGCCCAGTTTATGGTAAAATCAAAACTATTTTTATCCCTTTTAGTAGTGTTGGCAAAATAACGGGTATCTGTTCCATTAGAAATTATGAAAATCTGTATATATTTAAACAGAGAGTTGTCTGAATTGAAACTCTCTTTACTATATCTATGAATTTGGTTAAAGGCTTCTCTAATAGCTACACCACGTTTTTTAAGTTCTACATGTACTAAGGGTAGTCCGTTTACTAAAATGGTGACATCATATCTATTAGCATGATTTCCCTTTTGCTCAAATTGTGAAATTACCTGAACCTTGTTTTTAGCAATATTCTTTTTGTCTACTAAATAGATATTTTGAATATGGCCATCATCAAAAACAAAGTCATAGATATAATCATTATGAATTTTTCGGGTTTTATCGATATGGGTATCTCCAGGTTTATCTAAATATTCTTCGCAAAATCTCTTCCATTCAGCATCTGAAAACTTAACATTATTGAGTTTTTCTAATTGGGTACGGACATTAGATAGCATTTTTTCCGGAGTGTTTAGATTAGTTAAATATTCATATCCTTGATTTACTAAATCTTGAATAAACTCCCTCTCTAAATCGGCTTCTGTTTGATAGGTTTCCTTCACCTGAAAACACTTTTCATATTTATCTAAAACTATAAAATTTTTAGATTCTGTTATTGATTTGTATTCATACATCTTTAATCCTCCTCTTTAGGAAAACTTAGGAGCAAATCACGATAATACTCATATTGTTTTTGACGTAGCTCTATTTCTCTAGGCAGTCCTTCTGTAATTGAGTTAGTCAATGTATCAAATTTGTCTAAAATTGATACTATACGCTCTTGTTCTTCAAGGGGTGGGATGGGGATTTTTATTTTTTTTACATCATTGGCATTCATATTTGGGACACTACTTTTCTTACTATAAATGTTTATTGATGATAAATAATAAAACAAATATTTTGATAATAAATTTTCTTTAATAGGTAATACTACTTTAAGCCTAATTATTGGTGTAAAAAAAGCTTTTCTAAAATATATTGTTCCAGTATTTGCTCCTATTGAAGAAATTGTTACAGCATCTTTATCAATTCTATATGTATCGGTATAACCATATACTTCAGCACCATTTCCAAATATAGGATACTTACAAATCGAAGTAGGATTTTCTCCTTTAATTAAATTTGCAGGGGGTTCTCCTCCAGTAAAAACTTTGCAAACCTCCCCTAACTTCTTCCACTCAACCTCTTTGCCATTTAAGAACCATTTACCATTATCTTCTATAGGTGTAAGTAGTTTATCCCTATAATACTCATACTGCTTTTTACGAGCTGTAAGCTCTGTTTTAAGCTCTGTTTTAAGCTCTGTAAAGGTATCCAAAATACGAACGATTTCCTGCTGGACAGGCAGTGGGGGGAGAGGGACTTGAATTTTTTCCCACTGTGTTTTTGTTAAACCAAAACGAGTTATACCTTTTGCTTTTTTATTAATTTGTTTTTGTACTAAATCAGAACTAAATATATGATTAATAAACATAGAAGTTATAATGTTAGGATTATTTAACCTTAAACGCATTATGTGATAACTGTAAACAACTCCTTCCATATTCTCTAATACTACAGCTGACTTACCAATATCGTTTAATACTTCGGAAGAAGGTGTGAAAAATATATCTCCTTTCAACACATTACATTGCTCTATTTTTTTATCAGTTGCTGTTACAACCATAGAAGGTATTTTATTATCAAGATATCTATTTTTATAAATATCCATATAGTTCAGTAGTTTAATAGGTTTTTCAGTCTTATTCTTTTTTTTATCAACACCAGCACCACTTACTATTCCTATTTCCCCCAACTTCTTCCACTCAACTTTAGCTCCATTAAGTAGTTTTTCTAAATAATTTGACTTCGTCATGATTCTATCACTCCAATGATGTCATCAATTTCAGCACGAAGTTTATCTATTTTTGCAACTGTTTCTTTTATCTCTGCATTTAACTTATTTATATCAATTTTTTCCCTTGTGTCTTTCATTTCCACATAGGAACTTACTGAAAGGTTATAATCATTTTTAAC
Organism: Methanohalophilus sp.; assembly: GCF_030156785.1. Taxonomy (GTDB): domain Archaea; phylum Halobacteriota; class Methanosarcinia; order Methanosarcinales; family Methanosarcinaceae; genus Methanohalophilus. Next base: position 251,005 of record NZ_JASGLW010000001.1, read on the forward strand.
TATTTCATCATAATCAACCATTTTTGCAACGTGGTTAATATCTTCTTTTTTATCAAATATTTCTATTATTTTATCTATATGTTCATTTTCAAGTATGTTGTTATTAGTAGCTTTTTTATAAAATTCTTCTCCGCTTGCATCTATAAATTGTGTCTTATTATCGTTTTTATGTTTAGAGAGAACTAAGATATTAACAGCTATTGAAGTGCCAAAAAATAGATTTGGTGCTAAGGAAATAACCGTTTCAACAAAGTTATTATCAATCAAATACTTTCTAATTTTTTGTTCTGCGCCCCCACGGTAGAAAATACCGGGAAAGCAAACTATAGCAGCACGGCCTTTGCTGGAAAGGTAATGGAGAGAATGGAGAACAAAGGCAAAATCTGCTTTAGATTTTGGGGCTAATACTCCTGCCGGTGCAAATCTTTCATCATTAATAAGAGTTGGGTCATCTTTTCCAATCCATTTTATTGAATACGGTGGATTAGATACTATTGCATCAAAGGGTTTTTCATCCTTTAATTGAGGATTTAAAAGGGTGTCTCCTAAAACTATATTAAATTTATCGTAGTTTATATTATGTAAAAACATATTCATTCGGGCAAGGTTATAGGTTGTGTGGTTAATTTCTTGTCCAAAAAAACCTTCTTCTATAAGGTGCTCATCAAGTTGTTTTTTTGCTTGCAATAATAGGGAACCTGAGCCGCAAGCAGGGTCATAAATTTTATTTATACTAGTTTGGTTGTGTAATGCTAATTTAGCAAGAAGCTTAGATACACATTGGGGGGTAAAAAACTCTCCTCCAGATTTTCCGGCATTGGCTGCATAGTTAGAGATCAAAAACTCATAGGCATCACCGAAAAGGTCGATATTGCTGTTAGTAAAGTCACCAAAGTCAAGTCTTTCGATTCCTTTGATAACAGCTGCTAAACGTCTATTTTTATCCTTTACTGTGTTCCCTAACCTGCTGCTTGTAGTGTCAAAATCGGCAAATAATCCTTTAATAGCCTTTTCAGAAGGGTAACCATTAGCTGAGTTTTCTATAGAGGAAAAAATCTCTGCTAAATCTGTATTTAAGCTTTCATTAGTATTTGCAGTTTTTGCAATGTTACAAAATAGCTGGCTTGGATATATAAAATAACCTTTTGTTCTAATGGCATCCTCTTTAATCTCTTCGGTTATTACATCATCTGGAAGTTCTGCATAATTGATGCTTTCATCGCCACCTTCCATGTAATTAGCAAAGTTTTCACTAATA
>NZ_JASGLW010000008.1 GCF_030156785.1 Methanohalophilus sp.
TACGGTATTCCTCACAGGGATCCGAGGGAAATGGTGTTCGGGCTTCCTGAGCTTCACCCGGAAGTGAAAAATGAGAACTTGGTAGCAAATCCCGGTTGCTATCCCACAGGAGCAATACTCTCTGCTGCCCCTCTTGCTTCCGAAAGCTTGCTGGATATGGCAATATTTGATTCCAAATCAGGTATAACCGGTGCGGGAATTAAACCCACTCAGGTTTCGCATTACCCTAACATGGCTGAAAACGTGCAGCCATACAAGCTAACAAATCACAGGCACAGGGCAGAGGTATATCAGGAATTAACCGCCCTTGGTGGTGAAATAAACATAAGCTTCACCCCTCATGTGGTTCCTGCAATCAGGGGTATCCTGACAACCGCCCACCTCTTTACCCACCAGTCTTTATCAGCTGAAGATGTAAAACACATATTTGAGAAATTCTATGAGAAATGTCCCTTTGTGAGAGTAGTTGACGGAATTCCATCTCTGGGAAGTGTGCGCGGTTCAAACTTCTGTCATATAGGTTTTGAAGTTGACGAGCACAACAACCGCATAGTAGTTATTTCAGTAATTGACAATCTTGTGAAAGGTGCTTCAGGTCAGGCGATTCAAAACATGAATCTGATGTGTGGCTTTGAAGAAACTGCTGGAATATGGAATGCAGGACTTGCTCCATAATTTGAGGTGAGATAGATGAAAATTAAAGATGTGATGAATACTGATGTAATTTATTGTTCGCCAGATGATGAAGTGAGCAAGGTTGCCCGGATGCTCAAGGATAATGATATCAGTGGAATGCCGGTTGTAGACGGTGATAAAGTAGTTGGCATGATTTCAGAGCTTGATCTCTTGAAGTTGCTGGAAATTCCGGAACACGGCGATCTCTGGCTACCGAGTCCCTTTGAAGTAATTGAAGTTCCTATACGCGAACTTATAAGCTGGGAGGAAACCAAGCGTATGTTGTCAGATGTTGGTGCAATGCCTGTCCGAAAAATAATGAAAAAAGACGTCTACTACGTTTCCCCGGAAAATTCAATTGAAGACGCTTCTACTTTGATGATCAGACATAAAATTACACGCTTGCCTGTACTTGAAAATGGGAAATTGGTGGGCATTGTTACTCGTGGAGATATTATTCGTGGGTTGGGAAGTCTCTGATTAAAGGTGGATTATGAAATTAATAGATGGTGGAATCTGTGCCGTAAGAGGCGTTCGTGCAACAGGTATAAAAGACGGTAAGATGGGTCTTGCAGTCATCGCAGCAGAAGGGCCTACAGCTGGCGTATTTACCAAGAACCGTATCATTGCGGCACCGGTTCGTTTTACTCGCGATATATTGCACAAAGAAAGCAGGCTTTCAGCCACTATTGTCAATAGTGGGAATGCAAATGCTTTCACCGGCAGGAAAGGACAGGAGGATGCAAGGGCAATGGCATCTCTCGCTGCAGAAGCTCTTGGCGTGGACGAAGCACATGTGGCAGTAGCATCTACTGGAGTAATCGGCAGGAAAATGGACATGGAATGGATAAAAGATCATGTCAGAGAAGTAGTAAATAACCTTACTGATGATTACGAAGGTTCTGCAGCGACAGCCCGCTCCATAATGACCACAGATACATTTCCGAAAGAAATTGCCATTGAGCTTGATTCCGGGATACGCATTGGAGGAATTGCCAAAGGAGCAGGAATGATTGAACCCAACATGGGTACAATGCTTGCTTTTATTTATACGGATGCGGTTCTTGGTGCAGATGAACTCCAGGATGCCTTAAAACGCACGAATTCTGTTAGTTTTAACATGGTTGTTGTGGATGGTGATACCAGTACCAATGATATGGTTCTTCTTACTGCAACCGGGGATTCATCTGTAGAGCCTGTTTTTGATGAGTTCCTTATCGGTCTTGAATATGTAATGAAAGAACTGGCAAAAATGATTGCCCGTGACGGTGAAGGTGCTACCCACTTTATTGAAGTAAATGTAACAGGGGCGACAACCTACGAAGATGCTCGCCTTGCAGCAAAGAGCATCCTTCGTTCACCTCTGGTAAAAACCGCTATCTTTGGGAGAGATCCCAATTGGGGGCGTATTGTAGCGGCAGCCGGATATTCAGGTGCAGTTCTGGAAGAAAAATACATGTCGTTGAGACTTTCTGATGGGAATACCGAAGTTCCCCTTGTAATTCAGGGTCAGGTTATAGATGACGAAGAAATGCTAAGTTCACTGGAAAAAATAATGGAATCTGAAGACATCATTATTTCAGTCGACTTGGGTGTAGGATTTCATTCTGCAACTGGATGGGGATGCGACTTTACATATGATTATATAAAGATTAATGCCGAATATACTACCTGAGATTTCAAGGGGTTTTGGATTTAATGGAAGCAGATGAGTGGGAAGAGCGATACATAAAGGCATATGATTCCATCAATTCAAGTATTTCCAATGTCAAGGGTGTTTTTGTTGCGTACAACAGTAATATAGATGCTATCAAACATATTCGTGCCGGAGACATTGAACGACTGTTAAAGTACCTGGATCTTGAGAAAGTACAGGAAAAAATTTACTCCTACCCTCGCCAGATAGACACACCCTATGATTTTCTGGCGCGTCTTTTGATTGCCATGCGTGATGGCAAAGCTGCTGAGGTCCCAACATATTCCACTGATATTCATGAGTGGCTGACCGACAATCTTGTTTTTGACAAGGCAAGAATGGGTGGCCAGGCAGGTATTATTTCTAACCTGCTTGCGAGCATGGATCTGAAACAGGTAATTGTCTATATTCCATGGCTCTCAAGGGAACAAGCAGAATATTTTGTTGAATCTGAAAACCTTGTGCATCCGGTTATCCATGATGGGAATTTTGAATTAGTGCATCCGACCAAAGCATACAATCCCAATTACAAATCCAAAGTAAACTGGATTATTGAGTTTCCCAAAGGCCTTGAGGTTAAATTCGGAGAGGATAAATTCGTGGTCCCAAGAGCGAATCGATTGATCATTTCATCCAGACCTCCATGGATCCGCATTGACATGAATGATGAAATTCAAAGCCATCTTACGGATCTCTGCGGGCAGATAGACGGTGCAATTCTTTCAGGGTACCAGATGATAAAAGAAGAATACGAGGACGGAACCACTTACAAAGATCATGTCAGTAACTCGGTTGATGTGATTGAGAGCCTGAAAAATTGTAACCCTGCTGTCAGGATACACGTGGAGTTCACATCCATACAAAACAAGATAATTCGGTCTGCAATCCTGAACGATATAGTAAAAAGTCATGTTCATTCACTGGGGCTTGATACTGTGGAAGTGGCGAATGCCCTGAATGTTCTGGGTCATGAGGAACTTGCATACTCGGTTATAAGCAAAGGTGAAAATGCCATTGTTTCGCTTTATGAAGGAGCAGTCCGTCTTTTACATGAGCTTGAACTTGAGAGGATACATATACATTCCCTTGGTTACTACATTTGTGTGGCCTCAACCGACTGTCCTGTAGTGCCTGAAGATCACCTTGAATGCCTCCTTTTCTCAGCATGTGTTGCTGCTTCAAAGGCCAAAAGGGGTTTCATCAGGCATTTCAATGATATTGCACATGGGCTTGATGTTCCGGTTTCACAAAAAGGACTGGATGAGATCGAAAAACTTGGTATCTATCTGGTAAGACAGGGTGTATGCAGTCTGGATGAATTCCGGGATGGTTTTATTTCTACTCCTCATCACAATGTGCTAGTAAATCCAACAAAGGTGGTTGAGAATCCGATTGGAACAGTTGGTATCGGCGACGCTATTTCAGCAAGTGCATTTGTTGCCATGCTATCGAAAATGTGAACTTCAGGTTAAATCATGAAAATCCTTTGCGGTTACAATGCCAATATTGATGTGGTTTATGCTATTTCCGGTTCTGAGGTGGAGGCATTACTGGAATTGGCTGACGTCCAACTGGTAGAGCAGAAAATTCGGGATCCTCCCGGAGTAATTTATGAACTTGAAGATCTGCTTGCTGGGCTTATTTTTTTCATGGAGAGCGGTCAGGGGGGAGAATGGTTTATTCACTCTCCGGAAGTACTGGATTTCCTGAAGAAACGTTTTCTTCCAAGATCTCGCATCCGTATGGGCGGGAACATGGGAATAATGTCAAACGTGATTGCTGCTCTTGGAGCAGATCTTATTGTTCCGAATATTGTTTATCTGTCGGAAACACAAAAGGATCTTTTTGTGAAGAAATCTATTCTTTTCCCGGAAAGTAGTAAATCCTTAGATGAGCCCGAAAATGAACCGATTCATTTCGTATTTGATTTCAGGAAAGACGATAGCTTATCCTTTAATGGAAGGTATATAGAGATTCCGAGGGAAAACAGGTTCATTGCAACTTTTGACAATGTGAATTCAGAGTTAAAAATATCTCCATTTTTCTGTGATTATTCAAATAAACACATCATGGAAATAGATGGTGCGATAGTTTCAGGTTTTCACATGTTGCAGCCATCATATGAGGATGGTTCATCTTTTATTGACAAATTAAAACCCGTTCTATCACAGATAGAAAGCTGGAAAAAGGCAAACAAATCCATGCCTGTTCATGCGGAACTTGGGCATTTCGTATCGGTAGAGATAGAAGCTGATGTGTTTACCCGTCTGGCAGGTGTTGTTGACAGTATTGGCATGAACGAGGATGAACTTGCGGCTCTAGTGGCAAAAATCGATTCTCCTATACCGGGTATCAGGGAGATGAATATGGCAGCCCTTCTGGAAGCTGCACGCAGGTGTATGGATGCTTCTGCAGATCTTTCGTCCCTGATTGTTCATAGCCGGGATATTGTTTTGTCTGTTTTAAGGGATGAAAAGCACATACTCTCTTGCATTGATTCACTCGATTTCGGGATAAGAGCAGCTGGAGCATTCGCTTCAACCGGAAGACTGGAATCTCGTAAGTTTGTGGAACTGGTTTCCAATTCCATGAAAAGAAGCGAGTATGGGATTGGGCAATTGCATGAAGTAAGTACTCTTGTCGATGCTCTAAAGGAATCTACCGGTATTCGTGGTACTTATTATGCGTATGCAGTATGTGCCATTCCCACATTGATAGCTGAAAATCCAGTGGTAATAGTGGGACTCGGGGATACTTTTTCGGCGGCTTCTTTCCTCCGGTTTTTGGAATTGAATAGTTAAACGTTATCTTTTACCCATGCAGGGCTTTTCGATTATATGTGGATATTTTCATTCAATTCTTCGAGGGAACTGGTAACAAATTTATGATTGTGACATGTGTGGGTTAATTTTTGATATATGCTCATGACTCTCAAATATTGCTCGGAAAAAGTAAGATCATGAAATACAGCGTATGCGGGATCGACTGCAACAGCCTTTTTTATTGTTTTTTGGCTCTGTAGAAATCCTATTTGTAAATCCTACTGAGCCATTAGGTTTTTTATAAGAATAAGTTCCATGTGATTGTTTGCAACCAAAAACACAAGGGGATGATTGTGTTTTGTTCCAGATTCGAAATCGGAACCTCCCTTGAATCAGAGATTTAATAGAAAAAGAAAATATGGAGAAGAATCTCAAAGCCTCAATTTTATCGTTATAATTCATCCTGTATAGCAATCTATTTGAGATAACCAGCTTATTGATCATATATGGCATTCAGGATAGATAGGGGATCCCTGAACCAGCGGGATTACAGCACCATGCATCTGGCAGTTAGCGACGGTAATGTTGTATCCCTGCTTTCAGCACTCTATACCCGAGATGAAATATACGAAATTTCCTCAGTCCTGATATCTCCGCACTCATTCAATGAGTATCTCTACGACACTGCTGCCACCATAATATATGATGAAGAAACAGATATCAAAGAAGTTCTTAATATTTTCAGAAGTAAAGTAAAACAATATGGGTACAATCTTAAAAGCACACAAAGAAGTTTGCGCTTGAATCACCCTGAAGACAACGATCTGTATATAATAAGCATCCAGGGAAGTGAATTCAAATTATCTTCGACAGCAGTTCTTGATCCTGAGGAAATGAAGACCCATATCCCGAGATTTCTTGAAATATTTGAAATACTGATTAATTGCGGCTACGAGGCTGGAGGTGGAGAGCAGGATCTGGCTGTTCGACCGGTGCCCATGCGGGAGCCGGATTTGAAGCCACAATCACTTGCAGCCGAAACTAAAGCCGGGGCAACAGGAGAACACAATCGTTTTGAAATTATTGAACGCGAGTTCCTTGATGTGGATTTCAGCGACATTGGAGGTTGCGACGAAGCAAAAGAACAGCTTTCCCTCATTGATCTTGGAATCCGGCATCCTGAAATATATGATCTCTATGGGGCAGAGTTGCCTCATGGAATATTGCTTTATGGACCTCCCGGTACTGGAAAGACGATGCTTGCAAAGGCTTCTGCAAAAGAACTTGATGCCATTTTTTATTCCATAAACGGTTCGGACATTCTCTCAAAGTGGTATGGCGAATCTGAAAAGAATCTCAGGGAGCTTTTTGAAAAAGCAAAAAGCAGAACTCCATCGGTGATTTTCATTGATGAGATTGATGCCTTGATGCCACAAAGGGATGCATCCCATGAAGTAACTGTAAGAATTATATCCCTTCTGCTTCAGGAAATGGATGGTATACGCAGTTCAAAGGGTCTGATTATTATGGGGGCGACAAACCGGCTTAACCATATTGATCCTGCTTTCTTGAGACCCGGGAGATTCGATATTAAACTTGAAATCCCGTTGCCGGATGAAAATGCCCTTGAAGAGATTTATCAAATTCATCTCAAAGGACGCAATGCAGTAGAGGATATCGATTACAGGAGACTGGCAAAATTAAGTAATGGTCTAAGTGGGGCGGATGTAAAAGGTGTTGTAAATTCGTGTGTTTTCAATAAAATTGTCAAGATTCGAAACAAGATGCCTGATATAATAACAAAGGATTCAGTGAACAAGATTATAATCGACCAAATAACCACAGAGGATATGGTCAAAAACATTGAGAAATATAAGAAGGATTTAAGTACTCTTGTATATCCGCCTGGAGAAAGTGGAATGTATGTCTAAAGTGTGTAACTAAATCCCTTTTTAAAATTCAGAAATTAAAATAGGTTATGAAGACCAGGTAGATTATTCCCCTTTTCCAATGGAAAAACAAAAGAGTTACGTGGAAAATAATTGGTGATAAACATTGTCATCTGTTGCTCAGTTGAGTATCTGGAATTGTAAACAATTTGATTTTGGGATTCTTTTCGGGAAAATCATATTATACCGGAAGATATAAGATTAATCCACGATGGGTGAAATAGTAGCCAGCAAAACGATGACAGACTATTTTAAGACACTGGAATCGACCCTGCAAAAAGAAATCGAAATTGCAAATAATGCCCGTGCAGTAGGGAGAGATCCAAAGCCATTTGTAGAAATCCCCATTGCGAAGGATCTGGCTGACAGGGTGGAAAACCTCATGGGCGTTGAAGGTGTTGCCGACAAGATTCGTGAGCTTGAGGTAAATCTTTCAAGAGAGGAAGCTGCACTTGAGCTTGGAAGGTCGATTGCTGAAGGTGAAGTCGGCAATTTCGATACCAAGGAGCAGGCAATTGAAAGCGCTATCCGTACATCAGTTGCAATGCTGACTGAAGGAGTCGTTGCGGCTCCGATAGAAGGCATTGACAGGGTAGAGATATCCGATAATGATGATGGAACCCAGTTCATAAGAATCTATTATGCTGGCCCGATTCGTAGTGCAGGGGGAACTGCTCAGGCCCTTTCCGTGCTGGTAGGGGATTATGTCCGGAGAAGTGTGGGGATTGACAGGTACAAGCCCCGCAAGGAAGAAGTTGAGAGATACGTGGAAGAAATCCTCATGTACCGCAGGGTTGCCACACTCCAGTACATGCCTTCCGAGGAAGAAATCAGGCTTATTGTTGAAAACTGCCCCATATGTATTGACGGGGAACCCACCGAGCAGGAAGAAGTTGAAGGATACAGGAATATTGATAGGGTAGGCACAAATCGGCTCAGAGGTGGAATGGCACTCGTCCTTGCGGAAGGACTTGCCCTTAAAGCCCCGAAAATAATGAAACATGTCAATAATCTTGGAATTGATGGCTGGAACTGGCTTGAGAAATTCATGGCAAGTACCACATCCTCAGATGACGAGGGGAAAGAAGAAACGAAGGGCATCAAGCCAAAAGACAAGTACATGAGAGATCTGATTGCAGGCAGACCTGTTTTTTCCCATCCCTCCAGACCGGGTGGTTTCAGGCTCCGATACGGCCGTTCAAGAAATACTTCATTTGCAGCCGCCGGAATCAGTCCGGCAGGAATGGTAATATTAGACAGTTTTATTGTTGCAGGAACCCAGCTAAAAGTCGAGAGACCCGGGAAAGCTGCGGGAATGGCACCTGTTGATTCTATCGAAGGTCCGACAGTAAGGCTGTTTTCAGGTGATGTGCTTCGAATTGATGACGAAGAAATGGCTATTGAACTCCACTCGCAAATCGAGTCTATAATAGACATCGGTGAAATCCTGATCAATTACGGGGATTTCCTTGAGAATAATCATCCTCTGGTTCCTGCATCCTACTGTTACGAATGGTGGATACAGGAATACGAGAAAATCATGGGTGAAAAGCCGGCAGAAGATCTTACAACTATTTCACAGAGAAAAGCAATTGAATTGTGTCAGGATCATGGCATTCCCCTGCATCCTTCTTTCACGTACCTTTGGCATGATATTGAAATGGAAGAATATATTCAGCTTGCAGATTGTATTGCCGGATATGGCGAAATAAGTGATAATAAGGAGTCACTGTACATACCCCTCAGCAGCTGTTGTAACGGAGCGGTAAAAACAATACTGGAAAAATTACTGGTGCAACACACAATTGAAGATGGCAGAATCTGTATCAACGAACCACTTCCTCTTATTCACTGTCTTGGGCTTGCGGAGAATCTGAAGAAAAAATGGGAATGTATTGAAGATAAGAACGTTCTTGATGCAGTTAATAAATTATCCGGATGGACGGTACGTGCAAGAGCTCCAACTCGAATTGGTGCAAGAATGGGAAGACCCGAAAAAGCAAACCGCCGTAAAATGTCACCTGCACCACATGTGCTTTTCCCCATTGGAGAGGCAGGTGGAAACACAAGAAAACTAACGAATGCTGTTGATTATAAAGAAGTGGCAACCGGTAAAATCGGTAATATCAAGGTAGAAATTGGAAACCGAATATGCCCATCATGCGGTATGGAAACCCATGAATTCAGATGTGAATGCGGAACACACACCGTTCCGAAGCTATTCTGTCCCAGATGTGGCCTTTCAATAAACAAGGATGTTTGCCCAAAATGCAAAGCTACGACAACCTGCACTACAATGAGGTATATTGATTTCCGCCAGATATATAAAAGAGCCTTTGAAAGGCTTGGTGAAAGGGACAATCTTGATGTTTTCAAAGGCGTCAAAAGAATGATGTCAAAGCACATGAGTCCTGAGCCTCTTGAAAAAGGAATATTGCGTGCCAAACATGATTTGTTTACATTCAAAGACGGAACCGTAAGGTATGATATGTCGGATATTCCCCTCACACATATACGGGCATCAGAATTGGGCATTTCGGTGAGGAAATTACAGGAACTGGGGTACACAGAAGATATTCATGGAAAGCCTCTTGAAAAAGATGATCAGGTTGTCTGCCTCAGGGTGCAGGATCTTGTTATATCCTACGATGCAGGTGAATATATACTAAGGACTACCCAGTACATTGATGATCTGCTTGTCAAATATTACCATCAGAAACCTTACTACAATGCGAAAACCCTCGATGACATTGTAGGGGTTTTACTGATTGGGCTTGCACCACATACTTCAGCAGGTGTTCTGGGAAGACTTGTAGGGTTTACAAAGGCTTCTGTAGGATATGCACATCCGTTTTTCCATGCTGCAAAGAGGCGCAACTGTGATGGTGATGAAGATTGTGTCATGCTGCTTATGGACGGGTTGCTGAACTTTTCACGTGAATACCTGCCTGACAAACGCGGAGGGCAGATGGATGCTCCTCTTGTCCTTACCAGCAGAATCGATCCCAAAGAAGTGGACAAGGAAGCGCACAATATTGATGTCTGTGCATCTTATCCCCTAGAATTCTATGAGGCTACTCTGGAATTCACAAACCCCAAAGAGCTTGAAGGGATTATGGATCTTGTCGGAAACCGACTGGGAACGCCGGAACAGTATGACAACTTCATGTTTACTCACGATGCAACAGATATTGCTGCAGGGCCAACAAAAAGTGCTTACAAGACACTTGGAAGCATGGTTGAAAAAATGGATGCACAATTGTCCCTTGGAAGTCGTATTCGTGCAGTTGATGTGGCTGATGTGGCGGAAAGGGTACTTGTATCCCACTTCCTGCCGGACATGTTCGGCAACCTTAGAGCATTTTCAAAGCAGGGGACACGCTGTGTCAAATGTGGAGGCAAATTCCGCAGACCTCCTCTTACCGGAACCTGCCCCTTCTGCGGAGGCAGGGTGATTCTCACGGTTCATGAAGGGGCGGTGAAGAAATACCTTGAAGTTTCAAAGAGGGTTGCCAAGAAATATAATGTCTCGCCTTATACCCGGCAGAGAATAGAATTGGTCGGAAAGGATATCGAGTCACTTTTCAGCAACGATCATTCTAAACAGATGGGGCTTGCAGACTTTATGTAAATGACATTCCTACGGCATTGATTTGCTGTATAAGTTCGGTAAATTGCTCAACCTCAAAATCTAACACAACTTCTTTTGTTAAACCTATTGACATTTCACCGTCATATGTAAGCTGGTCTGGGCCACGACGAATAAGGCGATCAACACCATCCATGCACAGGGTTTCCTTGATCTCATTGTCATGGGCCAGGGTGCGCCCTGGTATAATAATAGTTTCTTCCAGATTTGAAAGATTGAGATTTCTGAAATCCTCAATTGTAATCAGGCACCCTATATCCTTTTCCACCGGCACAACTCTTACATGACTACCAAGTTTGTCAAAAATCTCCTGAAGGCGGGAATATGCAGCCAGACTGGTAATTACGGTAGCCTTTTTTGTGATTTTCGGGAGCTTTGCAAGGTAATCAGGCTCGTTTCTGATAGCAAAGGGACAACTGATCAGAGGATCTTCAAGAGGAGTGCCTGTTATCCTTATATCATACTTCGCAGCCTTCTTTCGTACAACAGAAGTAAATTCTTCAATGCTGTGTGTTTTTATGCCTTCAAGAATCGGAGCATTGGCAAGTATTAGACCTTCTTTGAAGGAATTCGCAAATCGCATAAGAATGGCGCCTTTTGCGCCCATCTCTTCAAGATCCTGTAGAGTTTGGTCAAGTATATCCGCATCATTTACCCCAGGAATCACAACAATTGCAGCATATACGTCACATGATTCACAGAATCGCTTCAAGGATTCAAGGGATACCTGTGGCTGTGGGTCATTCATATATTTGCGCCTGAGCTCCGGATCTGTGGCAAAAACACTAAAAGAAACTTCAGTGACACCTGCTTCTATATAAAAATCCGCTTCTTCTACAGAAGTGAAACCTTTACCACTGGTGTATCCTAGATGTATGGGGCGCCCAAACTGGGACAGGAAATATACAAGGTCAGGCAGTTCTTCGTAGCAACTAATATCTCCACCACCACTGATTGTGAATTTTTCTACATTTTCTATATTAGCGTTGGAGAAATGGAGAGACTGCGATACTTCCCTCATGACAACCTGAGCGGGTTTAAACCCCGGGTAGGATTCTTTAATGCTTCTTGTACAGTAATCGCATCCCTTTGAAAAGGGGAAACAATGTTTACATCCAAAGGGAGGCACATCCTTAACTTTGCGAAAGTAGCAATATGAACAAAAGCCGTTACAATCTATTCCCGGGCTGCCGCCAACATCTGCGATAATCTCCATGATGGGGAAAATGTAGAAAAAGGTACTACTAAACTATTGTGGTCAGTTCCTCCAGATATCATGTCAAATAAACAAAAAGAATGACGAATAACCAGGGATTTTGACTCTTTACTCCTAGCTAATCCAAAAGCTTTAAACCTAAAAGAAGACATTGCTGAAATGAATCATCTTCAAGAAAACCGACTGGAAATCAATCTACTCTTGGATTGTGTCGTCAGATCGTCCTCGCTCAAGCGTAGTTGACTTCCAAATGGGGATTTTCTTGCTAACAACTAAAGGAGGAAAATACGTGTCTGATAAAGTAGACATCTACAGTGACAAAGGAAAACTGTTAGAAAGCGGCGTTGATATTGCAGACCTTGCGCCAACAAGGAACGCAGCCATCAAACGTATTATTACCGACACCAAGAGAACGGTGGCTGTCAACCTCGCTGGAATTGAAAAGGCACTTGCAACCGGTAAAATGGGTCCCAAAGCGGCTCAGATTAGAGGTCGCGGAATGAACTTCAGTATTGTCGATGATGCAGGTGCAATTGCCGACAAAGTTAATGAACTCGTTATGGTCGAAGATGGAGATGACACCGTTGTAGAGACCCTTAGTGGCGGAAAACAGTTGCTTGTACAGCTCCCAACCGCAAGAATAAGCGCAGGTGCAGATTATGCTGCCTCTCTTACAGTCAGTGCAGCTGCTGTTGTCCAGACCATTATTGACATGTACAACGTTGACATGTTCGATGCACCAATCGTAAAGGGTGCCGTATGGGGTAATTACCCACAGACTATGGATATGAAAGGCGGTAATGTTGCATCTATTCTCAACATCCCACAGAACAACGAAGGTCTGGGATACTCCCTGAGGAACATTATGACCAACCACATTGCAGCAATCACACACCGCAAAGCAATGAACGCTGCAGCTCTCTCTTCAGTCTATGAACAGACAGGAATGTTTGAGATGGGTAACGCAGTAGGTCCATTCGAGAGACATCAGCTTCTCGGATTTGCATATCAGGGTCTTAACGCAAATAATATTGTATACGATCTAGTGAAAGAAAACGGTAAAGACGGTACTATTGGTACTGTGGTCCAGTCAACCGTTGGCAGGGCAATTGAAGATGGCATAATCAGTGTCGACACAACTGCCCCTTCAGGATACAAGTTCTACAAAGCAAACGACGTGTCCGCCTGGAATGCATATGCAGCTGCTGGTCTCCTCGCAGCAACCATGGTAAACTGTGGTGCTGGAAGGGCAGCTCAGAACGTTTCATCTACAATTCTGTACTTCAACGATATCATTGAGAAGGAAACTGGATTACCAGGCTGTGACATGGGTAGAGCTCAGGGTACAGCAGTCGGTTTCTCCTTCTTCAGCCACTCAATTTATGGTGGCGGTGGACCCGGTATATTCAACGGTAACCACGTCGTAACCAGACACTCCAGAGGATTTGCAATTCCATGTGTATCCGCTGCAGTTGCTCTTGACGCAGGTACCCAGATGTTCAGCATCGAAAAAACATCAGCGCTTATCGGTGATGTATTTGGATCCATCAAGGAGTTCAGGGAGCCCATTGACTCGATCGCAGAAACTCTCTAAGATTGTCACAGGATGTTAAAGGTTTCACAATGACAAACAGTTCTTCAGACAACGGAAATCCTTTTCAGATAGAAATATTCCCCAGTAGGTTAGTTAGGCCTGCCACTGCTAAAGAATTGCTGAATGAAATCAGCAAAATTGACGGGATCATAAGGGCTTTTATACAGGGCCCTCGCTTGCCAACCGAAGTTCCCTACGGACCTGCTAAAGGAAGTGTGGTTAATCACGGTTCAAGAGAACATGTGAAAGTAGGGGATGTGGATATTGAATTGTCAATAATGGTGGGCAGAATACGTCTGGAAATAGAACATGAAGATGTGAAAATAAAACTCCGGGAAGTATGTGAGCGAGTACTTCCCTTTGGATTTGAAATCCGGGAGGGGCTTTTCATCCCAAAGAAACAAACTATTTCAGACTATGCAAAAAGAGGGCCTGGAGCTGATCCGAAGTTTCTTGGTCTTTATGATCCTAAAAGCAAACCGGATAAACAAATTACTATACTGAATTCCGAAGAAAACGAGGCGTAAGTATAATGGTAACTTTTGATCGGGAAACACAAGTAGTTGATTGCCGACACGGTATGGGGCTTGGCCATGGAGGGGGGCTTGCACAGCGCGGTACTCTTTCAGAGGCTGGTCATGCTGATGTTGTTGCAGTCGCTATGAGTCCCGGCAGAAGACACATTACCAAGCCAGTATGTGAACTCACTTATGGAATGCGTAAAGAAGGCATTCAGGTGAGTGTACTTGTTCTCAATAGTGGCTCCGGGGAACCGGATGCAAAAATGAGATCAGGATCTTTTGGAATCAATCCGGATGAAGTAGAGCAGATTAACAGGCACAAATTAGCCGTTATTCACACGGGAAATATCAAGGATCATGTTGTAAAGAAAGTGAGGGAAATACTGAAATATGCAGATATCCCCGCAATAATCGTAACACAGACGATGGTCGATTATGAGGATTTTGCAAAAATCGGTATTAAAACAAGACTGGTGAAACCAGTAGAAAATAACATCCAGACAAAGGGAAAAGTGATGGAAATTGTAACTGGCGTGACAAGAGGTGAAACCTGTCCTAGGGACAAGTTGAACGAATTAGTCAAAGCAGTAAATTCCACCATGAAATCAATCAATCATAGAGGAGTGTAAATTATGGCATATGAACCACAATTCTACCCAGGCGCAACATCTGTTGCAGAAAACAGAAGGAAGCACATGTCCGGGGATGTTGAGAAACTCAGGGAGATCTCTGACGACGACTTAACAACCGTTCTTGGACACCGTGCACCAGGTACTGACTATCCAAGCACTCACCCACCACTTGCAGAAATGGGTGAACCAGAGTGCTCAATCCGTGAAATTGTAGAACCCACACCAGGCGCAAAAGCTGGTGACAGAATTAGGTACGTGCAGTTTGTCGACTCAATGTACAACGCACCTGCTACCCCATACTTCAGGTCATACAACGCTTCAATCAACTTCAGAGGCGTAGATCCAGGTACACTTTCCGGTCGTCAGGTAGTTGAAGCCCGTGAAAGGGACATGGAAGAACTTGCAAAATTCCAGATTGAGACAGAAATGACCTGCCCAGCACTTTCAAGCCTTCGTGGCGCAACCGTGCACGGTCACTCACTCCGTCTTCAGGAAGATGGTGTTATGTTTGACATGCTTGAAAGAACTGTCCTTGAAAACGGATATATTGTAGCCGTGAAAGACCAGGTTGGAAGGCCAATTGACAAGAAGGTAAACATGGGCAAACCAATGTCCGAGGAAGAAGCTGCAAAGAGGACTACCATCTATCGTGTGGACAATGTCCCCTACAGAAGTGACTCCGAAGTTATCGAATGGGTTCACAGGGTATTTGAGCAGAGAACCAAATATGGATTCCAGCCCCTATGAGGTGATATAAATGGCAGATGATAGAAAGAAACTGTTCCAGAAACACTTGGAAATTAAATTCACAAAGGAACATGGCACCAACAAGATGGAAGGCGGAAAAATCACCGATATGAGGATCAAGTACCACCGTCTTGGTGTTGACCAGAACCCAAGAAAACTTGAAATGAAGAAAGCCGGTCAGGAAATTGCAAAGAAGAGAGGTCTTGTCGGATACAACCCAATGATGCACTGTGGTGGTATTCCACTGGGTCAGAGGGCACTTACCCCGTCATTCATTTCGGGTACTGACATGATGGTCGAAATTGATGACCTGCATTATGTCAACAACGCTGCAATGCAGCAGATGTGGGATGATATCCGCAGAACCTGTATTGTAGGTATGGACATGGCTCACGAGACTCTTGAGAAGAGGCTCGGTATTGAAGTTACCCCTGAGACCATTAACCACTATCTTGAGACCCTCAACCACGCCCTTCCAGGCGGTGCGGTCGTTCAGGAGCACATGGTGGAGACCCATCCAGCACTCGTGGATGACTGTTATGTAAAGATCTTTACAGGTGACGATGAACTTGCTGATGAAATTGATGACCAGTTCCTCATTGACATCAACAAGGAATTCCCAGAAGATCAGGCAGAACAGCTCAAAGCCGCAATCGGTAAGACAACATGGCAGGCAGCTCACATCCCTACTATCGTAACCAGGACAACTGATGGTGGTCAGACCAGCAGATGGATTGCAATGCAGGTTGGTATGTCTTACATTTCAGCATATGGAATGTGTGCTGGAGAAGCGGCTGTAGCAGACCTTTCATTTGCTGCAAAGCATGCTGCTGTTGTTAACATGGGTGACATGCTCCCAGCAAGACGTGCTCGTGCACCAAATGAGCCCGGAGGAATTACCTTCGGTAACATGGCTGATATTGTCCAGACAAGCCGTGTAGATCCGGATGACCCTGCACACGTAACCCTTGAAGTAGTTGGTGCAGGCTGTATGCTTTATGACCAGATCTGGCTAGGTTCCTACATGTCTGGTGGTGTAGGATTCACACAGTATGCAACCGCTGCATATACCAACAACATTCTGGATGACAACCTCTACTATGACGTTGACTACATCAACGACAAGTATGACGGTGCAGCCAACAAGGGTACTGACAACAAGGTCAAACCAAGCCTTGAAGTAGTCAAGGACATCGCAACAGAATCCACACTATATGGTCTCGAGAACTACGAGAAATATCCAGTTGCACTGGAAGACCATTTCGGTGGTTCCCAGAGAGCAACCGTATTGTCCGCAGCAGCAGGAAGTGCAACATCCCTTGCAACCGGAAACGCCAATGCAGGTCTCTCAGCATGGTACCTCTGTATGTATCTGCACAAGGAAGGACACGGTCGCCTTGGTTTCTTCGGATACGATCTGCAGGATCAATGTGGTGCAACCAACACTTTCTCCTATCAGGGAGACGAAGGTCTGCCTCATGAACTCCGTGGTCCAAACTATCCCAACTACGCCATGAATGTAGGTCATCAGGGTGGTTATGCTGCAATCGCAGCTGCTGCACACGCAGGTCGTGGAGATGCATTTGCACTCAACCCACTGATCAAGATCTGTTTCGCAGATGACTTGCTGCCTTTCGACTTCACAGCTCCAAGGAAGGAGTTCGGAAGAGGTGCTCTCCGCGAGTTCGAGCCCGCTGGAGAAAGGTCGCTCATCATTCCGGCAAAGTAAATCTGAAAATATATACCAATTGCAGGTGCTTTTGCACCTGCATATCTGTTTTTTATTAATCCCATGGGGTACCTTATCATTACCCGATAGTTTTATCTGTTTATGACCATTCTATTCACAATCCCTATAAGCAGGCGGTAATCATGACCATTGATATTGAAAGTAAAGTCATTGAAGCAAAAAACGCATCTATTAGTCTTTCCAGTGTAAGTACTGCCATCAAAAATAAGGCACTTGAAAATATGGCAGATGCACTCGGTAAAAACAGGGACATGATACTTGAAGCAAACAAAAAGGATCTGGAAATGGCCGGGAAGATGCTTCAGGAAAACAAACTTTCACAGGCACTTGTTGATAGGCTGAAGGTAGATGACAATAAAATTGATAGCATGATTGCCGGAATAAAGGATGTAATAAAACTTAATGATCCAACCGGTGAAACCTTGCAGTGCCTTGAGCTTGATAAAGGGCTTGTACTCTACAAGGTCAGCTGTCCCATAGGTCTGATAGGGGTTATTTTTGAATCACGGCCTGATGTTGTTCCACAGGTAATGTCACTCTGCCTGAAGAGTGGGAATGCAACAATATTCAAGGGAGGAAGCGAAGCCCTCTATTCCAACCGCACAATTTTCAATATACTCAAAGATGCTATCAAAAACACGGAAGGTATTCCTGAAGAGGCTTTCCAGTTAATGGAAACAAGGGAAGAAGTAATGGACATTCTTTCTTTTGATGACTACATCGATTTACTTATTCCACGTGGTTCCAATGCGTTTGTAAAATATATACAGGAGAATACTAAGATACCTGTGCTGGGTCATGCTGATGGCATATGTCACGTATATGTCGACAATGAAGCGGACCTTGAAAAGGCAGTTGATGTGTGCTTTGATTCAAAAGTTCAGTACCCAGCAGTCTGCAATGCCATGGAAACAATGCTGGTACATTCCGGCATTGCAGGTGAGTTCTTGCCTGCAATGCTTAAAAAGTTCGCAGAATCGGGCGTTGAACTAAGACTTGATGAGATGTCAATGGATATTGCCCGCAAGGAAGCAATTTCCGCAAAAAACGCTACTGATGAAGACTGGTATACTGAGTATAATGACTTGATACTCTCAGTTAAAATTGTAGGCGACATGAGAGAAGCCATTGATCACATTAACAAATATGGATCACATCATACCGATGCAATTGTCACAGAAAACCAGCAGAAGATGAAGGACTTCGCAGCACTTGTGGATTCGTCAAGTGTGATGATTAATGCATCCACTCGATTTGCTGATGGGTTCAGATATGGAAAAGGTGCTGAAGTTGGAATAAGTACAAATAAGATACATGCAAGGGGTCCTGTGGGAATGGAGGGTCTTGTTATTTACAAGTATATTCTTATAGGAAATGGTGATAAAGTTGCCGATTACAGTGGTCCAGGTGCAAAGAGTTATACACATAATGAATTGAACTCAAAAATTGAGTATGTACTGTAAATCAGATTACTTACATTACCTAGGAGCCGGCACAATTGACAGACAGGAAAGAATTACTGGGAGACGTACAAAAAATTGTGGTTAAAATAGGGACTACTTCTATTAGCAGGGAAGATGGTAGTCTCGACACTGATTTTATGGAACAGGTGGCTTCTCAGGTATCCAGACTCCATAAGGAAGGCAGACAGGTAATACTGGTCAGCTCAGGTTCCATTGGAACTGGCATAGAGATTCTGGGACTTAACTCAAGGCCTCGAGAAATTCCCATGCGCCAGGCAGCAGCAGCAGTTGGACAAAGCATCCTTATGCAGAAATGGATGGAAGCTTTCAGGATATATGGTCTGAACGTCGCCCAGATTCTGCTTACATATGAATCTTTTACAAACAGGCTTACTTACCTGAATTTACGTAACAGTATATCCGCACTGCTTGATTTTGGGGTTATACCCATCATAAATGAAAATGACCCTACCTGCGTCCATGAAATTGAAGCAACTCTTGGAGATAATGACAAACTTTCCGCGATGGTTGCCAGCAAAATCGAAGCTGACCTGCTCATAATACTTTCTGATATTGATGGCCTTTATGATAAGAATCCTAAAAGGAATCCGAATGCAAAATTATTGAAGACGGTTGAGAAAATCACTCCTACAATTGAGAGTTATGGAGGAAGTCCTACAAGTACTAAAGGAATCGGTGGCATGAGAACAAAAATTGAAGCCGCCAAAATATGTAACCTTTCAGGCTGTCATATGATCATTGCAAATAGTCAGGTTAAAGACGTAATTTTGAATATCATTTATGGGCAAGATATTGGAACGTTATTTGTAGCAGATAAGGAAGTACATTCAAACAGGATAAGGTGGATTCTGCTTGCCCGTTCCGCCGGAAAAATTATAGTAGATGAAGGAGCTTGCAATGCACTTCAAAATAGGATGAGTTTGCTTCCTTCAGGAGTCATTGATATTGTCGGAAATTTCGATCGTGGAGATATTGTGGAAATTGACTGCAATGGCAAAATTTTCGCAAAGGGCATAACGGATTACACATCCGATGAACTCCAGAAAATCAAGGGTAAGCACACAAATATGATTGCTGATATTCTGGGGTACAAAAATTATGACCATGTTGTGAAAAAGGAAAACATCGCATTAATTCAGAGTTAAACCGTTATGCGAACCAATATTCCCGGTTAGCTCCTGTGAATATAACAACTGAATAACTTTTTTTGTAGTATTCAAAATATAAAACCACTTAGTTTTGCTCTTCAAAATACTTTCTTGTAAGAAGATAAGTGCTTGAAACTATGATTGTCAACAGAAATAAACCTATGAGCAAGCTTTCGGCTGTAAAATCCTGCCATGAGTGTACAGATGCCCACATTCCACTTCTGGTTACAAAAGTAGCAAAAACTACCAGTATGAATGAACAGGTCGAAAGTAATGGGGCTGTAAAAGTGAACTTTTCTTTTTTACTGTATCGGGTGTGCAGGAAAGCTGTCGAAGCAAGCCATGGAATCAAGGATGATGTTTCAACCGGATCCCATGACCAATACCATGCGCCCCAACCGAGGACTTCATAAGCCCAGAATCCTCCTAGACCTATTCCTGCAGTCAGGAAAAGCCATCCAACTCTCATCCAATCACCGGCAATGTTTTTCCAACCATCGTCATTTAAAAGCATGCCAGAAATAGTAGCTGCAAATGGAATTGTGAAAGCTGCATATCCGATGAATAGGACAGGAGGATGGACAGCCATCCATGGATTACGGAGCAATGGGTTTAGGCCCTGACCATCCTGAAGGTGATAAGCATGGACAAAGGGATTCCAATTCGATATGGCTATTGATTGGGCTTTTACATAATATACTGCAAAAGGATTATCCAATACCAATATCAACAGGTATACAGATAATATAAAAAGAGATATTGTTCGTGTATATTCCACCATTTCAGACCGATTTTGCGAGGTGTACCTCATGATCAGCAATATGAAACTGAGTGCCCATGACCACAATAAAAGCGAGCCTTGTTGCCCTGCCCACATAGCAGACAAACGGTAATACCACCCAAGATCAAGGCTTGAGTGTTGATATACATAGGTGTAAGAAGCCTCTACATTGTAGAGGTAATATAGAAAAAGCATACAGGTAAGTGAAATAAATAAAAAGGACATTATCTCAAATTTATATGATAGATTAATCTTTTTAATCTTAAAAGGAGTGGATAATAGTGCTGCTCCAAATGCAAAGATAAATGAAGCCCATATAAAAACCATACCGAAATTCATTTTTCATTTTCCTCCATGACTCTTTCCTTTTGGCAGCAATCCTTGGGCAAGTAATATGATCATACCTAAAAGCATCATTAGATTTCCGGCCCAGACAAATGTAATGAATGGCACAACCCTGACATAAAGATCAATTTTATTGTTTTTTTCATCCAATGCGCGAGGAGCTATGAAAAGCTCTTCAAATAATCCCCGGTTGATGTAAGTAGTTGTGTATGTCTGCCGCCATTTGATATCAGTGACGTAATCCAGAGTTCCCGAATCAAAATAAGCGCCATTTTTGTAAACGTCAAATTCGACATGTGTGATATATGACGATCCCGGATACTCTCTGTAAGGATTGCCCTCATAATCTGAAGTCATGTCGGTGACCATTATACTATAATCTATATCTTCAAATGAGCTTTCAATATTCTCCATATGTATTGCAGATTCTTCAATTTTCATTGTGGAACTTACAATTACTCCAAATATTATCAGCAATATACCGATATGGATGACATGAGCTCCAATTCCTCTTAAAAGTACCTTTCCTGATCTCTCATTTATAATTTTGACTAATCGATACAATACAACTAAAACAGTGCCTATAAACATTGGAAGAACCAAATCTGTTTTCCAATCTCCGGTAGGTGAAGCAAGTAAAAATAATAGGGATGCTATAACCTCACCTCCGACAAACATAAAAACTTGTTTTTGTGAATATTTTTCCACAAGGATACAGGCAGAGAGCAGCAAAACAAGTAGGATCGCAAAAGGTGCTGTACGGAGGTTGAAATACTCAGCACTCATGCTTATCTCCATGCCACTTGTTAATTTTATAACAAGGGGTGTGAGCATTCCAATTGTGAGCAATACCACGAGCACAGCAAATGAAAAGACTGTTGCAGATACAAGATTGTCTTTTGATAATAAATTAAAATCAAGCTTCAAATGCATCCCTTCTTCAAATCTGAAACTGGAATTAGGGGGGATTAAGTATATATAACAATCCCATGAAGTGGTTCTTTGCTGTTTTAACTCTTCAGTTAGACTGAATTCGTATGGAAAATACTTAATAAAGAGCCATTATATTGGAACCAAAGATTAAGGACTGATAATACGCTGGATATAGTTGTTATTGCACTCTGGTTAATGTTACCTGCATACGTTCCCAGCCCATGTGCTGCTTTTTTTGGAGGAGGCAGACCTATCGATGGAGGCCGGATAATGGCTGACGGGAACAGGATGTTGGGTGATGGAAAGACCATTCGCGGGTTTGTAGCCGGCTCCCTCTGTGGGATTATTCTGGGAATGATTCTTTTTTGGATGGGAGATCTGCAGATTTTTGGAATTGATCTTCCGTCGTTTGGTGATTCAACATACTCGGCGTTTGTAGTCACAGCTTCCCTTGCAATTGGTTCATTGCTGGGGGACATGGCTATGAGTTTTGTCAAGCGAAGGCTTGGAAAGAAAAGAGGTGCTCCTTTGCCCGGAGTTGACCAGCTTGATTTCGTTGCGGGAGCATGGCTACTTACGAGTATTACAAGTCCTGTCTGGTTCTTCAGCAATTTTACTTTATCCGTAGTACTGGCCACAATTATAGTAACTCCTTTGCTTCACATTACAACAAACATAATCGGGTACATGATGGGAATCAAGAAAGAACCATGGTAAAAGGGAGATTTTAAACATGAAACAATACACAGAAGATCATTTGATTGATACCCTCAGGGACTGCGAAGCAATTCGGTATGGGGACTTTACCCTCTCTTCCGGGAAAAAGAGTCGCTATTATATTGATATCAAAAAGGCAACTTCCATCCCCAAAGTCCTGAAGCTTATTTCGGAAATGGCTTCCGCAAAAATAAGGAGTATGCAGGTCGATAGGATCGCAGGAGTGGCTCTTGGGGGTGTACCTCTTGCAACTGCCGTATCACTGATAACAGGATATCCATTGCTCCTGATCAGGAAATCTGAAAAAGGTTACGGAACCGGAGGGCGCTTTGTAGGTGATGTGAGAAAGGGAGAAACTGTAGTTCTAATAGAAGATGTTACCACCAGTGGGGGATCGGTTATAGACGCAGTCGATGTACTCAGAAGTGAAGGTGTTGTTGTAAATACAGTGGTTGCTGTAGTTGATCGGGAAGAAGGCGCAATGGAGTCTCTGAGAGCTAGGGGCATCAAACTTGTTCCACTTGTCAGAGCATCCCGTATTCTTGAAAAAGCAGCCGGTAAGATGTGAAAACATAGATCGGAAACTATTTATTGTGTATTAGGAATCTACTATTCTATTAAAGTCTGAGAACCTGTCTATTGAAATCTATCTGACAAACTTTTTTGGAAACGAGGTTTATATATGAAAGTTCTTGTTATCGGTGGCGGAGGGAGAGAACATGCCATTGCAGAAGCTATTGCCAGAAGTCCGAAGCATCCGGAAATCTATGCGGTGATGGCAAAACAAAACCCTGGGATTGCAAGGTTATGCAAGGATTTCCTGCTTGAAAAAGAAACAAACATTGAGTGGGTGGTTGAATATACCACTTCAAATAAAATTGATGTTGCGATTATTGGACCGGAAGCCCCTCTGTCTGTCGGTCTTTCCAATTCCTTTGAATCGGCAGGAATCCCTGTGGTCGGTCCGAAGAAGGAAGTTGCCCGTATAGAGTTTGATAAGGCTTGGGCAAGAAATTTCATGAGGGATAACAATATCGATGGCTGCCCGGAATACAGGGTTTTTTCAAATGATGAAGGGCTAAAGGAATTTATTGAGAAGCTTCAGGATGTAGCTGTGAAACCTGCCGGCCTTACCGGCGGCAAAGGTGTCAAGATCATGGGAGATCAGCTGGCTGATACAAACGAAGCTTATGAGTATGCAAAAGAAATGCTTGAAAAAGGCGAGGTGGTAATTGAGGAAAAACTTGAGGGTGAAGAATTTACCCTACAGGCATTTGTTGACGGCGAAAACCTTGCTTTTGCCCCATGTGTACAGGATCACAAACGTGCTTTTGAAAACGATCTCGGACCTAATACCGGTGGAATGGGATCATACTCGGATGCCGATGTAATACTTCCGTTTATGCTTGCTGATGATCTGGAAATAGCTAAGAAGATCATGAAACAGACTGTCAAAACACTTAAAGATGTTACAGGAGTGTGTTACAAGGGAATTCTTTATGGGCAATTCATTCTTACAAAAAATGGACCTAAAGTTATTGAATTCAATGCACGTTTCGGGGACCCCGAAGCTATGAATGTATTACCAATTCTAGAAACTGATATGATCGATGTGATTGATGCGATTGCAAATGGCAAACTTGGATCTCTTGATGTCAAATTTGCAAAGAAAGCAACAGTTTGCAAATACGTTGTGCCTGCAGGATACCCTGATGACCCCGATGCTGACAAGGAAATTATTTTTGGGGACATGGGCGATGCAATTCTGTTCTATTCAAGTGTTTATGAGATGGATGGAAAGATCTTCACTACCAGATCCAGATCCGCTGCGGTAGTTGGTATTGCAGATACTATCAAGAAAGCAGAACGCATAGCACAGGAAGGAATTGAGAACATCATTGGTGACCTACATTATAGAAGTGATATAGGGACAGAAGCATTGATTAAAAAGAAAATAAATCACATGAAAGAAATTAGGGGATACTGAGATAAACTCATGGGGTTGATTAGATGAAACACCTGCTCTCAATGGCCGACCTTTCCCATGGTGAAATCATGGAAATTCTGGAAATGGCATTGGACCTCAAGGAAAAACGTGCGCGGGGCAAGGTTACAGACCTTCTCAAAAATAAAAGCCTTGGAATGATTTTTGAAAAATCATCTACCAGAACACGTGTTTCTTTCGAAGTCGGGATGGCCGATCTGGGGGGGCATGCATTATACCTGAACTACAGGGATCTCCAGATTGGAAGAGGAGAAACAATTGCAGATACTGCACAGGTGCTTTCACGATACCTTGCAGCTATTACTGCAAGGGTTAACAGCCATTCTACCGTTACTGAACTCGCAAAATATTCCACAATTCCTGTTATTAATGCACTCTCGGATCAGGAACATCCCTGTCAGATTCTGGCGGATTTTTTGACCATAATGGAATACAAGTCTCATCTTAAAGACCTCAAACTTGCATGGGTTGGTGATGGAAATAACGTTTGTAATTCCATGATCCTTGGTTGTGCCCTGATGGGTATGGAAATAGCTGTTTCCTGTCCGTCGGGATATGAGCCAGATGAGAACATCGTTGCTCAGGCAAGGGAAATGGGTGGTGAAGTTCTTATCACGGCTGACCCTCTGGAAGCTGCAACCGATGCGGATGTTCTCTACACTGATGTCTGGGTTTCCATGGGTGATGAGGATGAAAGAGAGAAGAGGCTTAATGACCTGAAAGATTACCAGATAAATTCCAGCCTTGTGGATGTTGCAAAGAACGATGTAATTGTTATGCATTGCTTGCCTGCACACAGAGGTGAAGAGATTTCTGCAGAGGTAATGGACGGTCCGCATTCAGTAGTTTTTGATGAAGCAGAAAACCGTCTGCATGCACAGAAAGCGCTACTTCTCAAACTGATGGCATAACTGCCATCTCTTTCTTTTTCAGGTTTTTACAATTATTATAACGGTTTTTATTCCTATCTACTTTTTTAATACCCTTGTCAGTTTAAGTGCCTATGTGCAAAATCCTTCCCAAAGAGGCTATATAATTCTAGAAGAATATGATCAATAAAGTCTTTCCAAGACTAGATCCAAATGGTTGGAGGTACTCCATGCCTCCAACCGACAACCTCCTCAAAAACTGTCATCCTTATTTATTGATAGTAGTGCTAGTTGGGGACGCTCCACGTCTCCAACACCTTTTCTTCTACACATTCAAATTACCAAAACCCTTAATAATCACAAGTGCTATCTATAGCCATCATAATGCGAGGGTTGCCGAGCCAGGTCAAAGGCGCTAGGTTCAGGGCCTAGTTTCGTAGGAATTCGAGGGTTCGAATCCCTTCCCTCGCACCATAAGTTTTTTTTGGCAAATCTTAAAAAGACAACTGCTCAAATTTTATCACATTGTTAGTTTGATTGGATAGGCTGTTGTAAAATCGAATGTAGTCTCTCTTTCCTTCCTGACTTTCTACATGGATCTAATCATCATCTAATTCCATAGTAAAAAACTATTTGTAAATACGGAAAATGATGCTAAATATGAGATTGGCTATTTCCTTAGATATTTTAAGTATTTGGTATATACTTTAAGGTACATTTTGCGTATGAAATCTTTCGGAAGGTATCTTGTGATTGATGAAATAAAATCAAAACGCCCCAGGGATATATTCAATGAGCTGAAATGGAAAGAAGGACTTGATATAAGCAAGTGTACCATACAGTATATTCACCGAGGAGCACCAGGAGATACAAAAACAGTTTTTGGAGATGCTATCGTGCACATAGGGCACATGTTTTTTACAATTTTCCCTGATACTATGATACCTTATCATAGAATACTCCGTATAAAATACAAAGATAAAACGATATATCAAAAAGTAGAATCTGACTAATTTGTCACTGGAAGTTCCAAAATTATGATCACAATAGACGGCTCCCATGGAGAAGGGGGTGGGCAGATTGTAAGGACTGCGGTAGCTCTTTCTGCAGTCACAGGAACCCCGCTGAAGATAGAAAATATACGTTCAAGACGGAAAGTACCCGGATTAAAGGCTCAGCACATAGCCGCTATAAAGGCGATTGCAGAACTTTGTGATGCAGATCTCAAAGGAGCAGTTATCGGCTCTCCCAAACTTGAATTTATTCCGGGGTCAATTGTATCAAAAGATATACAGATAGATATTCCAACCGCCGGGTCCATCGGACTTGTGCTTCAGGGGCTCATGATTCCACTGACAAAACTTCAGAGAAGAATTGATATCACTATCAATGGCGGTGGGACTTATGGAAAATGGAGTCCACCTCTAGTGTATATTAAAAACATCTTGTGTCCAATGCTTGCAGAAATGGGTTATGAAATATCGATTCGCATTGAAAGAAATGGTTATTACCCAAAAGGAGGTGCCAGAGTTTATGTTTCTGCCGAAACCCTGAAAGATGGAAAACTTGCGGCGCTTGATCTATCTGAAAGAGGAAAACTGCTAAAAATCGATGGACTAGCGCATTCATCATCAGATCTTGAAAAGGCAGAAGTCTCTTCTCGTGAAGCAAAAAGTGCACAGGAATACCTCTCCAGTCGGTATGATGTCCCAATAGATATTGAGGCAACTTATTCAGAGTGCTATTCCACGGGTTCAGGAGTTACCCTTCGGGCGATTTTTGAGAATGCCATAATTGGTGCAGACACTCTCGGAAAAAGAGGTGTCAGAGCTGAAGTTATTGGTCTAAATACAGCAAAAAAACTTGCAGAATATATTGATTCCGGTGCAAGTGTAGATGTGTTCTTAAGCGATCAGCTCCTGCCCTATATGGCATTGGCTGATGGTAGATCCGTATTTACGACAAATACATTAAGCAGCCATGCGAGAACAAACATGGACATAATTTCAAAATTCATCGAGGTGGAGTATTCAGTTGAAACAAAAAACGGTTTGAAAATGGTATCAATCAAGCCTATAAAACAAAGCTGATATTTTTGTAGTGAAGTGGCTTAAAGCTTATATGCATTTGTTCATAAAATCACAATCTAATTGTTTTCTTTGACTTATGGCCGCTGCTTTATGGGGTGGCTGGTGATTTCAGCGATGAGGGTCAATTAAAGACTTTCTAAAATAATTTACAAAATCAAATAAAATACTAAAAACATTTCACTGTAAATGTATTTTACTACTCGCTTTGGTATTTACAAAGAGATTTATGACGGGTTCACTCAATAGAATAAATTATTTGAGAAGTTTGCTATATACTGTTGTTCCTCGATATTTTGTATTTTCAATCCATCATAGCAGCAACGGTTTTGAACTCGGCTTTGCCACTGGAGTTATCAAGTACAACCAAAGAACATCGTGCCTTCCAATAGTGGGAAAAGTAAAAAATGAAAGGGGGAGAATTATTCCCCTTTCACCTTATCCCTCAGGAACTTGTGCAATATGCCGCCGTTTTTACAATATTCCACTTCAATATTGGAATTGAGTTTCACAACTACATTAAACGATTTTTCACTGCCGTCTGCAGTCTTTGCCACAACCTGCAATTCCCCTCCGGGTTGTATATTTGAAACACCAAGGATGTCAAATATTTCGTCTCCTTTAAGACCAAGGGTTTCTGCACTTTCACCATCTTTGAATTGTAATGGAAGAACACCCATCCCCACAAGGTTGCTCCGGTGGATCCTCTCATAGGATTCGGCTATTACAGCTTTTACACCAAGCAGTTGTGTGCCTTTAGCGGCCCAATCACGTGAACTGCCTGTGCCGTATTCCTTGCCCGCAATGACTACAAGCGGGATATTGTTCTTCATGTATTGCATGGCTGCGTCGTAAATGAACATCTCCTCTCCTGTGGGAAGATAGATTGTCCATGGACCTTCTTTACCAGGTACAAGTTTGTTTTTAAGACGCACGTTGCCGAAAGTACCACGCATCATTACTTCGTGGTTTCCTCTTCTGGAACCGTATGAATTGAAGTTTTCTTTGGAGACACCCTTGGAAATAAGGTATTTGCCTGCAGGATAATCCTGCGGAATTTGTCCTGCAGGAGATATATGATCCGTTGTTATGCTATCACCCACAAACACAAGTGTCCTGGCATCCTTTATGTCACCCATGTTACCAATGTCAATGGGAAACTCCTGGAAGAATGGCGGTTCCTGGATGTATGTAGATTCTGTATTCCAATCATAAAGTAATCCTTTGGGTGCATCGAGTTTTCTCCAGAGTTCAGATCCCTTGAATACGTTAGAATACTCCACTTCAAACATTTCCGGTTTCACGTATTCAGTGATGTAGCTTTCAATTTCAGCACTTGTTGGCCATATTTCCTCAAGGTATACAGGCTGCCCGTTTGGATCACAGGCAATTGGTTCAGAAGTGAGATCAACGTCAACAGTACCTGCAAGAGCAAAAGCAACCACAAGCATCGGAGATGCAAGATAGTTGGCTTTGACATATGGACTAATCCTGCCTTCGAAATTCCTGTTTCCGCTGAGGACAGCAGCTACGGTCAAATCTTTATCTTCAATCTGCTTTGAGATGGATTCACGAAGCGGTCCACTATTTCCAATACATGTAAGACATCCATAACCTACAAGATGGAACCCCAGTGCTTCAAGGTATGGCATAAGTCCTGCAGCCTCAAGATACTTGGTCACTACCCGTGAACCAGGTCCGAGACTTGTCTTCACAAATGGCTTGACTTTTAATCCACGCTCAACGGCTTTTTTAGCCACTAAACCTGCTCCTATGAGAACTGCGGGGTTTGAGGTGTTGGTACAGGAAGTTATTGAAGCAATAACCACTGAACCATGTGACAGGGAAGGAATTTCATCTTCACATTTTATTTTTGAAATGCCACTGTGATGTTCGTGGGTTTTTTCCACTACACTATATCCTCCTTCCTCAAGCCAGCGGCTGTATTCGGAATCTTCCTCAAAACATCCACCCCTTTTCATGGCAAAAACGTCTTTTATTGTCTGGTGGAAGTTAGCAGGCATATTCTCAAGCAATATTCTGTCCTGTGGTCTTTTTGGGCCAGCAAGAGAAGGTCTGACAGAACTCATATCCAGCTCAAGCGTGGAGGTGTATTCGGGATCGGGTGCGTCTGCCAATGCAAATAATCCCTGTTTCATGCAGTAAGCTTTGACCATTTCCACGTGCTCCTGGCTCCTGCCTGTCATCAGCATGTAATCAAGAGTAATATCATCCACCGGGCAAAATCCCATGGTTGCCCCGTATTCCGGACTCATATTGGAAAGAATTGCCCTGTCTGTGAGAGTTAATTTTCTGTAGCCGGGACCATAGAATTCAACAAACTTGCCAACAACGCCGTGTTCCCTAAGCATCTGGGTAACGGTAAGTACAAGATCAGTGGCGGTTACGCCTTCCTGTAATTCGCCATAAAGTTTGAAGCCCACAACTTCGGGGATTGGCATATAGTATGGCTGTCCGAGCATTACAGCTTCAGCTTCAATTCCACCGACTCCCCAACCAAGAACACCCAGACCATTTATCATGGTAGTATGGGAATCAGTACCCACAAGGGTGTCCGGAATACCAACGAGTTCGCCGTTATGTTCCTTAAAATGGACTACCTTTGCAAGATGTTCTAGATTTACCTGGTGAATAATGCCGCTTCCAGGAGGAACTACACGGAAATTGTCAAAGGCATTCTGTGCCCAGTGCAGCAGTTCATATCTTTCCCTGTTTCTTTGGAATTCCTATTTCTCATTGCATTCCTGTGCATTGCAGCTTCCGTAGCAATCTATTTGGATGGAATGATCAATAACAAGATCTGCTGGAATCACAGGATTTATTTCCTCCGGCTTTCCTCCAAGCCTTGCCATGGCTGACCTTATTGCGGCAATATCAACAACTGCAGGTACACCGGTAAAATCCTGTAGGATT
Organism: Methanohalophilus sp.; assembly: GCF_030156785.1. GTDB lineage: Archaea > Halobacteriota > Methanosarcinia > Methanosarcinales > Methanosarcinaceae > Methanohalophilus. The sequence continues at coordinate 30,495 of NZ_JASGLW010000008.1, forward strand.
ACCCTTGAAGGAATAAAAGGAATGTCGGTTTGTGGGACATTGTTTGCAGCCCAGCCTGCAAGACTTTTTACGTTATCTGCGGTTACAACGTTCCCATCAACATTTCTCAGAAGGTTTTCAAGCAAAACTCTTATTGAATAGGGCAGAGAGGCTACATTACAAAGTCCTTCTTCTTCCAGTTTGCTCAGACGGTAGATAGTAATTTCTTTTTTATTAAATGTGAAAGTATCTTTTGCTCCAAAAGCGTCGGATTTATCATTCATCATTATTACACCTGCAAAATTTCATGTGTTAGACCGACATATTTTACACACGGTCTTATCAACCTTGTTATCGAATACTGTTCAAGACTGTACGCTATCCCATCGGAAACCCTGTCAATTCCAATAACACTATTGTGAGTTTGGGAGGATTTTCGGGTATTTATAGACGACACCTGATAAAATAAACGTTTGAATATATAGGTTTGCTTTCAATTAGGATGAATTTTCGGATATGTTTAAGTGAGATTGCAAAAATAATTTAAATACAAATTTCCGGATTGTCCCAAGGACATTTTGTCCAGATAGTTCTCGGGAGAGGGAACACATGAAAAGATAGTATTATTCGGTTTATTACAGTGATCGCTACGACGGTGGTATTGATAAAGAGAGCAGATCTGGGAAAAGAAGGTGTGCCCTTTGTTAAGACACTCATCCAAGGTATCAACAAAAGCTGGTCTTCCTCCAGGCACATTGATGAAAGTTGGAGAAAAGCGGTGCGAGAAAACCACCATTTCTGTTATTGACTATGATTCAAAAAGCTTTGAAGAGCAAACTGTTGAAAGGGTGGAAGATATTTTCCCTTACAAGGATACAGCGAAAGTAACATGGATCAATGTGACCGGAATTGACAACATCGATGTTATTGAGAAAATAGGTTCTTATTTTGGCCTGCATCCCCTTGTTCTTGAGGATATTCTCCACACGAACCAGCGCCCTAAGATGGAAGATTTTGGAGATTTCCTGTATATTGTTCTTAAAATGCTGTATTTTGAAGAAACAGAAAACGATATTATGGCAGAGCAGATAAGCCTGATTCTGGGGAAAAATTATGTGATTTCATTTCAGGAATCTGAGAAGGATGTATTTGGTCATCTGCGTGAAAGAATCCAAAAATCAAAAGGAAGGATCAGGACAATGGGGTCTGATTACCTTGCCTATAACCTGATGGATGCAATTGTGGACAATTATTACATCATGCTGGAAAGATTGGGGGAATATATTGATGACATCGAAAAAGAGTTAATCGGCGATCCCGACCGGGAAATACTGGAAGAGATAAATTACCTGAGAAGTGAGATGATTTTTCTGAGAAAAGCCGTCTGGCCACTAAGAGAAGTCATTCGTAATCTTGAGCGAAGAGATTCACTTCTGATACAGGAAAAAACAGTGATTTTCCTGAGAGATCTTTATGATCATACTATACAAATAATAGATACCGTTGAAACTTACAAAGAAATGCTTTCCGGAATGATTGAACTGTATCTTTCCAGTGTAAGCAACCGTATGAACGAAGTTATGAAAACACTGACTATAATTGCAACAATTTTTATTCCCCTTAGTTTTATTGCAGGGGTTTATGGAATGAATTTCGAGTACATGCCAGAGCTACAATGGAGATGGGGGTATCCTGCAGTGTTGGTAGTGATGGTCATGATTCTTCTCTTAATGGTTTTCTATTTCAAGAAGAAAAGATGGCTCTGAAAAAGCGGAGATGAAATTATTCATTAAAATCTCTCATTCTTGATTTTTCAAATCAGGTATTTTTCATAATAAGGGAATGGTAAATCATACTCTCACGACAATTCCACGTAGTAGTCTCCCAAGTATATCGGAACCTGTTATGATTCGTTTTTCATCAGGTCCCCAATAGAGAAGGAGATCCATGTCAATAACATCATCATCCGGGTGTACTGAATAGACCTTCAGTCTCGGAATTACACTATCCAGTTTTGTATCAGGAGATGTAATCACTATTGGGCGATGGCAATATGCAAAAGGATTAAATGGTTTTTCCCTGAAAAGGACATCTCTGAGGAAACCATCGGCATCCATTACCATTACAGGCTGGAAAAGGTGATCCGTTATTATTACCCACTTTTTACCAGATATATTAATCCTTTTGAGAAACGGATCGGAAGGTTCCCGTGTTATTTCCGGGAAAACCGGAAGCCCATTTTCAATTGGAAGCGTAATAATGCTATCTGGATCTATGACAGAACCTTCCTCAGAAATACTTATGTCGTCAATTGAAAGGAAATTCAGAGCTCCAATACCTTCAAATCTTCCTATATCTGTTTTTGAAGATTTTATGTGTTTCTCAAGCATTATGCGGAAAGAATTTTCCTTGAAATAAGTCATCTGCTCTTTTCCAAGCCAGTGATCAAGCATCATAGCTGTAGGTTTTGCCACAGGGTAGAACAGAATTTGATATAACCTGACCATCGGCACAAGCTATGCACCAGCACTCATAGCTTTTCTTGTGAAGTAGGCCTGTGGGGCAATTTCTCCAAAACATGTGATAAAGACTGCTGAAAATATGAACGCTGCAGTTCCTGTCATAACAGAATCAGTTAGCAGCGCAATTAAGACGTTAACACTAACATTACCCCATAACAATGTAGTTAGCAGGTAATTTGAATCCTTTCTTATTTCCAGTATTTTTGCTGCACTTTTGTTGCCAGCTTCTGCTTCGGTTTCAAGCCATAAGCGAGTTAAACCAAAAAGCCCTATCGTAAGCCCGGAAAACAAAGCAGATTGTACCAAACAAAGAAAAATCAGGATCCAGATGACTAGGTTCATATTACTTCATTTACCCCAAATCGTGATCAGATTCATGTACACAATTGTATTATGTTAATTATGATTTATATTGCTACCCATAGGGATTCATCCATATACTAAAATGATTCAGGATTGTTTGCGCTTTTTTTAATCGAATACTCCATTGGGTATTCCTGAATGCAAACAATCCAAGACATTGCCTCCAAGTACTTAATATACCCAAAGTATGGCTTCATTGTTTGTACATGGTATGAATCCTATCTCAAAAGAACAACATGATGTATTTTATTCAATTTTTGTTAATGAATTACTCGATCCTTACTCACTACTCTCAAAGAAACGAATTATTCAAAAAAGCAGAGCAGTTTTCGATGATTTTTATGGGGGTAAATGAACAAGAGTCTGAATTTATTGTTTCTTTGAAAATTATCTATTCCGTTTTTGGGTGTAGAATGATAATCGTAGATTTTTTATGTCTAAAATGTGCGGTGGCTCAATCATCTTGCATAGCAATCTATGGGAAAATCATGAATTGATTTCATGAGATGCTATATTGAAAACACTGAATAATAAAAATAGAAATGCTCCGATGGGGATTCGAACCCCAGTCACAGGAGTGAGAGTCCTGTATGATTGGCCGTGCTACACTATCGGAGCACACGTACTAACCACCTAAATACGGATTAATCTATATTAATTTTTTGTTCTAAAAAACTAGAGAGGTGGGTTATACAAACATCCCACCGGGTAGTGGCTGTTCGTCTTCCGTGGTAACCTTCTCAAAGGCATCAAGCAGATCCTTCATGGTAACTTCCTCCTCTCTGCGGCGGAGCACAAACATACCTGCTTCCTTCACAATAATCTTCAGGTCTGCACCACTGAGGCCGTTACTCATCTTTGCAAGTTTCTCAAGGTTCACGTCCTTTGCCAGATTCATTTGTCTGGTGTGAATCCTCAGGATTTCCAGCCTTGCCTTCTCATCAGGAAGCGGAACTTCAATTATCCTATCAAACCTTCCCGGTCGAAGCAGTGCCGGGTCCAGCAAATCAATACGGTTTGTTGCCGCTATGATTTTGACATTGCCGCTGGGATCGAACCCGTCCATCTCGGACAATAACTGAAGCATTGTTCTGTTTACTTCAGCAGAACCCGTTGTACCGTCATGGGTTCTCATTCCGCCAACGGCATCAATTTCATCAATGAACAAGATAGATGGTGATTTGTCCCTTGCGAGCTGGAAAACGTCTTTTACAAGCCTTGCGCCTTCACCGATAAACTTCTGCACAAGATCCGAGCCGGACATGCGGATAAACGTGGCATGTGCACTGGACGCCACAGCCTTAGCGATGAGTGTTTTCCCTGTGCCGGGTTCACCATACAAAAGGACGCCGCTTGGAGGTTCAATACCTATTTTCTCAAAAAGCTCGGGTTCTGTGAGTGGAAGCTCGACAGCCTCGATGACTTCTTTGAGCACGTCTTCCAGTCCTCCGATCATATCATAACTAATCCCCGGGGAATTAATTACTTCCATGACCTGCGCCCGCGCATCGGTGGCCTTGCTAAGTACGTCTATAATTGCAAATGCCGCATTGATAGAAACCCTTGAGCCAATTTCAAGTCGGTGTGCAAGTTCAGGTGGAATGGTAGTCATAACTTCCTGATTATTGCCATGCTGGCGTAACAGCGCCATGTCTCCATCTATCTCCATCACACTAGCTATAAAAAATGGTGGAGAGGTTACCCGATCCAGTTGCTCTTTAAGTTTGGATATTTCCTCGAGATAGCTATTTGCGAGCAAATTTGATTCAAGCAATTTTGCTCTTAAGCCCTCGTTCTTAAGCTTAAGCTCCTCGATTTCTCGGACAAGGCTCTCATAATCCGTTTTTTCATTAAATGCAGCCGTGTTATCCGAGTTTTTAATCTCTGTGGGTGTTCCTGCATCAGCATCTGTCATGTGGACAGCCTATAGATATCATCCAATATAAACCCAACTATAGTATCTTCTTTTGCAGGCAAACGCTAAAAAATCTTTATTCACTGTTTTCACAATCACATTGTTAGTTTTTATTCATTCTTTGTTTTTCAATTTTAAAGCCAATAATAGATTTATTTCTGAATTTAAAGATTAAATAACACTTTAATACAGTCTAAAACTAACCCCTTCATTTCCACTGGAAATTAGTTATATATCTATAGATTATTGCTCTAATTAGTTTCTTGATATGTCGATAGAGCCATTAAAAATACAGGGCTTTTTGTATTATTATAGCTTATTATGGCATTAAATTCTGCAAAAACAGTATTCTACAGTAATCTATTAGAAACATTTATATGTAATCAGTGTTTACTATTAATTTGTCAAATCACATTATATTTGTAATGTGAATTGTAACCACAACTTCACAATAAACTTGCAAGCCATCGTCAGAGGGGATGAGTGGTATTGCGAATTCATACGTCTGAGGGGATGGATGGATTCATCAAGAGGCTTGAGGATGAAGGTTCGGCTAGAAGTGTTTGATGACGATGACAAGGAAATCGCCACTATCAGACTGGAAGGTGATGGCTGGGAACAGAAACTAATTCAATTCATCGAGATGATTGGTGACACGCAACCTCCATCAGTCGAATCTTCATCCAGGTCCATCCAACAACCACAGGTTCCTCCACAACCAGTGCCACAAATGTTCTATCAATATTATCCTACCTGCTGGACACAATTTCCACCGCAGTATGCGCCTCAACAAAATACTCTTCCCGTACCACCACCCACCACTCAGGAACATATTGGGAAGCATGCTGCGGTGGAAAAGTCCAGCCGATTTGTTCGGAATGAGGCCACAGGTACTCCACTAACGATAAGTGAGAGGCTTGAACTGTTTTTGAAATATGAGTTTCCAAGGGTATGGGCCACTTCACAGGACATCCAACAACATTACGAAACCATCTACGGACCCATCAAACTGAGTACCGTTTCAACTTACCTCTCCAGAATGTTCCACAAAAACCTTGTTGAGAGGCGAGGCAACCGTAACCGCAGGGAATATCTTTTTGTTGGCGACGAAAATCCAGTTGAAAACAGCCAGAAAAATGCTCATTTATACCTTCACAGGGTATGATTTAAATTAGTGTATTTCCTAATTGAAGACAATGTCTTCAGGTTCAAGTTTCCAAAAGGGCATTTCATTGATTTTTTTAGGTATTTTTTTTCTTGTTATAGGATTAATAGTGAAAGCATTTGAGAACAGTGGAAGCAATTCAGAGTTTGGCGGAATTATTCTCATAGGGCCATTTCCCATTGCTTTTGGTTCTTCTCCTGAAATCACAACAACAATGTTGTTTGTCGGAGCTGCCCTCTTTATTTTCTATATGATCCTACGGAGGGGAGTATGATGATTGGTGATTTTCTAATAATTGTGGGAATGATTTTGCTGATCTATGGTGTACTACTGATGGTAAAATCAGGCGTATCTTCACAAAACAATGGTAAAAAACAAAATGGCAGCGATTCTGGTTTTGAAAATACGGTCAGGGAGCAATCGCATTTTTCCGGCGGTGGCGTGATAATGATTGGACCAATTCCAATAGTATTTGGCTCAGATAGCAAGGGAGCTGAAGTTGCGATGAAACTTGCTGTTGTGCTAGTTCTCCTCTATATTATACTGTTTGTCTTTTTCCGCTGACTACAGGATTACATATTTACACTTTCAAAACACACTGTGAAATGCAATGCCATCGTTTGAACTTGTGTCAGAATTTGCTCCGAAAGGCTCCCAGCCACAGGCAATAGAAAAGCTTAGTACCGGTATTCTGGAAGGACACAAACACCAGACATTGCTGGGTGTCACAGGTTCGGGGAAGACGTTCACAATGGCCAACGTGATTCAAAACGTGCAACGGCCAACACTCGTCATAGCACACAATAAAACACTTGCAGCACAGCTGTTTTCTGAATTTCGTGACTTTTTTCCTAACAACGCTGTGGAATATTTTGTCAGCTACTATGATTATTACCAACCGGAAGCCTACCTACCGACAACTGACACGTATATAGAAAAAGATTCACACGTAAACGATGAAATTGACCGTCTTAGGTTGTCTACAACACGTTCTCTTCTTGAACGCAGGGATGTCATTGTTGTTGCGAGTGTTTCCTGTATTTACAATCTTGGTTCACCACAGGAATGGCGAAACATGTCTATTTTCCTTAAACAGGGCGAGGAAATCGGCAGGAAAGAACTATTCGGAAGACTGGTGGACATCCAGTACAACAGGAATGAAATTGAATTTACGCAAGGCACATTCCGTTCACGTGGTGACACTGTAGAGATATTCCCGGCGCAGGATAATCGGGCTGTCAGGGTTGAGCTGTTTGGGGATGAAATTGACAGACTTAGCTATTTTGAACCCCTAACGGGCAAAACGATTGCAGAAGTTGATCCTGAATCAAATGTTATGATCTATCCAGCCAAGCATTTTGTTATGCCAATGGAACACATGGATCGGGCTCTGAGGTCCATTGAAAAGGAAATGGAGGCAAGGGTCGCAGAACTTGAATCTGAAAACCGTCTTATTGAAGCCCAGAGGCTTTCCCAGCGTACTAAGTTTGATATTGAGATGATTGAAGAGTTGGGTTACTGCAACGGAATTGAAAATTACTCACGCCATTTTGACGGCAGGATGCCGGGCGAACCCCCGTCTTCGCTGCTGGATTTCTTCCCTGATGATTACATAACTTTTATCGATGAATCCCATGTAACTATCCCCCAGATAAGGGGGATGCATAATGGCGACAGGGCACGGAAAAAATCCCTGGTTGAATACGGATTCAGGCTTCCTTCGGCTTTTGACAACCGACCGCTTAACTATGAAGAGTTCGAGCAACGCTTGAACCAGACCATCTATGTTTCTGCGACCCCCGCAGATTATGAGCTGGAATTGAGCACTCAGGTGGTGGAACAGATTATTCGTCCTACAGGGCTCGTTGATCCTGAAGTTTATGTAAGACCTGTGAAGAATCAGATTGATGACCTGATGGCTGAGATCAGGAACGTTACCAAAAAAGGTTACAGAACTCTTGTTACAACTCTCACCAAAAAAATGGCGGAAGATCTGACTGATTACCTTCTTGAGATGGGAATTAAAGTTCGCTATATGCACTCGGACATCGATACACTTGAAAGGGCGGAAATTGTACGCTCCCTCCGAAAAGGAGAATTTGATGTACTTGTGGGAATTAATCTTCTCAGGGAAGGGTTAGATATTCCGGAGGTATGCCTTGTTGCGGTGTTGGATGCGGACAAGGAAGGTTTCCTGAGATCGGAACGCTCTCTTATACAGACAATTGGTCGTGCTTCGCGAAATGTTGACGGCTATGCTATTCTTTACGCTGACAAAGTAACAGGTTCCATGCAAAGGGCCATGGCTGAGATGGATCGTAGGCGGAATCTCCAGCTTGAGTATAACAAAATTCATGGCATTACTCCTCAGAGTATCACTAAAGCTATTCAGCGGGAACTCGTGGAGTCAGAAGAATCGCTAGTTGAATCGGTGCCAGAATTTGCAATTGCCGAAAACCTGTCACCTCTTGAGCTTCAGGATATGATTATTGACCTCGAATCTGAAATGCATGAAGCTGCCCGGAATCTTGAATTTGAGAGGGCTGCAATGCTCAGGGACAAGATCCGTGTTTTGAAGGAAGATTAACCCTAAATATTATGCAATACTTGCAATACCTGATGGAAAACCCTCTGCCGAAAGGGTTATATCTAAAAAAAGGCTATGAAGGGATACCCGTGCGCTGATGGTCTAGTGGCTATGACTGAGGCCTTCCAAGCCTTAAACCCGGGTTCGAATCCCGGTCGGCGCATTTCACCCCTTTTGTTTTTACATTACAACAGTTTTTTATTCCATAGTGATTCTATTTTCCATTATGAGAAGCTTTTCTGTTGGAAAGGTCATTGAAAGGCTGAAACTAACGATCAAATCGGCTTGAGGTTTATTGCATGTATAGTGAAAAAGCACCATTAAGTGCTGCGATGAAAGTTTTTCTGTGGGGAGTTTTTTGCATATTGCTGGCAGTGACTGCCTTTTCTTATTTCTCACTATTTGGTTTCGGGGCAGATCGCGAAGAATTCTACATTGTAGCTTTTGTTTTTGTGGTTTATTCGATTGCAATGCAGGGTATCCTGAAATTGAAATATTCGGTAAGCTCGGAAGGTGTGCTTGTGAGTTACCCGCCCCTGAAATACCGGATTCCTTTTTCTGAAATCGAATCTGTGGAACTTGAGCCCGGACTGGGTGTTTACATGGGTTGGGGCTTACGGGTACATGGAAGGACCCTTGTTTTTGCAAGTTCTCATGACACGGGTGTGCGAATCAGAAAGAATAACGGGTATTTCAGAAGCGTTATCCTTGTGAGTTCCAACCCTGAAAGGCTCAAAAGCCAGATCGAAAGCATGATGGGAAGCATGGCAAATACAGAGAAAAGAAGTTGAAAATAGATTGAAATATCTCATTTTCGTAACATTAATATGCCAGTGCGCTATCTGTTAGCTATCTTTTGCGGGGGTTGCCCAGCCAGGCCAAAGGCGCAGGGCTTAGGACCCTGTCTTGTAGAAGTTCGTGGGTTCGAATCCCACCCCCCGCACCAATCTTTTGTGATATAGTTAACTAGGAAAAATACCACTCTTCTAAAAAATTGTGTTTTTAGAGGTTAGGATTGTACCCACTGCAGTAAAAGTCGTTAAAGCATACAGATTGAGGAAAACACGCCTGATTTTGACATTCCTGTGTTCTTTAAAAACATCCTGGATTTCCTCGAGATTTACGTCAAATTCCTGCTTGCCCATACAAAAAATCCTTCTCTGCCTGTAATCATCTTCTCTTCCAGCAGTTGGATTCATTCAGATTTTACCATTTTCGTTGCCTAGATATTTTTTAAATTTGAGAATAAAAAGAGCTCCGTGTGGATTATTGTTTTCTACCTGTATTGAACCATAACGATCCATTGCAGTTTTGACAATGTATAAACCCATTCCACCATTACTTGTGGAAAATCCTTTATCAAAAATCTTCTTTTTTATGGAATCATGTATGCCGGTCCCGTTATCACTTACTATGACTTCTACTTCATCTTCTGTCTCTTTTACTTTTATATCAACAGTATCTGCCTTCCCATGTTTAATTGAATTTTCTAGCAGGTTTTCAAAAATTGAATATATGACCTCATCGGCCATGACTGTGGCATCGCCTTCTATGTTTATTTTCAAATCATATTGATCATGTAATTTTTCAAAAACCTTATTTAATTGAAATGGTTTGAGTTTTTTCTCAAAATCCAGTGTTTTTTCAAATATTTTCATTTCGTTTATCCGGGAAATACTCTTTTCTACTGCTCTTTTAATCATATCAAGATATTTGTCATCCCTTTTATTCCTGAATAAATCTACAGACATTAAAATTACATTAAGGTCATTGAATATGTCGTGGCGAAGGATCTGGTTGACTGATTTCAGTTCTTTTATGAGCCGTGCCTGCTGTATTTGTATATCCTTTTTTTCTGTGATATCCTCATACACTGCAACAACATTTCCATTTGCAAGTTTGTAGATATCGTTGTCCCTCCATCCTTCTCTTTTAGAGTCATAATAGTGGAAGGGGTCTATATGAATATGATTGCCTGTATTCCAGACCCTTCTTAAATTATCCAAAAAGCCTATTTCTCTGGAGTTGGGGAAAACGAAAGTAATTTTTTTCCGATGATATCTTCCTTTTTCACCCCTTCTATTTTTTCCACTGCCGGATTTATATCCTTGATCAGGAAGTCTTCTCCGTTGTCAACCGGTTCATAAACAACTACTCCGCTTTTCATTGTCGTGAAAAGATTTTTGTATCTTTCTTTTTCCTGATTTAATTCCCCGAACAACATCTCATAGGGGTTGTCAAGACTTGAAATTATCACTGCTTTATAGATCAGATAAAATGAAATTAACTTACAAAAATGTCCTACAAGGTTTGAAAATCCATACACACTTATGTAGAAAGTAAAAGCGAGTTCTGCAATTATGGTAAAAACAATAGCCAATGACAGATCTCTGTACACATTGGGTAGGAAGTTATTTCTTTTTTGATGAAGTAATTTGAGTGCTATTAGCAGGATTAAAACTATCAGGTATTCGCTGTATATTTTAAAAGAAGTCAATCCTTCTCCTTCTATGTAAGAATCCGGGAAATATCCGCCAAAAATTGAAACAATCAGGATTGTTGTTATGATAAAATAGGTTATTGTCACATTTGATGCTTTTATTTTTTTTCCAATGAGGGAAAACGATACTACGAGAGTCAAACTTTCCAGATATCTTGCTGCTATCCACAGTTGGGTGGGTAGATTTGCATCATAGCCGGAAAATATATTCATGCCCTTATATGCAAGGGTATGTAAAAGGTCAATAGAGGCTATGAACAGGTATGCAATTCCCGTAATCAGGACGTAATTATTTTCTATAATATCTCTGCGGTTCCAGACTATCAGGAAAAAAGCAAATGCAATAATTATGCTGAATAATTCCACAAGGGAATGGAATAAAAGATAATTGTAAAGGCTTATAATATACAACCCGGTGATTGCCACTATTAGAAAGATGATATCAATATTTTTTCGAACATTGGTATTACTTTGATGCATATATGGCCTTCTTAATGTGAATGGAAGTAACTGCAAATTCTAGAATATGGATCGGTTTTAGTTATATATTATTATATTTGTTGTATTTAGCCTATTTCAAAACTACTAATTATTTTCAGTGAAGAATTTATTCATTTATGGCTGTAATAGTAGTTTTTTCTAAATTAAAGTGGGATAAAGCTGTTGTTTCATAGAAATTCTCTCAATTAAATTTATTCATATTATACAACTCAAATGGACTATTCTCATATTTTTAACAGCATTATCCCCACATCTCCAACCTCTCCCTTACATGAGCATTCAAACTAAAAGGTTTACCAGACTTAGCGTTCTTCTTCATGTAATGTAAAGTACCCTTAGAAAATCCCATCTTCTCCCATTCAGAATATGAAATACTTAGTGTTTTGTGCCTCGTTTAATTCGAGGTTGTGTAATATTTGTCTAATTAGAAATTTGTTTTTTACCACCATAAAATCATATCGGCATTAATATGTGTTAATAATTTGTGCTGAAAACTATAAAACCAACGATGTATGAATTCTGCAAATAGCCCACTAACTAAAATTCAAAACGGTTCCTTTGGGCAAGCCTCAATACTTTTCTAAATCCTTGAAATTATAGTTTGTTGAGAGGGATAAAAATGTATATAGTAATTGAGCATATAGTTTTATATGAAGATCTTCAATATAATATTTATAGGCTTATTTTTAATTTGTATTACAGGCACTGTAGCAGCCGAATATTCCAATTCTGCTGCAGAAGATCATGAGGCTCTGGTAATTGAGATTGCAAAAGAGCTTGAAAACACCATGGATGACCGTGGGATATGGTATGAGGGAGCCGATGACAGGTTTGGGTATATATATACCAGTGATAACCGACATGATATCGAAGGTGAAATGCAATCCCTGGATTACTGGTCCCTTGATGACAGGGTTGTGATTGGGGAATTTCCCAATCAGGTGGTATCAAGCAGCGCTGAGATCAAAGCTCCGGGTCCGGATGGAAAAACCATCTATATAACAGTCGACGGTTACAATCTGCCTGCAGAAGAAATCCGTCCTGTATCTGAATGGGTTTTTAATGAACTTGTGCGACTCTCCGTGGAAAGCGGAGCTATTGGAGAATATGTAGGGGCATCAAGCGATGTGTCACCTGTAGATGATAGTGAAACTGCACCTGTTGAATCCACTGAACAAAAGGAAGAAGAAATAATTGAAAATTCGCCTACAATAGGTGATGAAACACCCGAAACAGTTGAATCTGTTGAAATTGATGTTGAGCAGATTGAAGAGTTCATTGATATACTTGAAGAAGAAAATGTAGTCGACGTAAAAGGTACGGTCTCAGTAGAGGAGATTTCCAGAGAAGATGTGTTGCAATACCAGCAGATCATGGGTACTTATTTGCTGGACGATAATTTCATGGCAGAGATGGAGTCTTATTCCATAGGCATAAATGCATTAAGAATTGGCTTTGAATATATAGATGAAATACCGGCTCAGGAAATAGATGTATCTTCTGAACAGGACCCTGTTCTTAATGATGAACTCATTAAAGATACCTTTGATGATGATTTCATGTTTGGCATTGATGGAGAAGTATCCCTCCAGCGTGAGGAGAGGTATGAAGGCGAAGAAAAAGTTGCAGCAAAGATACAGGAGGTCCTGCAAAAAGAAAAACTCTCAAAAGATGACAGGGACCTGATTAAAAGTATCAAATCCGGCCAGCAGGCTGCAACTTATTTTTCTGAAGATTATGAAAATTCAAATTTTGCCAGACTTGTAAATGATGTAGATAATCTGAACTTTGTCAAAGAAAAAGTTGAAGAAATAAAGCAGGTATCTGATGATACAAAGAAACTGAGCCAGCTTAAAGGTTCAGCTGGTACAACCACAAAAGCTCTTTATGGTCTTGCCAAGGCGGGTCAAAAGCTAGGAGGCAACATCCCAGTTGTCGGTAAGCTGATTGAAAGGGGCTCGGAAGTAGTTGAAAAGACAGTAATGGTCATGCCTGCCATCGATGATGCTGTTTCAAATAGTGATTTCAGACAGGGCCAGATTTCGAGTGGTGCTAGGGGTACAAAGACTCCGAATGCATTCCTGGATAGATATGGGGAAAGGATTGAGACCAGTGAGGGGCCTGTTTACAAATTCAAATACAAGGACGATAAAGGAAATGAAAAAACCCTTTCACCGGATTTATGGGTAATATCAACAATAAAGGGTCAGACCTATTACATACCGACAGATATTGAGGGCAACCCTATAGACGATGTGGCAATAATGGATAAAACTTCCTGGAAGCCTTGGACATGGGACAATTGCCAGGTTGTGAAGTATTCCAATCCTTCCGTTGTTTATAATGACGGGGAGGTGTATGACTTATGATAAAAAGATAATTGCAGGCATATTTGTCCTGTTTATTCTGCTCTTGTTTATGGGCGGAGATGATGGTAGTGAATTATCGCCTGACATAGATATCGATGAATGGGACCCTGTTGCCGATGGCACTGCTTCAGAATACAGGGCCCAGAGTATGAAGATCTACGAGACCCTTGCTTTCAGTGGTTTCGAAAAATCCAGTGTGAAAGTCACCGATGACTATGTGCTCATAGCTTATGAACAGCCTCCTGTACGTTCGCAGGTGGATTCACTTCTTTCCTGGTTTTATATGATGGGTACTGCTGTGGAAATAGCTCCTCATGCAGAAAGGATTGTGATCCAGATGTATTCAGACGATGAACCGCTCTATCAGGTCGAAGCATATACTACCGATGTACAATCCCTGCTGAATTATGAGATAGATATGGATGAGTTCCGTTCAAAGGTTGTCGTTAAATCAATTGTCGCCTGAGGGATTGCATGGGATTGCTTGGTAGGGTTATGGACGGTGTTATTGAGAGACTTGATAAACTCATTGACGATAAGGCTGTCAATTACAGGAGAGTAATTCAACAGGGTCTTGAAATTAAAGGAAACTGGCAAACCAGGGAAATATTCCTTTTTGGAAGCCCCCTTACCCCTGCTCCTGAAGTACTTGAAGAGACTGATGGAAAACATAAAAACTTTTGCTGGGGAGATACTTCAGAAAATTCACGATTGACCGCACTTGCAATCCTGCTGTGGTTTCTGGATGAAAGAGAAGCTTATGATTATCTGGATGCTTTTCTTAACGATTTTGTCTCCAGGCTACCCAGACATGATTTCGAACAAAATTTTGGATATGAGTTTTGGAGAAATAGAATAATTTCTAAAAGGAAAAGGGGAAATATGCATCCGGATCATGATGGTTATTATCTGGGAGACGATGATGCAGATGATGGGGACGATGATGGAGGAGATTGATTATATTCTTCACAAATGTAGAATATTTGAATTATCCTTCACGATACAATTTTTGCACATTTTCCTGAAAAACATGAGGGATGATATAGGAAATCAATGGTTTTTCAGTAATCAGATCTGCTTTTGTTCCGAGCAAGATCTTTATTCATTTAGTGATTCCACAGGGTCTACTGGATAAAACTAGCAGCACATCTCAACTCTGATGACATCCTGCTTGCAATGAGTGATCTGGATTACGATGTGAGAGTGACTACAGGGCATGGCTCTTCATAGAGTTTAGGTGGCATATAGTGTCAAATTGGATCAGATGGGTTGAACTCAAATCAGATCCAGATTCGATTTTCCTTGTGACTTTCTATGAAAATATGATCAGATAGAAATTACTAATTGATAAAAGCAGTGTTTTTCTTTTAAATATAATCATTATATACAGAAAAAATGCTTTTGTATAACAGCATTTTCAATTTAAGATGTCGACATAAAGATCATTCTGTGTGATATGCAGGTAAGTAATAAATCCCGGTGCAATATCATAGTTCAATGTAACAGTAGACGTTGAATAATCTATAGGATCCTGCGGTCCACCATCGATAATAAAATTTATTGATCCTTCTTCTGTCATCAGCTTTATGTAATGTTGCGTAAGATCTTTGATAGAAAAGGATTCATTATATTTTTCTATAATATCATTTGGCCATGAAAAGTCCGGATCAGCAGCTTTTTTTGTGTATCTCATCATGAACGTATCATTTGTCAAATCCACAGTAGAGTATTGGTCTTCTTGTGTACCATATATATGATAATCATCTACACTTTCCCATTCTTCTGCATCAGAACTTATATCCGTGTCTTCATAAATTACGTCAAGATGCAAATCGCTCTTCTTCTGTAATTTGTATGTTAGTGTCCGACTTCCAGAAGTTGCAGTTATAACATAATTATCCGGATTTAATCCGTTAGCATTATTGTCTTCAGCTTCAAAATAAAACACGAAATCTTGAAATGGATCTGGATTTGCTGGGTTTAGGGGAGCAATTTTTATTTCATTAATAAGGGGCATTTCTCCCATTGGTGGTGACGTATACAATTCCACTGTTGCCGTATTATTTGTATCATCAACCTTGACATTAGTCTGGGTCATAGTTGCAGCATATTTTGCCCAAGCGTCATAGTAGTCACTTTTTATAATGACAACTACTTTGTTTGATGTAATCGGGTTTGTCCTTAAAGATGAAACTGAAGTGTTGGGATACAACAGATCCGGTTTACTGTCTGATCTGATTGCAATACGGACATCACCTGAACCGGATGTTGATGAATTTCCCTTTATACTCATAATCGGAAGTGTCAGGGTTTCTCCATTGTAATGAAATTCAGGTGGAGAAATCATCACGGAGCCGCCGTATCTCTCATGTTTTGACCAGACTCCTCCGCCTTCATAGGCTATGTAGCTGTTGTCTTTTATATACTCAAGAGTTCCAAGAGAGACTGTTAATTCCTCTGTCAAGCTGGAGTTTGTAGTATTGCTGATCCGAATGGTAATGCTACTGCTGTTTGGATCATCGGCATCATTTGCATAAACCCCTCCGCCTATCATGGTAATTGCTATGGTCTGTAGTGGAGATTCGCCAAGTGCGACCTTACTTGTTCGTGAGTCAAGAATTGTAAATTCTTCTTCTACTTTTTGTGCTTGGGCATTGTCCTGCATGTCATTAATTGCGGGTACTCCAAAGAGAAGAATGATACTCATTGAAACAATGGTGAGTGAAAATATGAGCAGGACTCCTACTACAGAGGATACCGCCTTTTTGGACAATACTAAATTTTGTAGGGTGTTCATGTTTCTTCCCTTTATTTAATGGTTGCGGTTATTGGTGAGTACTTAATGTAGACATCTATATTTTCCGTAAAGTTATCACGTCGCATCAGGATTGTTTTATTTGCATCATCCTTGCTTACCAGATGCATACCCAGTGATTCATTGAGGTATTTTTCCCAGCCTTCATAATAGTTGCTCACTATTTTTATATCTACAGATGAAACATTTGAATAACTGAACAAAGATGGCGAACCGCCGTCCGCAACAACTCTTATTAGTCCCTCCCCACTCATTCCATTTGTTCCGAGTAACGTGGCAGCGGGAATAATCATAATATTATCTGAAAATGTAAAACGTGGTTCCTTAACAATCACTACCCCCTGATTATCATATTTTGCCCAGACTCCGGTATTTTCATATGAGATGGCAGTTGTTTCAAATTCACTTCGTATTTCACGGAGTTGACGTGTGAAGCTTTCGCTCTCAAAGCTACTATTGGATGAATTCCATGTCTGGATGGTCACATTAATTGAACTGTCGCCTATGACCCAGACTCCACCACCTCCGTACATTTTCAATTCTACAGATTGCGATGGCGTATTTCCGAAAACAATTTTGTTTATATTATCAGCCAATACAATGTGGCTTTGCTTGATATTTTCAGTGTGTCCGTTATCCTGAAGGGCGGTGAGTGCCGGCATACCAAAAAGAGTGATTATGGATATCGCAAGCAGCATTATACCGAGTATGAGTACAAAGTCAACTACCTCGGAAACTGCATTTTCAGACTTGGACATTTCTGTCACTTTTTTGGATCCCGGTTTCATGATCTTCATCACTCAATATATCTCTATGAGGTTTGCAGTACTGTTGTAAAGTAAATAGTGGTCACCGGCTGCACTGTTTATCGTTTTTGACTCAATGCTAGCATGTTCAAGGTTGTAAGGCACTTCACTTCTTGTTTGCGCTCTGCCTTTTGATTCAAATATTATCACCGAAGTGCTGTTTGAGAATTCCACACTATAGTACTCATTTGCAATTGTCAGTGGGAGCAGCATTTCCAACCGCATTTCCTCAACGTCTCCGCCTGTATTATTAACGACGTATATCATAGTGTCCATTTCTGTAAGTTGGAGTGCGATATTATTTCCATGTATCTCAAATTCTTCTCTCATGACATTTTCCTCGGTTTGCTCCGTCATGAAATAAGATGATTGCATAATTGCTGTAAAAGTCAGGATTGTGATGGTAAAAGTAAGTATGAAACCAACAGCAATGGATACTGCTCTATCGTCCTGATACAAATTTTTCATGTTTCACTCCTTATGGTACAGTTACAGGTACCGATACACTAATCTTGTTTTCCCCCGATGCGATATTTATTGTAGTGTTGATGACTTTGTATCTTTCAGATTCAAATGTTTCATTTGTCACTAAATTTCCAGATATTGAGTACAGTCCGACTGCACTGCTTCCGTTATAATATTCTATTCTGTATGTTTCATTAGAAGTTCTGGATGTAAAATTGAAATTAAAGGCTGTATCAGCAACTTTATTGTTCATAATATCAACAAAAAAGTATGGAACAAGAGCAATTGAATTGTTTTGATCAATTGATATTACATTGATACTGGTAGAGTCATTGTACAGTTTCATATACCAGATCGTTGAACCAGATTGATTGATAGCTTTCACTTCGAATTGGCTTGAAGCATTTGCAAGCTTGCTTGTGTCTGGTATCTCAATTGTAAAATTATTAACTTGTTTGACGTTATTAATAACAATCCAATTGTCACGTCCTGATTCCAGGCCATTTTGCGTAAAATATGCATCATTAAAAGTGCTGTTTTCAAAAGAGAATGAAATTCCCTTATGAGCATATAGAATAGCCATTTCCTGTTGGAACGTGTTCATATAATTTGAAAATGCAGCATTATTGAATGATCCTCCATCACTTGTAGCATTGTAATAAGCGGCACTAGTTGCTTCATCTATTAACTGAACAATGTTTGAGATCTCATAATAATTAAGTTCATCACCTGATTCGGATGCAACGTTGCTGGCATAAATGAGATTGTTTAACATAATTGTTAATACAACTATCATAAATGCGATGGCGAAGGCGGCAAGCAACAGCATTTGTCCGGAATCATCAAGCTTCTTCATGTTACCCTTATCCCCATTTTACATACGCCACATTGTCAGTTTAACATCGATAATATTGTAGTAATCAGTTGCAATATCCACATCCGGAATGCCAGTGGCATTCTCAAATGTTGCAACATTTGCTATATCTGTATTAGAGAGCAGTACCTTTCTTGAAATTATGACAGCGTTATCAGAAGGATCACCGTTGTAAATGTAATAGACTGTCTTACTATCACCATCAAGAGTCATGAATGTATATCCCAGGTTATGCACAATTCCATTTTCGGTCACTGCAAATTCAAGTATTTCCTGTATCGGCCCTTCAAGGGTATCACTTGCGTTGTCTGTAGACACGTAATGTGTGGAATCCCATACGTATTCATCCCCATTCCATGCCAAAATGGCTTTCTTGAGATCTGAATCCTGTTTGTAAGACGAGTGATCAAGTGAAGTAATTATGTCCTGTCCAAGCGAATTTAATTGAGTTTCAACATGGGCATTTGCAGTAGATGATGTAAGGGGGGTAAGAGATGTTGCCTGAACAGCAAACACTAGAACTCCAATCATTATCGTTGCAGCAATAATTCCTTCGAGTGTGTTTAGCTGTGCACCAGTGTTTTTCCAAAAAAACTTTCTTTGAATATTCATTGGATCACCACACTTTTACTGAAACAATTGCTGCTTCAATTGTTCCTGCATTTTTATCCTCCAGAAGAACTACTCTTTTTGTATGTCCAATGTTTCCGTAATAGGGCAATTTTTCTCCTGCAATGTACATCACAGACGTACTGTTTTCGATGGTGATATTAAGATTATAAGTGTAATATCCTCCACTTAAACCAAGTGCATGTATTGTGTCATTGTAATCAACATTCAGCAAGTTAGTAAAAGCGGCTACACGGTTTTTATCAACGAGATTGGGTGTTGTTATGGATTGCGCACTCATTTCATTTTCGATAATAGTTGTAGCTACGCGATCTGCGACAAGCGTAATCTCATCGGAATCAGATGCAAAAGGTGTGAAAAGACCTGAAGTATACTGGAAAACAAAAAAGACGGTAAGTAAAAATATAGTAATCCCCACCAGATAATCAATTGCCATCTGTCCCTTATTGCTATCGAAAAGCATATTATCAATTATTTAACTCACATTATATAAAGATGTTATTATAGTCCGTATATCTCTGTACCACCTTATAGTTTCTTTATGTCCCTTTCAATAACAGAATGCTGGTTTTTATCCACTTTCACTCATGCAATTTTTTCAATATGACATACCGGTTTCAAATGGTCGTCAGGTGAAAGTAACCAATAAGTTCTTCATAATAAGTTAAGTTCCTGCCGACAAGCTCCATAAGGACTTCAAGACACTCTCTGCAAAATTTGGTATTGCTGGAGTTTCATCACATGGAAACGTGGGTCTATCATCAGAATGAGTTGTTTCTCCCTATTTTGATTATCCATTGTTACCCTATTTTAGTAAATAATAATCACTATAGGAGTTATTTATATAAGGATTACCTCTCGCTTGTGGCACATTTTCCAAATATAAGAGCATCTTGTATATCAAGATAAACTAATGCCTCTTTGGCAGAATATTTCAAAAATTGATGTATTGGGATACCTTAACATAGATGATTAAGTATCCCAGTACCAGCATTCCCAGGGATATAAGCCAAGCCCATCTGAGTATCCTGGCTTTATTCTGGGGTTCCATTAATTTCAGGAAGAGCCTCTCGATCAAATTGTATGAACGATCGACTTCTTCGTCTTGCATAGTCTTACGCCTTTATTCTTTTCAGACGGAAAGTGTTTTCCCTTTCCATCTCTTCAAGCCTCAGGCTGATGAATGCCATTGCTTCTGAAAGTTCAGGGATTACCTTAAACTCAAGAGCATTTACACGCCTTTTAGTCTTTTCGATATCATCAAGCAGCTTTTTCATAGTAGTTTCAATTTCTGCAGCAAGAATTATCTTGTCAACAAGGATTTCGTATGATTCTACTGCTTCATCGATGTAAGAACTTGTGCCGAGAATTCCGTATCCGCGCTGGTTGAGAGATTTGTGAACCTTGGAAGAATCAATCTTTGGCACAACAACGCCCATTATGTTGTGGCTTCGAAGAGTAATTTCCGGTGTGTTTTTCAATGCAAAGGCAGTTGATTTAACTGTTACACGTCCCTCTACTGCTTCAGCGAATTTAAATTTCTCGGTGGCATTAGCATAG
The DNA here is from genome assembly GCF_030156785.1 of Methanohalophilus sp. Lineage (GTDB taxonomy): Archaea > Halobacteriota > Methanosarcinia > Methanosarcinales > Methanosarcinaceae > Methanohalophilus. The sequence goes on from NZ_JASGLW010000008.1 coordinate 51,546, forward strand.
GCTGCATCCAGCTCGTTCCTCACATCTTTAGCCTGGTTGAGTATATCAAAGAACTCAAGAATGAGGCCATCTCTTTTCATTTTAAGGAGCTTGTGGCCACTTTCTGAGAGCTTGATTTTCTTCTTAAGGGCAATGAGTTCAGATCGAGTTGGTTTAACATCTTGTGCGCCCATGATACATCACCTGTTCACTCTGCTTTATTCTGATGTGCAGGGTGATATTTCTCAATATATTTGTTGTCGATCCTAGTCAGATATGATTCAGGCATCTCGGAAAGAATTTCCCATGCTATATTGAGTGTATCTTCGATACTCCTATCCTCATCCCTTCCCTGACGTACAAAGCGGTCTTCAAACAGGTCTGCGAATTCCAGAATCTTCTGATCTTTCTCGGATAATGATTCCTTACCGACAATAGCTACCAGGCCACGGAGGTCACGACCTTCTGCATATCCTGCATAAAGCTGATCAGATACTGCCTTGTGATCTTCTCTTGTCTTTCCTTCTCCTATACCGGAGTTCATCAGACGGGAAAGTGAAGGCAGAACATTGATTGGCGGATAGATTCCCTTCATGTGCAATTCACGGGATACCACAATCTGTCCTTCGGTAATGTAACCGGAAAGGTCAGGAATTGGGTGAGTAATATCGTCACCGGGCATTGTAAGGATGGAGAACTGGGTAACAGAACCTTTTAGTCCCTTGATAACACCTGCTCTTTCATAAAGGGAAGCGAGGTCAGTGTACATGTAACCTGGGTATCCACGCCTTCCAGGAACTTCTTCACGGGCTGCACCCATCTGACGCAGTGCTTCACAATAGTTTGTGATATCCGTCAGAATTACGAGCACGTGCATGTCATGCTCATATGCAAGGTATTCTGCAGCTGTAAGAGCCATTCTTGGTGTAATGATACGCTCTACAGCAGGATCATCTGCAAGGTTGAGGAACACAACAGCCCTCTCCAGTGCGCCAGTTTTCTCAAAGTCTTCCATGAAGTACTGTGCTTCTTCGTTGGTGATTCCCATGGCTGCGAAAACCACAGCAAAATCTTCCTCAGATCCAGGGACTTTTGCCTGCCTTGCAATCTGCAAAGCGATTTCGTTGTGTGGTAAGCCAGACCCTGAGAAAATTGGAAGTTTCTGTCCTCTCACAAGAGTGTTTGTACCATCAATTGTGGAAATACCTGTCTGGATGAAATCCTCGGGTGGCATCCTTGAATATGGGTTCATTGCTGCACCGTTTACGTCCAGGCGTTTCTCTGGAACAATACGGGGTCCACCATCGAGTGGTTCACCGGATCCTGAAAGGATACGTCCAAGCATATCTTTTGATACAGGTAGCTTAATTGTTTCCCCGCTGAACACAACACCTGATTCGGAGTTAAGTCCTCCGGTACCCTCGAATACCTGCACAACTACCATGTCAGCAGATGTGTCAAGAACCTGGCCACGTTTAGTGCTGCCATCAGGGAGGTTGATCTGTACCAGTTCGTTGTAACCTACAGGCTCAGTTTTCTCAAGAAATACAAGAGGCCCTGCAATGTTTACAATGGTTTTGTATTCTTTGGTCATTTCAGTTGCCTCCAAGCTGTGCAAATTCTTCATCCATCTTTGCCATTACTGCCTCGAGGGCCGCATCAAAGTCTTCCTCAAACTTGACCTTTGCAAGTTCGTCTTTGGATTTCATTTCCATGATCTTTTTCATCTGGACGCCCTGCTCTAGTTTTTCAGTTGCAGTGCCTGCAAATTTTGAAATTGCTTTGAGCAGTTTGTACTGTTTGTCAAATGGACAGAATGTATCCACCGGATGGAATGCGTTTTGCTGAAGGAAGTATTCCCTTATCATCCTTGCAATTTCAAGGGTAAGCTGCTGGTCTTCCGGCAGTGCGTCGGAACCTACCAACTGCACGATTTCCTGAAGTTCAGCTTCTTGCTGAAGTATATCCATTGCGTTTTCCCTGAGGTCGTTCCAGTCTATACCTACGTTCTCTGTAAACCAGTTAGCAAGTGTCTGATTATACAGTGTGTAGCTGTTAAGCCAGTTGATGGCGGGGAAGTGTCTCCTCTGGGAGAGCTTTGCATCCAGTGCCCAAAACACTTTCACAATGCGAAGTGTATTCTGTGTAACAGGTTCAGAGAAGTCACCACCCGGAGGTGAAACCGCCCCTATTACCGTAATTGAACCGTCCAGTCCTGCAAGGGAGTTTACAGCACCTGCGCGTTCATAGAATTCGGCAAGTCTTGCAGAAAGGTATGCAGGATAACCTTCCTCACCAGGCATTTCTTCAAGCCTTGAGGAGATTTCCCTCATTGCTTCAGCCCATCTGGAAGTAGAGTCTGCCATTAGTGATACATCGTATCCCATGTCACGGTAATATTCTGCAATAGTAATTCCAGTGTACACAGACGCTTCACGTGCTGCTACTGGCATGTTGGATGTGTTTGCTATTAAAACTGTACGTTCCATGAGTGGCCTTCCGGTTTTTGGATCTTCGAGTTCGGGGAACTCGTTAAGAACATCAGCCATCTCATTACCACGTTCTCCACATCCGATATAAACTACAATATCAGTGTCACTCCATTTCGCAAGCTGCTGCTGGGTAACTGTCTTCCCGGATCCAAATGGACCAGGTATGGCAGCAGTACCACCTTTTGCTACCGGGAACATTCCGTCGAGGATTCTTTGACCGGTAATAAGTGGCTTGTTCGGAGTAGTCTTCTTGTTAACAGGTCTTGGTTGTCTGACTGGCCATTTTTGCATCATTGAAAGTTCTGTTCCGTCGGAGAGTACACAAATAGTTTCATCAACAGTAAACTTTCCTTCCTTGATTTCACTAACAGTGCCGGAAACATTAGGTGGAACCATAATTTTGTGTTCGATATTAGGTGTTTCCTGAACAACACCAATAATCTCACCGCCCTTTACATGGTCTCCAGAACTTACAGTAGGTTTGAAATCCCACTGTTTTTCCCTGTCAAGACCATTTGCTGTGACACCTCTCTCAATGAAGTCTCCCATTTTTTCCTTCAATACCTGTAGAGGTCGCTGAATACCGTCGTAAATACTTTCCAATAATCCAGGTCCAAGTTCTACGGACAAGGACATTCCGGTGTTTTCGACAGGTTCACCGGGCCTGATTCCGGCAGTATCTTCGTATACCTGAACGATTGCTTTGTCTCCTTCAATCTTGATAACTTCGCCCATAAGCCCTTCGTGACCAACCTTAACCACATCATACATTTTAGGTTTGATTCCGGTAACGGTAACTACTGGACCTGCTACACGATAAATTTCACCTTTCACTTCCACAAATCTACACCTACCGCTTGTTTTATCTTATCTCTTATGTTTGAACTCTGGCTTGTTCCTCCAAGAGTCACTAGAGTTGGTTCTACAGATTCACTAAGTTTTTCTCTTAGAATTTCCGGTAGTTTATTAAAATCGTCGCTATTCATTACAAGGATTCCGACTTCCGAATCATCAATGACATCATTGACTTTTGCCTCTAGTTCCCCGTCATCCTTGATTTCGTGAACTTTCTTGATACCTGCCAGCCTGAATCCGGTGACAAATTGGTCTTTTCCTACAACTGCAAGTTCCATCAAATCACCAACTGATTCTTTATTAGCTCTTCACTGAGATTGGAGGCTTTTCCCCTGACAATTATCCTAAGATTGCGAATCTCATTTTTCTTGTTCAGGATATAATCCATGATTGGGGCAATTGAGAGAGGATACTCATGTGAGAAGCTTCCAGCAGTTCGAAGACTATATTTAGTTAATTGTGTTTCCAGATCTGTCAATGAGTCTATATTGGGATCAGCAATATCTGCAATTGCATTCCAGTAGGAATATTTCTCAAGAGACTGCAATAACTCTTCAAAAGATAGGGGGAGCAACTTTTCAATTTCAGCGAGTCCAAGTTCAAGCCCTCCCGCAATCATCAGATCTGCACTCTTTTCTGCATCAATCGTTCCATATTTCTTGAGTCTCATTAACAGTGTGATGTTTTTGATGTCAATTTCTGTACGAATGAATTTCATGAAATGCCTTCGATCACTGATTTTTGTACTACCAAGTGTCTGAAACAGGCTGCTATAATACATATGATCTAAAAGGTTTTCGATCTTCCAGAGCTGTCCTTTTTCATATTCTTTCAATATTATGTAATATTGAGTGTTCTGGAGGGCTTCAATTACATCATCTTCTGAATCTTTTTCCGCAAGAGCAGAAAGCTTTCCATAGCTGAGTTGACCGGCTGCAACCAGACTTTCCTTAATTTCATCCACCGGTGCACCGTAGTACTTTCCTCTCAGAATAGCCTTAATATTCCATATATCATAGTCCTTAAGATACTCTGTAAGTATGTAATTCAGCTCACCGTTAGTAAAATTGATAATTTTTGTGAAAGTACTTGCCAGGTTTTTGTTCAATGCATGTTCAATGAGGTCAATTCCGTCATAGGTTCTTGCCAGCTCATCGACGTCCTGTTTGTATTCAGATTCTTCGATAAACCTGATGATCTCATCAATTTTCATATTCACAAGTCTTGCGTATGTCTCTTTTGGCAAAAGCTTACTTTTCATTGCCCGCACACGCGCAACAGAATATGCATAGTTAGAACTGCCCCGACTTTGCACAGGACTAACCATACTTTTACTCCGGAATTTTTCCAATAGGCGCATCTGGCAATCACCCAAACAAAATGTCAGAAATCTGTTTCAATGAACGCTCATTAACATCGTTGAGAATACTGTCATAGGTATAGTCAAAACGAACTGTACCATCATCGTTTTCAATTACAACTCCTCCAATGCAGTTGATATTTCCTGCATATTCAAGCGTTGATAATTTTTTCACGAGTTCTTCAGAGTCTTTATTCGAATATATTTTAGTACCATTTTCCTGATACTGATCAATGATAGCTTTCAGCAACTCTTCGTTTTTTGAAGGAGTCAATGATGCTATCGAATCGGCAGCTTTAGAGTAGACTTTTTCAAGCAGTTCTTTGCGAGCATTGAGCATTCTTCGTTTAACTTCCAGATTGGCACTGGAGATGGCTTGGTTCCGCATTTTTTCGATATCATTTTCAGTTTTTGCAAGTATGTTACCTTTGATCCGCTTTGCTTCCTCTTTTGCATCTTCAAGTATTCGGGATACTTCGGTTTCAGCTTCTGCGTCCATCTTGGCAACTTCGGCCTGTGCAACTTCCATAATATCGTTTATGACCGTTTCGAGTCCCATGCTTTTCACCTTCAAAAAGGTAAGAGCGAAAATGCTCTTAAACCACTTTTATTTGATAAGCAATGCAACAACAAGACCGAAGATAACGATACTCTCCGGAATAACGGTCATGATCAGACCCTTACCGAACATTTCCTCCTTTTCGGTCATTGCAGCTACTGCTGCGGTACCAATGTCTTTTTCACCGAGACCGGATGCAATTCCTGCAAGTCCAACTGCAAGTCCTGCTCCAATTGCTTTTAACCCTGATGGGTCCATTGTTGTTAATTCTTCTCCGACCATAGTTTATTCCTCCGTGTATTTTCTTTTATATCCGAATGGATTGTACTTTTTGCCCCCGCCTTCATAGAATTTAGTAAAGAATTCGACATACTGCAACCTGAGTGAATGTAATCCGGGGGCAATGATACTCAGGATGGTGTTTATTGCATGTCCTATTAGGAAGACGATTATTGCAACAAATGTCATAATACCAAACTTCTCAGGCATCAGCATCTCAAAGGCAATGAGATTGACAGTTGATGCAATATAAACAGACGATAATCCAACAGCTGCGATACGGGAGTATGATAGTGTGTTACTGAGAAGGGTTGGAAGTTCAAGAGGTCCTTTAATACCTTCCCCTTTAGCCAGCATCACTACTCCTATCAATAATACAGCTGCTCCAATTGTCACTGGCATATATCCAAGAGCACCAAGTGCGATAAGGCCAGCTCCGATTTCTACAATAAACCAGCTTGCCTTTTCAAGTACGGCTGCCGGCAATCCGTGTTTTTTATATTCATTAATAAATCCAAGTATATAGCCCATATTTATGTGAATTATGCCAATGATTATGCTTATCAAAATCATTGTAGTAGCCATGTGAGTTCTGTGGATAGGATATGTTATTACCTCTCCTGCAATGGGTGATTCAAATAATGTAATAGTTTCGAATCCCGGTATAAGGCCCTCGACGACCCCATGCTCAGTATGCAAGCTTGCCAGTGAGAATCCAAGGACTTCTCCATAAAGGAGACCAAAAATCAGCGAACTGATTTGACAGTATATCAGTACATTCATTAATGGAACAAGCCCCTCGATCTTGACAAACTTCTTAATACCAAGTGCAAGGCTGAGTAATATTAGTGCATAGCCAATGTCTCCAAGGATCATGCCATAAAACAGCGGGAATGCGATGAATACAAGTACCGTAGGATCAAGTTCTGTATAACGTGGGCGTGCATAAAGATCCATAATCGCCTGGAAAGGCCTTGATATCTTGGGGTTATCATACTCTATTGGTATGCTCTTCTCTTCTTCCTTAATCTTCACTTCCTGTTCAGTAACAAAAACATGCCCGTTTGTTGCTTTTTCAACAGTAGTTTTTAATTTCTCAAAATCTTTTGAAGGCACCCATCCATCTATAACAAAACTTTGTTCAGATGTGGCAAATCTCAGCGGAGCTTCAGATTTTTGTGACTCAATTGAAAGGATTTCATCAGTTGCAAGAATGAAATCAGAGTATTTTTCTCGTATACTGGTAATATCCCTATCGATAGCTTCTATCTGGGAGAGTATCTTTGTTTTTTCCTGCTCTGCATTGCTGATAAGTTCAGCAGGTTTTCCTTCAAGTTTTGGAATTTTCAATTCACGGTATTCAAATTCTAAAAGCACTTTTGAAATACTTTGTTCCATTTCCTTCTTTACAAAAAGTGCAATCACATTCTTTTGTGAATCGTAATCAAGTTCAAACTCATTTGTTATTTCTGAGATTGCAGATCTAACATCTTCTTTGACTATACCTACAAATACAGCTATGCTTTCATAACCACTGTAATTCTCTAAACTAATAGGTATTCCGGTTAAAGGTTCTAGGTCTTTCTGAAGGGCTTCCAGATCCTTTAGACGATTTTCAAGTGCCCCCTTTTCGTCGGTTTTTTCGTTGAGCTCACTTTCAAGTGCCGACAATTTTTCATCGAGCTCCATCCAAAGTCTTTCAGCATTCTGCTTAGGTACTTCTTTTGGCTTAATACCAAGGTAACTGGATATGGCCCTGAGTTTGACAAGTTTCTTTGACACATCAGCTGCATTCTCAAAAGGTTTGCCTATTTTAAACGTGGACTCAGATTCATTGAAGTCCTCAATATGTAATATATTAGTATTGTGAAGTGTATCTACCGTTTTATTCAGGACATTCTTATGTCCTACAATAACGGCTCGACTCATAGATTGGGGCTTAAGCATAGATTGTCCTCTCAAATTCTTCGATAAGGTACTCTACGGCTTTATCCATGTTCACTTCGGCCTTTTGTACAAGCTTCTCTATATCCTTGCTGCCATTTTCCAGAACTGCTTCGTATTCTGCCTTTATAGTTTTTTGAGCAGACTCCAGTAAGCTCTTTGCAGAGGCTTCAGCTTCGTCTTCTGCCTGTTTTATAATTTCTTTTGCTTCAGACCGTGCTTTCGCGATATTCTCGTTTTTGCTTTTCAGGCCTTCCTCTCTCATTCTGGCAGCTTTTTGCTCTGCTTCTTTTATTTCAGATAAGATTTTATCTTTGGCCATGTGAACCCTCATTAAATCTGTGATTGGTAATAGTGCACGATTTCACACACCCTATAGCAAACTTACATATAAACTATTCGGTAAGTGGTCTTTTGATGCTGAAATGTTCATAATTTATCATACTTAAAGCTGTTAAAAAAAGGATTAAGAAAAAGTAGAATCTTATATTTTACACATAACCACAGGGTACACTCTTCTCTGAGGATATGTGTGCCGGCTAGCCTCTGTGATTAGAGTTTTTCCGTTTGTATGATCTTCTACAGAGCCGGAGGAATTATTTAATCCGAATGGGGAGTTTTGCATCTTTTGGAATTGTGTGAATATAACGTTCCCTGAAAGAGGGGGATCTCATCATACAATATTCAGCATTTGAACGATAAGCTGTGTGCTTACCCATGTGCTTCCAGATATCTGCCAGGCTTTCTTCCTTAACATTCCCAAATGAAAGTGGTGTGTATGCACAGGGTATAACCTCACCGGCAGGGGTAACATGCATCCATCTGCGTCCTGCAAAACATCCGAACATTTCGGGGCCCATGAAATATGGGAATGCTGTGACTCTGGGTCCGCCATTCATATGGTTTTTGTTCTTTTGGAATTTTTCAAGATGTTTCACATCTTTTTTGGTAATAACCTCATCTTCGTGCTCAAGCCATCTACCCACTGCGATTATTTCGTAAATGGACATCTCGTGCATGCCCATACTTTCTGCCATCCCATAAAAATCCTCAAGTTGATCAATATTGTCAGGTGAAATAACCACGAACATATCGGTTAGCATACCGGCATCAAGTGAGTTTTTAATACCTTCGATAGCATCTCTGAAGGCTCCTTTGCGACCACGTATGCGATCGTGTTCCTCTTCCTCGGGACTATCAATGCTTATTCGCATTGCATACATCCCCGCATTCTTGAGATCCTGTGCCCTTTTTTGGGTCAGTCCAAAGCCGGAAGTAAAACAGGTATTGATGGTTTTTTGAGAATCAACCCTTTGAGCTATTTCAACAATATCATTCCTTACCATTGTTTCCCCGCCGTCAAAAGAGATCAGGTAGGAACCAAGATCAATGGCCTGTTCGATTGTGTTAACAATCTGATCTGCAGTTAGTTCTTTATCAGTAACAAAACCGTCTGCACCACAATGAATACAGCGGTTGGGACATCGGTCAGTGATCGCAATAGAAAACTGGTCAGGGACGCGCTTTTTCATAATAGATGCAATCTCTGCACTAATCATACGGTTGAATGCTTCGCCTGGTATGGGTGGTATCCATGTGGAAAATATTAGTGTTTCTTCATCGAAATAAATTGGTTTTTCTTCCTAGAAAATCCTGTTTATCCTCGATATTATGGGTTTTGCCAGTGTTGAAAACACTCCCTCTGTATTGAGGACTACTTTGCCATTTTCCAGTTCTGCATTAACCTTAATCATGGGTTTTTCATAAACTCGCATTTCTTCAAATCTCCTTAAGGAAGCATGCAAAATGTAGCATATTCAGTAATCTGGAATAATTTATCTCTGGCAGGGGAGTCCGGGAATTTTTTTAGCAAACTGTTAGCAAAATTAACTTCTTCATGAACGCGCTCTTCAACTTTTCTCATTGCATCTGCTGAATTCATGTGCATGCTGTATATTTCCACAAGTCCGGTTGAATGCTGGATGGAGTGCTTGTCGTTGAGTATTTTTCTGTATTCCAATAGGTCATCAAGGATCTGGTATGCCGCTCCAACGCGTTCTCCATATTCCCGAAGACAGGCAACTTTGTCCTCATCCGCATCAGCAGCATATGCACCCATGGCAGTACTGGCTGCAAAAAGCGATGCTGTCTTATTTCGAATGCATCGAAAATATTTTTCTTCATTCCACTGCTTTTCTGAAAAGCCTTTGATGTCTATAACTTCCCCCTCTGCCATTCTCATTCCTGCTTTTCCGAATTCAGCAATTACTTCTTTTTTATATGATGCAAGAAGTTCAATTGATTTTGATATAAGGTAATCTCCTGCAAGCATTGCAATTCCATTGCCGTATTTTTCGTTGGTGGTCTCTATACCTCTTCGAATTGTTCCCATATCCAGAAGATCATCATGTACGAGGGATGCTGAATGGATGAGTTCTATTGCAAGTGCAGCGTCAAGACCATCCTCAATTTTAGCATCACAGACTTCGGCTGAGAGTAGTAACATTATCGGGCGTATCTTTTTACCGCCTGAATTACAAATATGGGACACTGCTTCCTTAAGATATATTCCATCTTCAATCCCGTCGGTAAACCGGGTAATTGCTTGGTTTATCTGTTGGAATTCTTCCCATGATTCAATATTCATCCTGACCTCTGAATTTTTTCGTTTTCACTCTGAATATTTTGAGGGGCACCCCATTACAATCTGATTTGCATAAATTGTTCCATCTTCTTCAAGTCTACCACTAAGGCTGATGCTTTTTCCCTCTTTAAGATTTGGCGGCAGGTCGCCGGTGTACTCAACACTTATAGTCAGTGCAGGATATTCAGTGTCCTGCAGCAGGAATGAGATTTTTCCGGGTTCAAGTATCAAACTGTTGTTGTTGATGATTCCCATTGTATTGATATTTTTTCCTGTGTATTTATGCTGTTCTTCAAGAATCTGGGAAACTGTATAATACTGCTGGTTGGTATCTATTCCCCATAGACCTGTTACAGCAATAATTGCGGCCGCCACAAGAGCAATTACTATTTTTTTCTGGCGTTTTGTAAGAGTCATTTTTGAGTCAGCCTTTCTATTTCGTTACGTAATTGTGAACGCTTTCGAACTAGGGAGATAATATAAGAAAGTATTGTCCCAAAAATAATTAAAAAAGCTATATAAAGTGCATCCATTCGTACGTACCTTTAAGATCTTTCTTAAGACAAGTAACTATGGACATATTTATATCTGATGCTTAATAGTGTTACTTAAATTACAGTCTCAAATTCAAAAGAGGCATCAAGTGTCATGTTATCAACTATAAAACCTCCGCGTCTTATTGCATGGGAATTGACTTCCAGATGTAATCTTTCTTGCTTGCATTGCAGGGGTTCCTCTACTGATTGTTCAGCCAAGAATGAATTGTCAACTGGTGAAGCTCTGCATTTTATTGATGAAATAGCTTTAATGGGCTCTCCTATTTTGATCCTGAGTGGAGGAGAACCGCTTGTCAGGGACGATGTCTACGATCTTGCAAAATATGGTACTGAAAAAGGGCTTCGTGTAGTGCTCGCTACAAATGGTACCATGCTTGACAGGAAAGTTACAAAAAAGATGAAAGATGCTGGAATCAAAAGAATAAGTGTCAGTATAGACGGTTCATCTGCAGAAACCCACGATGGTTTCCGCGGTGTTCCCGGTGCATTTGAAAAAGCCATGCAAGGAATTGAAGCTCTCAATGCAGAGGGCTTAGGTTTTCAGATTAATACTACAATTACTAAACGTAATCTTTCCCAAATTCCGGAAATTTTGGAGCTAGCGAAAAAAATAGGAGCAGAAGCTCTGCATATTTTCCTGCTTGTGCCCACAGGTAGGGGCGAATCCCTAGTTGATGAGGAAATCCCGCAGGTGGATTATGAAAAAGTACTCAGGTGGTTTTATGATCAGAGAAAAACTGCAGGATTGGAGCTAAAAGCAACCTGTGCACCACATTATTTCCGTATCATGAGACAACGTGCTTCTCAGGAAGGCCTTGAAGTAAATGTGGATAACTTTGGTTATGAAGCTCTGAGTCGTGGATGCCTTGGAGGAATCAGTTTCTGCTTTGTATCCAGTACAGGAGATGTACAACCATGTGGATATCTACCTATAGTGGCTGGAAATATCCGCAAGGAAAGTTTCCGGAAAATATGGGAAGAATCCGGGTTGTTTAATTCTTTGAGGGATTACAACTTACTCAAAGGAAAATGCGGAAAATGCGAGTATCGGAATGTCTGCGGTGGCTGTCGCGCTCGTGCTTATGCCGCTACAGGTGACTACCTTGCAGAGGAACCTTATTGCATCTATGTTCCACATTGAAATTGGAATACATATTTGATTTTTATCTAACGACTTGATCTGTTGGAACTGGCTCAGTTTTGAACTTCACGCATTATAAAGTGGTCGAGTGCACATCAGTTAATGGTATTTATCCTGACTTTCTGACTTATTATTCTGTTCAGTTTTTCTATCTAAACCATACCTTTTTAATTCATAACTGCATCACTAAATCTGTCTTTCCTGATATTGTGGTAGCAGTAGGCATTTAGCATGATTGATCTTGATGAGAAAGATAAAGAGATACTTAACGAAATCCAGATGGGTTTTCCTCTTGATATTCATCCATACAGGATATTGAGCCAGAGGCTTGGTATTCCAGAATCCGAGTTGCTTGACAGGCTTAAACGGTTAAATGCCGAAGGTGCACTCAGACGCATTGGTCCGGTAATCAATACACGCAGGGTTGGAGGTTCCAGTACCCTTGTAGCCATTAGTGTTCCTGAAGATCTTTTGGACGAGGTTGCATCCCTTGTTAACAGTTATCCTGAAGTATCTCATAATTATCTGAGGCCCTTCGAATATAATCTCTGGTTTACGGTCTCTGCTAAGGATAAGGAAACTCTTGCTGAGATCCTTGAAGATATCCGCAGCAAAACTGGTCTTCCAATGCTTGATCTTCCTACAAAACGCCTTTTTAAAATCGGGGTGATGTTTAATGTCCGATAAAATTGATGAAATTTCATATCTCATCCTTAAGTTAACCCAGGACGGCATTCCATTTTCTTCTTCTCCTTTTGAAGACATTGCAGAAAAATTAGGGATTTCCGAGCAGGAAGTTGTGGATCGACTGGTTGACATGCAAAAGAACGGTTTTATTCGCCGTTTTGGTGCATCAATTGCCCATAGGAATATTGGCATCACTGCCAATGCTATGTGTGTCTGGAATGTTCCGGATGAAAAGGTTGAAGAGGTAGGTAAAATCATGTCGTCTTTCCCGGAAGTCACACATTGCTATGAAAGACCCCGGTATCCCAATTGGCCATATAATATGTACACAATGGTACATTCCTATAACAGGAATGAATGTATTGAAATAGCAAAAAAAATATCTGAAGCTGTGGGTATTGATGATTATTCCCTGCTTTTCAGCGAGCGTGAGTTCAAAAAGACCGGCGTAAGGTTATAACTCTGGTGATATGGATGCCTGAAAGAAAATATCTTCCCCTTTTCATAGATATGTCTTCAAGAAAAGTCGTTATCTTTGGCGGAGGCAAAGTAGGGGAAAGAAAAGCTCTTTTGTTCAAGGATTTTGCTCATGTTACTGTTATTAGTACATCTTTTACGGACGTACTGCATAAATATTCAAAAGAAGGCGAGATAAAACTGATAAACTCAGACATTTCAGATCTCACAGCAAACCAGATCAAGGAATTTGTTAAAGATTCGTTTATTGTGATAACTGCAACAAATAATCCAGAGCTCAATGAGAAAATAGGGGATCTGGCAGAAAAATCAGGTGCTCTTATAAATGCAGTAAACTTTGTAGGTGATCTGATAATCCCTTCTGTAATCAGGCAGGATCCGGTTATTTTGGGAATTTCCACTACAGGAAGCAGTCCTGCTCTTTCTAAATATATTCGTCTGAAGCTTGAGGAAGTCATTACGCCTGCTTACGGGCAAATGGCTAAATTGCAGGAGGAATGTCGCAGCATTCTTAAAGAAAAGGTTCGTGAAGAATCGGAAAGAAAAGCTATTCTATGGGAAATCCTTGAAAACAAAGAAATATGGGATGCATTTACCGTTTCCTATGAAACAGCATATAATATAGCATATAATATAATGTTGAAGCACTTTGAAGATCATAATACCTCTCTATTCAAAGGAGGCGCCCTTTGACAGAAATCTCAAGTCTGGTTATAAGCCACTCAAAGGCAACGGTTGAAGAAATGGAAGGTGCATGGGAAGGAGAGCTAAATGAATTGCTCACAAAATTATATTCTCATGAACTTGTTTCTGAGTGTGCTGTGCTAAAGACTTGCAATCGTGTGGAGATATATGTGGTGTCTCCAAAGGGAAGTAGTGTCCTTTTCCACTTTGCAAAGGAAATGGGGGTTTCCTCTAAGATCGTAGATTTTTACGATCATGATGAATCTCTTCGGCATCTGCTGAGGCTTGCCTGTGGTCTTGAATCCATGATAATAGGGGAGGACCAGATTCTGGGTCAGATCAAGGACATGTTCGTCGCCACAAAAGAAGCAGGCACAATTGGTAAAGTGCTTGAGACGGCTTTCAGCAAAGCTATCCAAGTAGGCAAACGTGCCAGGACAGAGACAAAGATAAATCGCGGTGCGGTCTCAATTGCATCTGCTGCTGTAGATCTTGCGGAAGATATCCTCAATGGACTTGGAGGACGTAATATTCTTGTAATCGGTACAGGTGAAATGGGTACACTTGTAACCCGTGCCCTTGCCCACAAGGATATGAATGTTGTTTACCTCGCAAACCGAACCTATGAAAAAGCAAGTGCCCTTGCAAGTGAAATAGGTGGGGAAGCAGTCCGTTTTGAACAACTTCATGATTATGTAAAACACGCGGATGTGATTATCAGTGCAACTTCAGCTCCGCATTATGTCCTAAAGAGAGAAGTTGTTGAGGAAGCAATAAGGGGTCGCTCGGATGAACTTCTCCTCATTGATATTGCCAGTCCCCGTGATATTGATCCGGATGTGGAAAATGTTGAGGGTGCAATTCTTCGCAATATCGACAGTCTGCGTGTAATTAATGAGCGCAATCTTCAGATGCGGCTTCAGGAAGCCAAAAAAGTCGAACTTATTATTGAGGAAGAATACAACCTCTTGCTTTCCAAATATAAACAACAGAAAGCTGATGCCCTTATTTCAGATCTTTACAGTCAGGTATACGAACTGAGAAAGAAAGAACTTGACAAGGCAATAAATCGTCTGAGTGCTTATCATACGTTAGGCGAAATTGAACTCAGCGTACTTGACGATCTTACACGTGCCATTGCAAACAAACTGCTTGCAGGACCTACAAAATCCCTTCGCCGTGCGGCGGAATATGATGATGAGGATTTCCTTGATTCGGTATCGCAATTGTTTGATCTCAAACCTTATCAAGGAAATGATGAAAAGGATAAATATCAGTAATATGGATGAGATGTATGTTTCCCAATGTTCGAATGAGAAGATTAAGATCCGGTAAAATCCGCAATCTTGTGCGCGAGACAAAGCTCTCAGTTGATGATCTTATATATCCAATTTTCGTGGACGAAAACACTGATTCCCCTGTAGAAGTTCGTTCCATGGAAGGTATTATGCGTCTTCCTCTATCAGAAGTTGCAGATGAGGCAAAGGCGATCGCTGATCTCGGAATAAACGGGGTAATTCTTTTTGGCATTCCTTCAAAGAAAGATGAGGTGGGCAGTAGTGCCTATGGTGATGAGGATATTGTACAACAGGCTACCCGGGAAATCAAGGAAGAACTGGGAAAAGATCTCCTTGTAATCACCGATGTCTGTATGTGTGAATATACCTCCCACGGCCACTGTGGAATTGTTGATCTAAAATCAAAAGACGTCATCAATGATGAAACATTGCCGATACTAGGCCAAATTGCAGTGAGTCATGCAAGGGCCGGTGCAGACATGGTGGCTCCGTCAGGGATGATGGATGGGATGATTGGCGCGATTCGTAATTCCCTGGATAATGAAAACTTCGAGAATATCCCTATAATGTCCTACGCAGCAAAATACAGTTCATGCTTCTACGGCCCTTTCAGGGACGCGGCAGATTCTGGCTACAGCTTCGGAGATCGTTCTACTTATCAAATGGATCCTGCTAACTCGAATGAGGCATTACGTGAAGTTGAGCTTGATATCATGGAAGGTGCTGATATTGTAATGGTCAAACCGGCGCTACCCTATCTTGATATTATCCGCAGGATTAAGGATGAATTCAGAATGCCTACAGCCGCTTACAATGTCAGTGGGGAATATTCTATGATAAAAGCTGCTGCAGCCAACGGCTGGCTGGATGGCGATAAAGCAATGTATGAATCCCTCCTGTCAATTAAACGTGCTGGCGCGGATATGATTCTCACGTATTTTGCAAAGGAACTTGCAATGATGTTACAAGATTGAAAATCTGTAATTCCTGTCAAATTTAAGATTTAACATGATGTTACAGAAATAATGGTGATTTGAGTATGGTTAAACTTTCAAAATCAGAGAAAATGTTTGAAACCGCCAGGAAATATCTGCCAGGTGGTGTGAGCAGCCCGGTGCGTGCTATTAAACCTTATCCGTTTTACACAAAAGAAGCTTCAGGAAGCCACATTATAGATGTCGATGGGAACAGTTATATTGACTATTGTCTCGCTTACGGTCCTGCAATATTTGGACATGCACATCCGTTATTGAAGGAGGCAATTGAAAAACAGCTTGATAAGGGATGGATCTATGGGACACCCACAGAGATTGAATTCAGCCTTGCGGAGAGAATTGCGTCTCTCTATCCAAGTATTGATATGCTCCGTTTTGTTTCCACAGGTACCGAAGCCACAATGAGTGCTATTCGTGCTGCCCGTGGCTTTACCGGTAAAAACAAATTTATCAAGATTGAAGGCGGTTTTCACGGAGCTCATGACGCTGTCCTTGTAAAAGCCGGCTCAGGTGCATCTACCCTTGGAAAGCCGGATTCCCTTGGAATTCCGGAAGATTTCACCAAACATACTCTTCAGGTTCCTTTCAATGATATCGAGGCAATGGCGGACTTAATAACTTCCAATGATGATATTGCGGCTGTTATTCTTGAACCTGTAATGGGTAATGTAGGTCCAATTCTTCCTGAAGATGGATATTTGCAGGAAGTCCGCAAGCTTACCGAAGAAAATAACGTTTTGCTGATCTTCGATGAAGTAATCACCGGTTTCAGGCTTGCTATGGGTGGTGCACAGGAATACTATGGTGTGACCCCCGATATGACCACACTCGGCAAGATAATAGGTGGTGGTCTTCCAATTGGAATATTCGGAGGAAAACGTGAAATCATAGAAATGATTGCACCATCTGGTTCGGTTTACCAGGCAGGAACTTTTAGTGGTCATCCACTTTCAATAGCTGCCGGTCATGCAGCAATTGACATTATGAAAGCAGAAAATATTCATTCAAAGCTCAACAGTACTGGTGATATGATGAGATCACGTTTGTCTGAGATCCTAGATGACAAAAAACTCGATTATAGTGTTTCCGGTGTTTCTTCCATGTTCAAAATATTTTTCGGGGAAAACCCCCTCAACTATCAGGATGTGCTGAAATGCGACAAAGAAGGATACTTACGTTTTTTCCACAGGATGCTGGATCAAGGTATATTCCTCCCTCCATCCCAGTTTGAAACAAATTTCCTGTCCATTGCACATACAGAAGATGATCTGGAACGCACATTCGAAGCCTATGAAAAGTGCCTTCAGTGAGGCGGTGTATTAATTTGATTCTTGGAACAAGGGGAAGCGAGCTCGCTCTTGCGCAGGCGGAGAGGGTTGAATTATTGCTTGCAGAATTCAACGTGGACATTCAGCGTGAAATTATCAAGAGCACAGGAGATACATTTACAGATCGCCCCCTACACGAAATCGGTGGGGTGGGTGTTTTTGTCCGTGAACTTGATGATCGAATGTTTGCAGGTGAAGTGGATATTGCGGTACATTCCATGAAAGATCTTCCTACCCAGCGTCCGGAAGGTCTGGCACTGGCGGCAGTTCTCAAACGCGATTCCCCCTATGATGTGCTTCTGACAAAGGATGGCTTGAAAATAGATGAACTCCCGGAGGGTTCTGTAATCGGCACAGCATCCATGCGTCGCAGGGCACAACTTTTACGCTATCGTCCTGATTTACAAATCAAGGAGCTTAGGGGTAACATTCACACACGAATCAAAAAGCTTAACGAAGGTCAGTATGACGGCATACTGCTGGCTAAAGCAGGTCTTGAACGCATGGGTTGGGAAATGAATGCTCAGCCACTGGATCCCAAGGACTTTTGCCCGTCAGCCAATCAGGGAACTATTGCTGTGGTGACAAGAGCTGGTGAAATGGCGGAAGAATTGTGTAATAAGATAGATCATGCGGAATCCAGATTAGCCACCGAAGTGGAGCGTCTTATTATACGGGATGTAGAAGGTGGATGTATTGTTCCCATAGGTTCTTTTGCTGAAGTAATCCGCAATGGAAAGAAGATCCACATTCGTGCGGAGGTTATTTCACTGGACGGTGATCGTACAATTCGGATTGATGAGAAAATACCGGTCGATGATTACAGGGAACATGCACTTGAACTAGGGAAAAAGCTTGCTGATCTTGGCGGCCGGGATCTTGTGTATGAAGCTGTGGAACGGCTGGGTATTTCCAAAGTGGGATGAACAATATGAAAGTTGCCGGAGTTAACCTGAAAAATCCTGTAATCCTTGCTTCAGGTATTATGGGAACGACCGGAGCATCCCTAAGCCGGATGGCACAATCCGGTGCAGGGGGGATTGTGACCAAATCCATAGGTCCCCGCCCCAAAAAAGGTCACAAAAATCCTTCCATGGTAAAACTTGATTTTGGATATCTGAATGCCATGGGACTCCCTAATCCATCTTATTCTGAATTTTCAGAAGAACTCAGGATAGCTGTGGAAAAGAGTGATGTCCCTGTTATTGCAAGCATTTTTGGCGGGAATGCAGAAGAGTTTGTTGAGGTTGCGGAGGGCTTAATGGGAGAATCGCCTGCGGCTTTTGAACTCAATGTCAGCTGTCCACATGCAGAAGGCTATGGAGCATCAATTGGTGTTGATTCATGCCTTGTCGAGGCTATTACTGCTGCGGTTTGTCATGTGGTTGATGTTCCAGTATGGGTGAAACTCACTCCAAATGTAACGGATATTGTTTCTGTGGGACAGGCAGCAGTGGATGCAGGAGCGTCGGCTATAGTGGCAATAAATACTGTGCGTGGGATGGCAATCGATATTTATTCGGGTTATCCGGTTCTTGGAAACCGCTTTGGAGGACTTTCAGGTGACGCTATCCGCCCGATTGCAGTTAAATGTGTTTATGATCTTTACGCCGCACTTGATGTGCCAATAATAGGGGTCGGTGGTATTTCAAAATGGGAGGATGCCATTGAGATGATAATGGCAGGTGCATCTGCTGTGGAAGTTGGGTCTGCGGTCTATGAATCAATTAATGTATTAGGTGACATCGCTCGAGGTATTGATACTTTCCTTGAAGATGCCGGTTATTCTTCAGTAGAAGAAATTGTGGGTTTGACCCACCGGAGGATTTAATGATTCCCATTTACTCAAAAATAATTGAAGTTATTGAAGAAACCCCTTCCACCCGAACTTTCCTGTTTGATGTGGAATTTAGCGATGCCCTTCCAGGTCAATTTGCAATGGTATGGGTCCATGGTGTTGATGAAGTTCCGATGGGGATTTCTTATAAGAACGGCGTAACTGTCCAGAAAGTAGGGGATGCTACTTCCCGCATGTTTGAACTATCCGAAGGCGATTTCATGGGACTGCGTGGTCCATTTGGAAATGGGTTTACACTGCCTTCGCCGAATGAAAAAATTCTCATAATTGCAGGAGGGGTTGGCTCAGCACCCCTGGCGCCTCTGGCCGAGGAAGCTAAAAATATCGGTGCTGACGTTGATATTTTCCTTGGTTCGCGCTGCCGGGATGAACTTCTCTTCAGAGACCGCTTCAATAAAACAGGAAACCTGCTTATAGCCACAGATGACGGTTCAGAAGGAAAATGCGGTTTTGTGACTGATCTGCTGTTAGATGTTGATCTTGGGGAGTATCACAGGATACATGTCTGTGGACCTGAAATTATGATGTATCGTGTTTTTCGGATACTTCAGGACAAAAATATACATGAAAATGCGGAATTCAGTATGCATCGCTATTTCAAATGTGGGATTGGTGTCTGCGGAGCTTGTTGCATGGACAAGTTGGGCCTGCGCGTGTGTCGTGACGGTCCTGTATTCAACGGCAAACTTCTTGAAGATTCCGAGTTTGGGCAGTACGCCAGAGGACCTACCGGTGGCAAATACAAGTTCTGAATAAATTACGATGCTCTTTTGTCTTCAATATCGTGAAGTATCAGGTTAAAAAGCAACAGCAACTGGCTTTCAAACAGAATGATCTCCGAATCCTGCCTGTCTTTCCTTGACGCAAAGAGGATTGTAATTTCCAGATCTTTTTCAGCATATTGTTTTATGGATGAACCTTCAGTAGAGTCATCAGGTCCAATTATTTTACATTCAATCAGTTTCGGATTGAGATATGTGTCAATCCAGCGAATAATTGCTTTTCGATATTTTTCAGATATAGGAAGTTGCTTGGCCCGGCAAAGAGCAAAGCTCATTGCATCATGTTTGGTGAAACACTCCATACATTTAATCCCCATATGTAATTGTGGTCTCTAAACACAAATATTTTCCCCTATTTTCTTGCATTTGTCTATAAATATTAGCGTGATATGTCAAAAACCAAAATGCTTTATACTTATTTCCTATCTCTTAATTGCGGCTTTGAGCATTTGCAACATCAATATCGGAAGTAATATTATGATTGGAAGATTCAGTGATGGCAATAAGCAATTCCATGCCAGAGTGGAAGGAAACACTGTAACTTCCATGGAGAGCAATGTGTCTTATGACATTGATATGCTGGATATTCTTCCTCCAGTAATCCCATCAAAAATCATATGTATTGGTTTGAATTACAGGGATCATGCAAAAGAGCTTCATATGGATATTCCAGAAGAACCGCTTTTGTTCATGAAACCCAGTTCTGCTGTAATTGGTCATAAGGGGCACATTGTATATCCTTCAATCAGCCAGAGAGTTGATTATGAGGCGGAACTGGCTGTGGTTATTGGTGAGAAATGTCGAAACGTGCACGAAAACGCTGAAGATTTTATTCTAGGATATACGTGTTTTAACGATGTAACTGCTCGTGATCTGCAGCAAAAGGATGGGCAGTGGACCCGTGCCAAGAGTTTTGATACATTTGCTCCCATGGGTCCTTTCATTGTTGAAGCTTCTGATTTTGACTTTGAGGATGTGAGTATTTCCTGCAGGGTAAATGGCTCAACAAAGCAGGATTCAAGGACTTCAAACCTGATTTTTGATGTTCCTTTCCTGATTGAATTTATTTCCTCAATTATGACCCTTGAAAAAGGGGATGTTATTGCAACCGGAACACCTCCCGGGGTTGGTCCTCTTAAAAGGGAAGATGTTGTGGAAGTTGAAATTGAAGGTGTGGGTATACTTGAAAATGAGGTGCTATAATGCTTTTTGATCAGATAAATCAGGAACTGGAATTAACCCAAAGGCATCTTGTAGTTCTGAAAAAAGTCATCAAAGACGGTCCGATAGGCATATTGAAAATAGCAGAAGAGACTAAAATGCCTACCCATAAGGTCCGTTATTCCCTGAGAGTTTTGGAACTGGAGGGATTGATTAAACCTTCCACACATGGAGCAGTAGCCGGGGATAGGACTGAGGAATTCCTTTCAGGATTTGAGGAACAGATCACCAGTATCATTGAAAAGGCATCAATGATACGGGATTTGGGTGCAGAATTTTAATTTATTTCCCGAATTTGAGGCAGATATCAATGACTCTTACCAAAGATGACATAAAAACAATAGAGAAGTTTGCTTTCCAGAATGCTGTTAAATATGGACAAGCCCCTCAGGTAGGTGCTGTGATGGGAAAAGTGATGGGAACTTGTCCTCATCTCAGACAACACGCAAAGGATGTTTCGGCAGCGGTTAAAAATGTTGTGGAAGAAGTAGCAGCAGGAACCCCTGAACAATGGCAGGCACGTCTTGAGGAATTGGCTCCTGAGCTTATTGAAGAGCTGAATACTAAAAAGGAGTCAAATAAAGGTCTCAAACCTCTTGATGTTGAAGAAGGGCAGAAAGTGGTAATGAGGTTTGCCCCAAATCCAAACGGTCCGGCAACCCTTGGCAGTGCCCGTGGCATAGTTATCAACTCCGAGTATGTGAAAAAATATGGCGGTACCTTTATCATACGATTTGATGATACTGATCCGCAGACAAAAAGACCAATGCTTAAAGCATATGATTGGTATCTTGACGATTGTGAGTGGCTGGGAGCCAAACCTGACAGGGTGGTTATAGCTTCTGACAGGATGCCTCTTTATTATGAATATGCGGAAAAGCTCATTGAGATGGGTAAAGCGTATGTCTGTTTCTGCACAGCTGAGGAATTCAAGAAATTCAAGGATTCTTCCACCCCATGTCCTCATAGGGAGTTACCTTCTGAGGAACATCTGAAGCACTGGCACAAAATGCTTGAAGGTGAATATGAGGATAGAACTGCTGTTCTCAGGATCAAGACTGACATCCAGCACAAGGATCCTGCATTGCGGGATTTCGGAGCATTCCGTATTGTGAAAACTCCTCATCCACGTAAGGAAATCGGGGACAAGTATGTAGTCTGGCCGCTTCTTGATTTTGAAGGGGCTATTGAGGATCATGAGCTTGGTATGACTCACATCATACGCGGCAAGGACCTTATGGACAGTGAAAAACGCCAGAAGTACATTTATGATTACTTTGGATGGGAGTACCCCAAAACCACCCACTGGGGTCGCATAAAAATACACGAATTTGGGAAGTTTAGCACCAGTTCTCTCAGGAAAGCAATTGAGGAAGGTGTTTACTCAGGATGGGACGATCCCCGTCTTCCCACATTGCGGGCACTTCGCAGGCGGGGTATTCTCCCACAGGCTATACGTAAATTCATGATTGAGATGGGTGTAGGTGAGACTGATGTCAGTATCAGCATGGAATCTCTTTACGCTGAGAACAGGAAACTCATTGATCCGATTGCCAACAGGTATTTCTTTGTACCGGAACCCGTGGAAATGCAAATCGAGAATTCCGAAGCATGTGTGGCCAAACCACGGCTTCATCCGATTGAAGACAGAGGATATCGCACCATTAAAGTTGGCTCAATGGTTTATGTAAGCGGCAATGATGCCGAAGGCTTGAAGGAAGGAGACAGGGTTCGTTTAAAGGATCTTTTCAATGTAGAAGTTGTTTCCATAAATCCTTTTGTTGCAAAATACATCGGTGACTCGGTTGAGGAGATCAAGAAGTCCCGTCTACCTATAATACAATGGGTAGGGGAAGAGTATGTACGGGTAGAAGTCCGTTCTCCGGATGGAATTATTGATGGTTATGGAGAACCAGACATTGCAAATCAGGTTGATGTAATGGTTCAGTTTGAAAGATTCGGATTCTGCCGTATTGAATCAGTAAAAGACAAGAATGTTGTAGCTTATTTTGCTCATAAATGAGCAACTACAACATTTTTGGAAAATAAAAAAGGAAAATAATCAGGCTTCGGCGGCTTCAGCTTCTTCTGCAGCGGAATTTGCTTTGCTGCGAACCTGAATAACCTCTGTCTTCCTGATCTCTACCCTTCTAAGTGGGTAAACAATTTTTGCTGCCCTGTAGATATTTGCTGCCAGCCTTCCGGTGACAATTTCCTCTACAAGCTGTTCAAAGTTAAGTTCAGATGCACGTTTTAATACAGTTTCTTCCATTATCCGACGGATGCCTTTTATCTGGCTGGTCCTGGCACGTTTTACTGTGAATGCTATAGGCTTGATGCGAAGTTTGCGTCCATCTTTGCTTTTTACTTCAATGTTTGCGTCAATCCTTGAGGTTTGCCTCTTTACAATAGAGCGCAGATAATCGGTTGTGATTTCATGGCCGATGAATTTTGTGTTTGCCACGTTGCCGTTTACGTTATCTACAGCAAGACGCAGTTTAATATTATGTTTTGAAAAGTCATTTGTGATGTCACCGACAGTTGTTTCAACAACACGTCCCAGCAGTTTTTCAGAATCATCTGCAGGGGTTACTCCAATGACATTTCTTCCGATAAATTCAGGTGTTTCAATAGTATACCATTCTTTGTTTTTCCATTTGTCCAGTTTTCTCTGTACTTTCCTTGCCAAGTAATTTCCTCCGGTATGAGTGTGATAGTTCGTTAATCAAGCTGTAATCGGGTTATTTGTTAATGGCTTGCCTATAGTGTACATGTCCATATATAAACAAATCGGTTATATTTTCAGAGGAAAGAAATCCCCTCTGGCATTTCCCCAATGCGTTTCCTGAATTCCTCCGGCCAGTTCTCAGGATTAAGGCCCTTTTGTGCAAGGAATACAGATGTCCAGCGTTCCAGCCCTACACCTGAACACCCTGACCAAAGTTCTTCTCCGGATTGTGATTTGACGTTAAATCCGGATGGGTATTTGTTGCCGTTTATGCTTACATTCTGAAATTCCAGCCATTCACCATCTTCTCCACGGTAAGGCAATGGTGCTTCATAATCTGTGGTTCCAGCTTCGCGTTCTTCAGCAATGCCTTCAAGCCCTTCCTGTGCCATGAACCATGGAGTAACCCATGCCTTTCTCCATTCGAGTTCAAGAATCTCATTAAAGATGTGCATATATCTCTCGTGAAGTTCATTTGCGGCTTCAATGGTCTGCTGTTTGTTCCCAAGCCAGACAATTTCAATCCTGTGGAATTCATCAACCCTTTCCATACCATGAATACCCCCGCTCTCATACCTGTGAGAGGTACCAGACCTGTCGAAGACTTTTATTGGGAATTCATCGGTGGGAATGGTTTCTCCCTGCATGAACATCCAAAAGGGGGGACACTGTGCATAGCAAAGGCCGCCTATAGGTTCGCCGATTTTTTCTTTGATGAGTTTCGTTGGAACTTCATGGGTAACTTTGTAATAGTCTGCGACTTCTTCCCAGTATTCAGGGTCCCTTGTTTTTGGGGGGCAGACGTAGTAAATTTCAGGGTAAACGCCCTTTGCGTGGCCGGAACGCTTCCAGACTTCCCACGGGATGAGTTTCGGGAAGATCATTTCTCTGTATCCGAGGGGTTCAAGGAGTTCTTCCAGAACGATTTTCTCAAATGTCCTGAACAATTTGGTTGACTGCGGACCATGAATCCACTGTCCCCTGCTTGGTCCTCGCTTGAGCCAGCCCAGTCGCATCATTTCCTGTGTAGGGTCCTTGTCAAAGATGATTTCTTTCTTTTCACTCTGCCAGAGCAGGTCCCAGTGTTCACCCTTGGCACCGTAGCTCTTCTCACGGATTTTGTCTTCCATTAGTGTGAGAATCCTGTCCGGGACACGGTTTTCCATTTCACTTTCACCTATATCCAGATGGAGGATGAGTTTTCCGTCTGTGTATTCCATGCTGCTGACATGTGGAATCTTCAGGCTGCCCAGATCCTTTTCGGATTCCATGCTGATGGTGAAATCATCTACTTCAATCCCACGAATTCCGATGTGGAATTGTTTGCCGAGCTTTGCAGCCAATGGGCGACGCAGGCGAATCATTGCATCGTGTGCACGGACATACCTGCCAGAGGTGATTGTAAATTTAATCCTGTCGCTACCAATTTCCCAATTTTCTATCTTTGCTTCCTCGCCTTTTGGGGCACCTTTTGAAAGCAGTGCGACAGCGTCATTATTGATAAAATTCTCAATGGCTTCCCGTGCAGTGGTCGGGTCTGCGCTTGTTTTGAATGCGGCTTTCAGCCTGAATTCCAACTCCATTATATATTCCTCTAAATGATGTTATGTGAGCGTAAAGAACCCTTGCGTTGGACCAATGTTACTACAGGTATAATATATCTTGTTTTTGGCTTTGTGGCAGGGAAAATATTGTACAATATTTAAGCATTTTAAAGTTTTGAAATTCTATATATTAACGATTTTGGGAACTAATCAAACAATTGGTAAGTTTTCGTCTCCTTAAATTTTGACGTTTAATAAAAATATTTTCGTAATACAGGATGATGCTTCTTCGCATCAATAGCTTTTTAGTCTGTTCACCAGCGTGTAAATATTTGTCAGGATTTATTATGTAAATATGAAATTCTACACTATTAATATTGTTAATGGTTAATATTGTTCATAATTAATAACTCAAATTAAATTTATATAGACAAATGGGCTACCTATATATTATTAAGTATGACTGATCCCCTATGACCATTAAAAGTAATCAATACAAATATGCCTTTAAAAGTCCAGCCATTTGTTATCAAATAGCAGCTGTATTCTTGTTAACTGTTGTTTTCTATTTTTTCTTGCACGTTTTTACATATACTGGGATGGAATTAGTACAATTTCTACCATTAGTAGGAATTAATCTGGATGTAACAGGAACAAATGCATTCTTACAGTTCCTAACTTATGCATCAATAGGATTTTTCGTATGGGCATGCACCATCTTTGGGATTGTTGTAATTGCCGAGATCTACCAAAGAGTGCTTGCTCACAGGAAACCTCCCGTTATTTCACATTCTGCGGAATTGTAAAATAAAACGTAGTTCCTTTTCCGACTTCTGATTCTATTTTTGTGGTACCTCCGTGAAGTTCCACAAAATTTTTCACCAACGGGAGGCCAAGTCCAGTTCCAGCATAACAGGAATCTGATGCATTTTCAAGTTGCTTAAATGGTTCAAAAATAGTTTCTAAATCATCTTCTTTTATACCGATACCGGTATCTGAAACTTGTACCTGTATTCCATCTTCAATAGAAGTTACTTTAACGTCTATATTTCCACCAGATGGTGTAAATTTTATAGAATTGCTTAGCAGGTTAAAAAGTATTTGTTTAAGTTTTGTACGATCTGCTGTTATTACTCCAACTTCAGGACTTACATTATAATTTAGGTTGATACCTTTCTTCATTGCAAGAGGTGAAATGATTATATTGACATCGTTTATTACGGCTTCAAACTCGAAATCCTCTGTACTTAGCTCCATTTTGCCGGCTTCAACTTTTGAAAGATCAAGGATCTGGTTAATAAGCTCCAGAAGGTACTTTCCGCTCTTTAAAATATTATTAATGTAATGCACCTGTTTTTCAGTGAACTGTCCCTCATTCTTGTATAGTAGAATCTCTGAAAAACCAATAATTGAGTTTAGTGGTCTTCTGATTTCATGGCTCATATTTGCAAGGAACTTGCTTTTTGTATGATTTGCAATCTCTGCTTCAAGCTTTGCAACTCCTAGCTTCTCTTCGTTTTCTTTTTGTAAAGAAATGTCCAGAAAACTTTCTACGAGACACTCCCGACCGTTCAGTGTAATCCATACAGCGGTTTTCAGAATGGGTATTTCTTTTCCATCTTTTTGCAGAAGTGTTTTCTCAGTATTATTCAAAACCTGGTTAAGGTTTGTAATAGGGCATTTTCCTTCTTCGGCAGGACAAACGAATTTGTGACAAATTTGATTAACAACTTTTTCTTTGGGAAGACCAATCATTTTGAGAGCTGTAGGGTTTACGTCTATAATCTTGTGGGTATGTGCGTCAATAAGCAAGATTCCTGCTTGAAAAGAACACACAAGATTTATAGGGGGCAGAAGGAATCCTTTCAAACTCTCGATAAATCGCTCATGCTCTTTTATTTCTTCATCACTGAAACTACTTTTTTCAATATTGTAATTATCCAAGGTATCACCTTCTTTTGGAATATTTTTCCCATAGCTTACGATTTTCAGCAATGAATTGATGTTGATCCGCGATCCTACTCCTTGTATACATCAATGCAGCAGGATGATATAGCTTAAGCACTTTTTTCCCACTAATTTCCCTGCACTTACCCCATTCAAGTTTTCCTCTCCCTACAAATGCGGCTTCTGCAGTATTCCCAAGCAGTACAATTAGCTTTGGATCAAGTAATTCTATTTGCATTTCAAGAAATGGTCTACATTCCTTAAGTTCTTTTTTATTTGGGGTCCGGTTATTAGGAGGACGACATTTGATAGTATTGATGACCGCCCACTTATCGTCATCGAGTCCCATATATTCTATTATATTATCAAGCATTTTGCCGGCTCTACCACAAAATGGCACACCTGTTGCATCCTCGTTTTTGCCTGGGGCTTCCCCGATAAATAGTATTGCAGGATTATTGGAACCTTTCCGAATAACTTTTTGGGTCGCGGTTTTGTGAAGCGGACAACGTGTGCAACTCGAGATTTGCTGTTCCAGTTCTTCCAGTGAAGCGTACTTCATATCTCATTTTCTCTATGGTTTTTAATTTCAAGCATTTCGTCGGCAATCTTTGCGTTTATAAGAAGATCGTCCATCACAGCTATTAATGAAGTAATTTTTTCAGATTCAATATGAATTTTCATTTTCTCTTCAGTGATTTCAGTAGACATATTGGGAAGATTGTCCGGGCACAATGCAGAAGCTAATCTCTCTACTTTTCTACTGTTATCATCAAGAAGTTCGAAGGTAGTTGATATTTTCAGCTTTTAATTCCCCCAAGTTGTTTGGCTGTAATTCCATCAAGGATTTTTAGAAACTCCTCTTCTTTTTCAGGGGGGATTGCTGCACCTGATGCAATGTTGTGCCCTCCACCGGTTCCGCCCACTGAAACGGCTGCCTCTCGCATGGATGCCGCAAGATCAAGTCCTTTGTTTACCAGTGCACGTGTTCCCCTACCGGAAACTTTTACAACATCTTCAACACGGTTCAAGGTAACAAGTGGCATATCTGGATATACATATCGTATTAGTGTGCCGGCAATAATTCCGGTTGCTTCCATGTCATCAGCTATGATATAACGAATCGCGGATTTTTCTTTCACAAGCGATTCTGCATTTTGGATGATTTGAACAAGTTTGCTCTTGTATTCTTTGGTTATCTGAAGTGCTTCAGGAAGCGCAGATTCGTCACCCATGCAAACAGAAAGTGCAAGGGATGCTTTATCCAGTTTCCCACAGCAGTTTGCAATGTCAACCAGATCATATACGTTTTTTACAATTTCATTATTCAGGAGATAAATATCCCCTATGGTAGCATCAATAGCTTCAGGGCTTGCACGCTTTGTGAGTTTCAATGCAATTGCGGATGTGAGTTTTTTTGTTTTATCTTCATCAAGTTTTTCGATATCTCCTGAAACTCCAAGTATTTCAATGAAATTCTCAATTTTATTTTTGTCTCCAGTTATATCAAGATAGGGTTCAACAGAATTCATCAGGACTTCGGCAATATCTCCGTCTCCAACTTTAAGACCTTTGCGTATGGATATAATTCCGTTTTCGATGATTTCTTCCAAAATTTTTCCGTTGGCGTCATTGAAAAGTTGCTTGTCACCAACAGCCCCAGCAATTGCCAGCCCTCCCAAATCAATATTTTTAGGGTTGATGGCTCTTGCAACCATATACGCTGAGGTGGATGCAGACATATGAATTGCGCCGTCAATACCAGCATAGTGAGGGTTTATTGTAGCTTTAGCCGAAGATTCTCCAACCGGGACATGATGATCAATGACTACGATATCATTGGAAATGTTTTTCAGGATTTCTGGCTGTCCGCTTCCCATATCACAAAATACTACAACATCACTATCTGCTATACTTGGTTTTATTCTCTCAATACTTTCCTGATCCAGTCTGCTGAGTATAGTTGTGTGGAATATCTTTCCTTCACGGAGCAGTGCAGTGCAAATAATAGCTGCAGAGGTGATACCGTCTGCATCATTGTGTGATATCACCCGAATTAGATGGCTGTTTTTGATGACTTCAGCAACCATTGATGCCATTTCTTCCATTTGTTCCAGACCTTCCACTTAAAATCCCTCACAAATTAGTGTACTGATTCACCAGGTCTTGTACTGCTTCCTTTCTTCATGACACAACCCACGTTAATGCTGGTATTGATTCCTGTATGGACATCATTTCCCATAATAACTCCAAGTTTTCTCCTGCCTGAATCAACCAGTTTACCCTTTATCATCACTTTTATGCTTTTACCGTCATGTCGAAGGTTTGCATCTTTGCCCCTCCCCTGCGGCCAGCACTATAGCTTTCATGATGTATACAGGTCTTTCTAATAATTTATATGTTGCTAATGAAAAGCTCCTATTTTTTCAGACGTGGGGCGTTCTGTCGGTACTTCAAAATAATTGATTTTTAATTACAAGAAAATCTCGGATCAAAGCTACCACTAGGCAACTTCACGAAACAAAATAAAAAAATGGATACGACCTGCTAGCCGTATCATCTTGTAATAAGCATTTCTGCAGTTTCTGGTTTGTATTTCCAGTCTGCAGGCAGTACCTTGTTTGCCTTATAGTATTTCACAAGCCTGCGAATCTTAGCTTCTGTAAGGTGCAGTGAACGACCATTGTGGACGTCTTTGTGATTCTTTGAAAGGTGTTTCCTCATCCGGATAGCTTTGACAATAAGGTTGTACAGATCTTCCGGGAGGCTTGGAGCACTGTCATTTTCAGCCAAAATAGATGTAATTTTCTTACCGGTGGCAACTTTGACATCGGGTACGCCATAGTTGTCCCTGAGGATCATCCCGATTACACTTGTAGAATTTCCCTGCTTCCATAAGTCGAGAATGATATTTGTAATTTCATCGGCGTCATACATGGACCAAGCTGGAGCTTCTGTGCGTCCAGGCCTTGTAGACCCTGAGTTACCCTTCCTGCGGGTGTGCATTTTTGCCATACAATTTACTCCTTATATAATGATTATAAGATATAGTGTTATTTGATAGGAACAATGGAGAGCTGTCCCAATGGCGAAGTGGAGCTAGTTATCGCAACATCTAATATATACTTTATGCCCTTGTTTTTATCGTTTAATTAGTTCAAGTGCTTCTTCCAGCGTAACAAGTCCCTGTTCTCCAGATGACATTTCCTTTAGTGTGATTTTTCCGGCTTCAACTTCCTTTTTACCTACAATCACGACATAATCAGCTTTCATGTTATTTGCATGGGATAACTGGTTGCGGAAATTTCTTTCCATGATATCAAGGTATACAGGAACATGTTGCCTGAGCTGGCTTGCAATATCAATAGCTTCCGATCTAGTGTCATCAGTAGCTACCACCACAACTTCCTGAATGGGTTTTGGTTGAAGCTTGCAAATTTCCATTATCCTGTCAAAACCAATCCCAAATCCTGTGGATGGAACATCACCTCCGCCAAACAAATGGATAAGCTGGTAAGCCCCTCCACCACAAACCTGGTTTTGGGCACCCAAACCTTCGGCATATATCTCAAAGACCATTCCGGTATAATAATCGAGACCACGTGCTATTCCAAAGTCCACTGAATAATTGACTCCATATGCATCAAGCAAGTTCAGCAGTTTTTCAAAACTTTCAAGTTCCGGTAAATCTCCGACAATTTCTTTTGCCTTTGAAATTGCATTTTCGCCGGAAATACTAACCAATTCAAAAATTTGTTCTCGAAGTTCAATTGGGGCATTTATTGCTTCAAGGTATTCATCGAGTCCCTTGTCATCCTTCTTATCCACAAACCGCATAATTTTATTTTGTTTTTCACCCTCCAGTTCGCGGAGTATGTGACGTATAATGCCAAGGTGACCAACATGGATATCTCCTTTTATACCTACTGATTCCAGTATTTGTTCTGCAAGAGCAATCACTTCAGCATCAGCATGAGGGCTTTTACTGCCGATAACTTCTACACCGAATTGCCAGAATTCTCTGAATCTTCCTTTTTGTGGTCTTTCATAACGGAAGCAATTTTCGAAATAGAATAATTTCAGTGGTAAGGGCCTTGCCTGCATCTCATTAACATACATCCTCATAACAGGTGCGGTGAGTTCAGGACGTAGGGATAAGTCCCTGTTTCCTTTGTCGGTAAATTTGTAGATTTCCCCGATAATTCCTTCACCGGACTTGAGGGTGAATAGATCCAGATGCTCAAAAGTAGGGGTGATAATCTCATGATATCCCCAATGAGTAACTACCTGTCTCATTATACTTTCAACATGCCTTCTAAGGGCGGTATCTTCCGGAAGGAAATCCCTTGTGCCTCTTGGTTTGCTGATTTTCATTGTTGTGCACCTGGAATAGGGTTTTATAATCAATAATACAGGATGGAACTATAGGTCTCCTGTATTTTATTGTTTCTGTTTCGGGTGATGAGTTCTCCTCTTTGAAGAATATATACAACCTCTACATCATATGTCCATGATAATTACGCCTATTGACTTCTATATGGCATTTTTTGATTTAATTATTGTCAATGATGGGTTGAAAGTGCTGTTCAAGTGCCCGGATGTTGGAGTTGGCAGGAATACATGGTCGGGAAGAATGTTGTGGCACATATGGAAAGTATTGAACTTACAAACCTCTACTTGATAAATATGTTTATTCTCCTGAAAATCAAATACTTGTATAATAAAATAAAATGCAGATGTAAAGGTTTGACTTTTTTGAGCATTACCTATTTAAAAGTTAATTAGAATATAATTGCCAGCATGTCTCCTCAGTCCTGTGAACAGGTCATATATGGGAATATCCTATATGGAGAGGAGCTATCGCTTCTTCAGGGATACGTCTGCATAAGAGACGGAGTCATCCGTGAAGTAGTGGAAGAGCAAACCCATTCTGACAACATTCTGATTCCGGGATTTGTAAACTCACATACCCATATTGGTGATTCCGTGTGTAAGGACCCATGCCTCGGGAAATGTGAAAATTTTGTTGTAAAACCTGATCTTGATGCCCTTGTAAAGCCACCGGATGGACTAAAACATCAAATTTTGTCACAAACTTCCCTTTCATCCCTGGTTTCTTCCATGCACGTATCAATTATGGATATGCTTGCAACAGGTACTACAGCTTTTGCAGATTTTCGAGAAAGTGGTGTTAAGGGCGTGGCTGCTATAAAAGAAGCACTTTCGGATGTCAGTATAAGGTATCGCATTTTAGGTCGTCCATCGGGGTGTAATACATCTCCAGAAGCTCTGGAATATGAACTTTCCATGTTGCTGCAGGAAGCAGACGGGCTTGGGATGAGCGGTGCTGACGACATGGATATGGCACTTCTTGAACAGGCATCCTCGATAACTAAATCCAAAAAGAAGATATTTGCAATTCATGCAGCTGAAAAATCCAGAATTGATCTGGAAGATGCACTTTCACTTGATCCAGATTTACTTATTCATTTGACTCAGGCTAGCAAGGATGATATCAGAACTGTGGCTTCACGTTCAATTCCCGTAGTTGTGTGTCCACGATCCAATTTTATTACCGGTGTTGGAATGCCTCCCATTAAAGATATGCTCTCGGAAGGAATTAGCGTTTCAGTAGGAACTGATAATGTGATGCTAAATTCGGTAAATATGTTTTCTGAAATGGAGTTTCTGTCTAAAGTTTTTAGGCTGAATGACAGACAAGTATTTAAGATGTGTACGCTTAATGGTGCTTCAAACCTGGGGTTTAATGATATAGGCCCTATAAAAGAAGGATGTAGCACTGGTATAATTGTGCTTAATGGGGCATCGAATAATCTTCAGGGGATACAGGATATTGTAGCAGGAGTCGTCAGAAGGGCACGTCCAGATGATATTCTTTCAGTAATTAACAATTAAAGATCATTTACAAGCGAGTGGTCAGTGATGAGCAGTGAAATCTACAAGAAAATTTTGATTGCAACCGATGGTTCCGAGCAAAATCGGAGGGCAATTAATTATGGTATTGAGCTTGCAAGGCTTAGCGAAGCAAAAGTGTATGTGATATATGTGGTTGATACTGCTTCCTTTGAGTCCATTCCCATGGATGGAGGTTGGGAAATGATGTATGAACTCCTTGAAAAAGAGGGCCGGGAAATCACTGATACTGTATCTGATATGATAAAAGAAAACAACATTGATGTGGAAAGTCGTGTTCTTGAAGGACATCCAAGTCACGAGATTATTGAATTTGCAGAAAATAATGACATTGATTTAATTGTAATGGGTACTCATGGTAAAAGCGGTTTTGATCGTTTCCTTCTTGGAAGTGTGGCTGAAAAAGTCACAAGGAATTCCAAGGTTCCGGTAATGGTTGTGCGTGACTTCCCAGTAGAAGAAAAATAATACGGATATTGAGGTTCTTTATGGCTGAAAGCACATTAATAAAAGACATTATGGTTACTGATGTAGCGTCTATTACTTTACCCGCATCACGTGATGAAGTCCTTTCAATATTTAAAGAAAAACAGGTATCAGGTGTCCCTGTACTGAAGGATAAAAAGGTTATCGGAATTGTCAGCAGGAGTAATCTACTCAGTAATCCTGAAGAAGAACAAGTGGCTCTCCTCATGACTCGTGATCCTCGTGTTGTATCTCCAGATGAAAATATCAAAGTAGCTGCCAGAATTCTTCTGGAGGCAGGTTTCAGGAGGTTGCCAGTTGTTGTGGATGACGGACGTCTGGTAGGTATGATCACAGTAGCTGATATTGTTCGCAGCATGGCTTCTTTGGACATCGATGATCCTATAGGCAACTATCTTGAGAGAAAGGGAACAGGAGCTGTCTGGGAGAATACTCCGCTGCATGTTGTTGCTCGCCATATGGAGCTTGCAAACGTAAAAGCTGTGCCTGTGATCGATTCAAATCTTGATCTTGTTGGCATAATTTCAGATCGTGATATTATCAGTGCCAGCGTTATTGAAGATACATTAGAAGTTTCTGATCTTTCTGCCGGATCTGATGATGATGAATGGACATGGGAATCAATGCGGGATACCCTGAGCATCTACTACAGTGTTTCCAAGATAAAAGTTCCTGAAATACCTGTTAGTGAATTCATGGTTAGGGACATAATCGGAGCATCTGTCAATATGAGTGTTAGTGAATGTGCTCTCAGGATGAAACGAAATAATGTTGATCAAGTTCCTGTAATGAATGCAAATGGAAAATTCATCGGTTTACTCAGGGATCGTTATCTTTTAAAGGCTCTGCTTGAAAACTGATTTAGGAAGGGTATTCATGAACCGCCCTTTCACGTTTATTAATGCTGCCATCTCTGCGGATGGTAAGCTTTCCACCAAGGAGAGAAGGCAGATCAGGATATCCGGTGATAGAGACTTTGATAGGATGGACGAGTTGCGTGCATCTTCTGATGCTATAATGGTTGGGATAGGTACTGTTCTCTCAGACGATCCAAGCCTGACTGTAAAATCGGAAGAACGTCGAAATTCCCGGAAAGCACGGGGTTTAGATGAAAACCCTACACGTATTGTAGTTGACAGCAAGGCCCGAATCCCACTGGATGCAGATATTTTCCGCAAAGGCGAAGGATTGCGTATAGTTGCGGTTTCAAATGCGGCTTCATTTGATAAAGTGCAACTCTTGCGAACAAAAGCCACTGTCATAATGACTGGTGAGGAAAAGGTTGATCTTGTATCTTTAATGTCCATTCTTCAGGAAATGGGAATAAATAGATTAATGGTTGAAGGCGGTGCAACCCTTAATTGGGGTCTGGTCAGCAATGGTCTTGTTGATGAGATTTACACATTTGTAGGTAATATTATAATTGGTGGTTCAAACGCTCCATCTTTGATTGACGGGGATGGATTTTCAGAAACACAGCTTCAGAAGCTTGAATTACTTGATTCAGAAGTTATTGAGGATGGAATTCTTTTGAGATGGAAAATAAAACAATAAATTTCCGAGAAACATGTGTACGGTTTTGTACAAACAACCCACAACATTTATATCTAAATATATCCCTCAATATCTCACTGGATTGATCTGAAATGGAACACAAAACAGAGTTAATTTTTTTACTTTTTATACTACTGGTAGTTGCCTTTTCCAGTTGCAATATTTTTCCGAAGAGTTTTCTCCCACAGTACGGAGAAGATTCAACAGAAGTTCTGGAGGATATTAGCACCAAACTACAGGAAAAACCTGTTTTGATAACTTTTGGCTCGGATTCATGTGGAGCATGCCAGCAACAGGATATTGTACTTGGATATCTTGAAAACAAATACATTGAATCGGTTTATTTCGTGCACATAGATGTTGATGAACATCCCCGACTTGCAGGTACTTTCGGAGTTTATTTGATTCCGGATACCAGCGTAATTGTCATGGAAGAAGATGGACAGTTTCTTTATATGGGCTATGATGGCAATGTAAGTACTGATCGTCTGACTTCACGAGCGATCGGTCTAACAGATGCGGATGCTCTATCATCGATTCTTGATATGTCAATTGACTACAGAAAAAGCGGAACTGTGGTTCATAATATATCCTGAGGGGCTGATAGCATTTCGGATGTAACTCCTTTTGCCATTTTTGTTGCAGGAATTATGAGTATCATTTCACCATGTGTATTGCCTCTATTGCCAGTAATTCTGGCAAATTCCTCCGAATCAGGTAGGTTCCGGCCCCTTGCACTTATTGTGGGTCTTGGAATAACTTTTATTGCAATGGGTGTGGCAACTTCTGCGTTTGGTTTTGTCTTACAACTTTACATTCCGTTTTTGAAAATAGTTGCAGGGCTTTTGATCATAGCTTTTGGAATAGTTATGATCAGAAATATCGAGTTATTTACAATTAATTCCAGCATATCTTCTCTTCTTCCCATAAATGAAAAAGGAGTTATTGGAAGTTTCCTTTTAGGTATGTCTCTTGGGATACTCTGGATTCCATGTATAGGCCCAATTCTGGGTGCTGTTCTTACAACAGTCGCACTTGAAGCGAATGTTGTATACGGAATACAAATGCTCCTGATTTATTATCTTGGATTTGCAAGTCCCATGCTTGCAATTGCTTATTCATCACATTTTGTTCTGGAAATGAACGAAATAGGTAAATTTCATGCACCAATAAGGAAAATAGGTGGAGGACTTCTTATTGCAGCAGGTGCATGGATGCTGTTTGACAGTCCTCTGGTTTTATTTTGATCACAAAGTTCTTTCATTAGCAATTGCAATAATTTCGTTCACAGTGGCTACGGCCATGGGAGTTCCACCACGCGTCCCTTCACAGGTCACTGAAGGAATGTCAAGTTTGCGGATTTCTTCCTTTGACTCGGCAGCGTTAACAAACCCGACAGGAGTTCCTACAATAAGGGCCGGACGAATTCCATGTTCTACCATCCTGCAGACTGCCAATGCAGCAGAGGGTGCATTCCCAATAGCTACAATACTGCCTTCAAGCTGGTCTCTGACCATCAGGAAACCGGCGGCTGTACGGGTAATGCCATACTTATGTGCGACTTCTGCATCCTTATCTTCATCAAGAACACATATTATAGGACAATTGTGTCCCTTCTTTGTAATACCGGCTTTCACCATGTTGATGTCAACAAAAATAGGGGCGCCATTGCAAATAGCTTTAACACCTGCATCAACTGGATTATTCTTGAACCGCATAATATCGGCAACCTGCGGATCTCCTGTGGAGATCATGCATCGCATCCTTATGCGGCCTTCGGGGGAATTGTCACCGACGACTTCTTCTGCAATTCTGCGACTGGTCATATAGATTGCTTTTGCTTCATCAGTTCGGGCACCTGAATCCTTACAGGCTTCAATGAGTTCCGGTTTGATCTCAGTGGTGAATTCAATAAGATCTTCAAGTTCAGGTTTTTTTGATTCAGTAGTCATATTTATTTTGATACCCCCGTGGAGTGATAATTCTTTCGATCCCTCTCTGGTTCCAAATTCTGGAATTCTTAGTAGAAACAAGGATCATGGTTCTCATATCAACCCATTCATCATAGTCAAGGACATCTCTAAGTCTTGTGACCTTGTATTCCTGTGAATCTCCACGGAGTGCATTCTTGACAAGTCCTACCGGAGCAGATCCATCCCTGTGCTGGCTGATTATTTCAATAGCTTTCCTGAAGTTAGAGTTTCTCTGGCGGCTCTTCGGGTTATAGAGCGCAATAATAAAATCAGCTTCAGAAGCCGCTTTGAGTCTCTTTTCAATAAGTTCCCATGGAGTAAGAAGGTCGCTAAGACTGATAACTGCAAAATCATTTACAATGGGTGCACCGAGAACACTCGCCCCTGCTGTAATTGCTGTAACTCCGGGTAGCACTTCTATATCCACATCGAGATCCTGATGCTCAGCAACTTCTAGTACAAGTCCTGCCATGCCGTAGACGTTTGCATCTCCTCCACTGACCATTGCCACAACATTTTCAGTAGCAAGTTTTACAGCCTTTTTAGCCCTATCAACTTCCTTTCCCATATAGCTGCGGATAATTTCCTGTCCGTCAAGCAGGCTCTTAATCTGATCTAGGTAGGTCCCGTTACCGACAACATATTCTGAATTGAGTATTGCATCCCTTGCAGCTACTGTCATCTGTTCCACAGAACCGGGCCCAATTCCGATAATGTATAATTTTCCTTTATTCTGCGATTGCAATTGTAACCCTTCCGTATGCTTTTTTCTTCATTATGAGTTCTTTTTTATCTGATAATATTATTGCACTGGGCTCTGCAACACCCTTGAGCCCAAACCTACTGGCCTGGGATATTGAAGGTACGTCACAGCTGTTTACTTCATCATGGGATATGAAATTAATCGGAATTCCAAGTATCTCAGAAGCTTCAATAAGCCCTTTTTCATCTTTTTTTATATCTGCGGATGCAAGTCCATTTACGTCTTTCAATGTAGCCCCTATTTCCTCAAGGGCACGTTCGATAGCTTCTATTACCTCGCTTGCATCAACTCCGCGACGTGCTCCAACTCCGACTATCATTCTTTTTCCTTTTGCTTTGTATCTTCTGCTTTTAGTACAGATACGTTATTTTCCACTATGATAATTTTAGGTCCCTTAAGTCTCAGGACTTCTACGTCCTCATCAAGAAGGGCACAGTTCACTTCAAGTGTAGACTCTTTGTTTACGATGTCACATCCAAGCTTTTTAGCAATTCCTTCCACGGAATTGCGCCCATGGACTTCCGTTGCAGTCGTTACTACCGGAATGGGACCGATTTCCGCAATTTTCCTAACAAGATTATTGGCACCATGATGCCCTCCAAGAAGCGGGATTGCAAAATTAAGTGCAGAATCAACTACAACAACAGCGGGGTCATTCCACTTATTGTCTAAAAGGGGAGCTATCTCCCTGACTACAATTCCCGTCGCAAACATGGCAACAATGCCACTATATCTGGCAAATACTTCTTCAAAAATGCCTTTCTTGTAGATCAGGATGTCAGCACCGATGTGTGACGCAATCTTTTTTGCATTTTCAAGGTTGCGTTCAAACGTAATCACAACGGTTCCTGTGGAACTCCGTATAGGTGTGACCTCCTGTAGTTTTTCGGGTCAACAACACCACCAATAACAATCATAGCGGATCTTTTGATCCCGGCATCCTTCACTTTCTGCGCTATATCTGCTACAGTTCCGTAAATAACAGTTTCATCTTCCCACGAAGCATGGAATACGACGGCTACAGGTGTATCTTTTGGACATTGGACTGTTTCCATAATTGTTTCAATCTTCTGTGTACCAAGGAAAATGGCCATCGTCTGCCCGTGGGCTGAAAGTTCCTTTATCCAGTCCTTATCAAGAGTTTTTCCTGCTGGACGGGTAATTATCAGTGAATCAGAAACACCGTTAAGAGTCAATTGTGTGTTAAGGGCGGCAGCGACTGCAAATACCGAAGAAACTCCCGGTACCCTTTCCACTCTTATATCATATTTTTTCAGTTCTTCCATTTGTTCTATGACGGAACCGTACAGCGAAGGGTCTCCGCTGTGCAACCTTACGACCTTCTTGCCCTCATTGACAGCATCTGCCATTATTTTTGTAATTTCATCAAGGGTGAGTCCGTAACTGTCTATTTTCTCTCCCTTTGAGTAATTGAGGACTTCAGGGTTTACCAGAGAACCTGCATAGACTACAAGGTCTGCTTCTTCCAGCTTTTCCTTGCCGAGAAGAGTTATGAGCTTTGGATTTCCGGGTCCTGCCCCTACAAAAGTGATTACTTTATCCATTAGTATCATTCCCGCTTATTTTTTACTTGCATATACAATGCTGAAATAATTTCCTTTCTCTGGAAAGTTTTCAATACCTTTGATAATGTTTTCATTTTCGGAAAACAGCCTCTCTGCAAATATGAAATCAGTATACCCTTCCTCACTTAATTCTTTTGCAATTTCCTGCGGAGATCTGGCTTTAAGCCGTATAGCATATTTTTTCTCAGATCCGTCACTGACTTCAAAACTTGAATCAACTTCTGATCCGGTCCTTGAGGCAAATGATGTAATGGAGCTAATTCCGGGCACGGTCATGGTTTCAACATCAGGGTAATATTTTTTCATGACACGTTTCAGATGTGTAAAGGTAGAAAAGAAGTTAGGATCCCCTATAAGTCCGAAAGCGACATTGCCTTTTAGTGCTTCATCTGCGAGAAGTTCTGCATTTTTTTTCCATACTTCGTTAAGGACATCATAATCAGTAAGCATCGGAAAATCAAGTATTTCCGCATGTGCATAGGGTTTCACCAGTTCTTCGGCCATTCTGCCTGGAACATAAACTTTGTCACTGCTTTTGAGTACTTCAACTGCTCTTAAAGTAAGGAGATCCGGGGATCCGGGTCCAAGTCCAACACCTATCAACATTTCTCATCACCATTCTCAATATGATTTCTTCCAACAAGTATAAACACAGGATTTTCAGGTTTTAACATTGTTTCTCCTGTAATAGGGTAACTGTGCGAAATAGATACATTAACCAGTTCTTCAAAAACATCAAGTTCTTTCATCTTTTCCATTGCACGAACAACAGTTTCGATTCTTACAGCATTAATTACAAATGCTTTTACTTTTTTCTCGACAAGGGCTTCAAGAATTAAATCGATGTTTTTTGTTCCGCCAACAAATGCGTAGTCTATTGTTTCATTTTTGGGAATTTCTTTGAGAACAGCAGATGATTCTCCATGGATC
The DNA here is from genome assembly GCF_030156785.1 of Methanohalophilus sp. Classification (GTDB taxonomy): domain Archaea; phylum Halobacteriota; class Methanosarcinia; order Methanosarcinales; family Methanosarcinaceae; genus Methanohalophilus. The sequence continues at coordinate 92,131 of NZ_JASGLW010000008.1, forward strand.
AGATTAACATCTTCGAGATTGAAGTTCTCAAAATTCTTCCTGGCAACTTCAATTGCTTCCTGCCGTGCATCAATAGCTGTTATACGCAGATTCCTTGTTATTTTTGATGCTTCAATGGATACGGCGCCGGTCCCGCATCCGACATCATAGAAATTACATCCATCTCGCAATTTCAGTTTAGATAATGAAATCGCAATTATCTCAGGCTTTGTTGGGCCGCCGCTTACATGTAATAGTTCTGGCATCGTTTTCCCAAGTCCAGTTTATTGGAGTTAATTAGATATAGCAGATACATAATAACCTTGCTGCATAAAAGGTTGTTGTAAAATATGGCTGATACATTTCCTAAATATTTATTGATTCTTGGGACCGCATCCCATGTTGGCAAAAGTGCAATAGTTACGGGCCTTTGCCGGATTTTTTCTGAAAAATATAGAGTTGCTCCCTTTAAAGCTCAGAACATGAGTCTTAATTCCTGGATTACAAAAGATGGGAAAGAGATCGGGATTGCACAGGCAATTCAGGCAAAAGCTGCACGTATAGACCCGACTGCTGATATGAATCCTGTTCTCTTGAAACCAAAAGGTGACAGGCTATCTCAGGTTGTTGTTCTCGGAGAACCGTTTGCCGATAGGAGTGCGGGTTCATATTATGATTCTATTCATGAGATGCATGATGTGCTAAAGGGTTCACTTAACAGACTAGGGAATGATTATGAACTCATAATCATGGAGGGTGCCGGCGGCGCAGCAGAAATAAATCTTTATGATAGAGATATTGTGAATATTGGTTCAGCCCGGCTTACACAAGCCCCTATAATTCTTGTGGGTGATATCGAGAGAGGTGGTGTATTTGCAAGCCTGTACGGAACCATAGCATTACTTCCAGAAGATGTAAGAAAACAAGTTAAAGGTTTCATAATAAACAAGTTCCGGGGAGACGAAGCCATTCTCAGACCGGGTATTGAGAAACTTGAAAAATTAACAGCTATTCCGGTTTTAGGCGTTCTCCCCTATTCCAAGCTTGGAATCCCCTCTGAAGACTCAGTATCAATTGATGACAAGACAGATTCACGGGAAAAACAGTATGATGTGGATGTTGCAGTCATAAGGCTTCCACATATTTCTAACTTCACCGATTTTGAGCCACTGGAGCGTATCGCAAACGTTAGATACGTGGATTTGGATGAATCTCTGGGTGCCCCTGATGCCGTAATCATACCAGGAACCAAAAACACAATAAGTGATCTTCTGGATCTCCACTCAAGCGGCATGTCAACTCAAATCAAAGCACTTCATGGAAAAATACCGGTTATAGGTATTTGTGGAGGCTATCAGATGCTCGGAAAGATCATCAAGGATGCCGGTATAGAGGGTGATAAAGATGCAGTCTATGAAGGTTTGGGATTGCTTGACATCGAAACGGTTTTTGATGAGTATCGTAAGACCACTGAGCAGGTAACAAAGCGGGTAAACTCTGGCAGTCCACTCTTTGATTCAATTTGTGGTGAAGAAGTCCATGGTTATGAAATTCACATGGGTGCTTCAAGTTCCAGATCCCCGGTATTTGGTGATGATGGCTGTATCGGTAGCGATGGAATGGTTGTTGGAACTTACCTTCATGGTTTGTTTGCAAACAGGAACGTCAGGAAAGCGTTTATTTCTTATATCATAAGCAAGAAAGGCCTTCAGTTTGAAGAGGAAGATATAGAATCCGATCCATATGAAGATCTTGCAGACATTTTACGCACACACCTTGACTTGGAACAGATATATGATATCCTTTCATTGGAACCTCCTGCATAAAGTTATTTGAATTTGGTAATTAACAATAGTTATGTGTGAACATGTTTCCTACTTTTCCTACTTTTTCTACTTTTTTCTACTTTTTTTCAGTAACATGAAACAAGCAATATCCAGCAATTCCTTGAAAAATACATTGAGCTTTTCATATCAGCTTGCTAATCTTCTAAATACTATCCATTAGTGGTGATCCATAAACATTTGGCATATCTTTCCATATACACCTTGTAATAAAACAAACATTGATGATCTTGCGGTTATCAGCTATTATCCTATCAGTTATTGACTGTAGTGTTAGAACAGGTTTGGTAAAAATTGCTTCTCAAAAGAGATTTTAAATCGATATAGAATGTCCGGTTTAGAGTAAAAAATAACTGGCTTCAAATACCTTTTCAACCAATAAATTTAAAACTATGATTAACCATTCAGGAGTGCTATATATGGGCGTGTGGCCTAGCCAGGATATGGCGGCAGCCTCCTAAGCTGTAAATCAGGGGTTCAAATCCCTTCACGCCCGCCATAACTTTTTTGTATAAAAGAAATTTAGATAATTTCTGGTGAAGTGTCACTGTAAAAGTAAATGTACTGCTTTTTTCGGATTCACTGACATCCCTGATATTCCCAGATGATGTGTTTCAACCAATCACTTTTACCAGAGTCAAGTCATGCATAAATCTAAGCCTTTGTAATAAACATAGCTATGATTAATTACCCCAAAAAATTTTGTTGTGCCCCTTGGGGCACAAACATCAGTCTCGCATTTAGTTTATTTTCTCAGTCCGCTGATCATTTCCTTTATAGATTCAATAGCTCCATTAAGTCCTGCAGCACCACCTCCCTGAGTGAAGAGGTAGATTGCCCCTCCGGCAATTGCAAGTGCACCTGCACCAGCGGCGTACCAGATCAGACTAATTCCTTTCTCAACCTCAAGGGTTTCTGAGAAACCACCTGCTTCAACAAGGTACGTACCTTCAGCTTCAGGAGTAAAGCTCAATTCAACTTTTGTGGAATTATTTACTGCAAGAGTGATTTCTTCGCTGTCCATAACTTCATTGTTCACATAAAGTTCGACGGTGTAGCTACCCTCAGCAGAACCATTATTTACAGCATAAAGGGAAACAGTTACTTCTTTGTTGACCTTCGCGGGGTTGGAAGAAATCTGGAAGTCACTGAAGACGAAATTAGCAGCGAGTTCCTGCACCTGAATGATCAGTTCAGAATCAAGCAACCCTGAAATCGTAGCCTTTATTTTGTGTATTCCCGGTTCTTTTGGAGTATAACTTATAGTGCCGTCATCATCGGTTTCACCGAGTAACGTACTATCAAAATAAACTTCTGCTCCCTCAATTGGTTCAGAACCAATCGCCTTGAGAACCGATATTGTTATTGGAGTTCCCTCAAAGATCTCCTCGGGTGAGACTTCTATTGTTATCTTCTTGCTTTCGTCCTCAGGCGATATAACCTCTACTTCACCTTCATCTGAAACGAAACCTTCCTTTTCGGCAGTTATGGTGTATGTACCTGCATCATCAAACTCATACTCAAACGTTCCTTCCCTGTCAGTCTCTCCAATTTCAACACCATCGACAAGGATGACGACATCCTTTACTGCGGATCCGCGGGAAGTTACAGTGAAGAGAACCTCATCGTTTTCAAGCACTGTTTCAGGTTCAATGTTCAGGTCAAGGGATTCAGATGGCTTTGTTTCCACTTCAATGAATGGGTAATACCTCAGTGTACTGGAATCGGCGACCTTGATCTGTATGTCACCCATGATGTCAATGGTATCACCTTCGTCGAGATCGATATCGTCATTGTTTTCCATCACAATTTTATCATCATTAACTTTGGTAATTTCCATCATCCCGAATTCGTCACCATCATCGATTTCAACGAAATCATCGGAAATCTGGAAGATACCCTTAACAAACACAGCAGTTGTTTCAGTACCACTAAACACTTGATCAAAGTGTACCGCTATTAACGGTACGTCATCGACACTTCCAAGATCTTTCTCGTAAACATAAGTCTCGTCAGCAGACAAGATGTCGCTATCT
>NZ_JASGLW010000015.1 GCF_030156785.1 Methanohalophilus sp.
ACTTGACATCGGTGTAATTACCTCTGTACCAGGATGTGCAAAGGGTATTGCTGCAAAGATGAACATCGAGAAAGTTCTCGACATCGAAATCAACAGTTGCCAGAAATTCAGGGATATTACCCAGTAACTACAATGTATTTGCCTGCTGAAAAGCAGGCAGCATTTTTCTTTTTTATTTTCATTATCGCTTTTGTCTTCATATATTAATAAATAATATATACGGCGAGCACTATTTGTAATAGAATAGCATTATTGGATGGAGAATTTTAGTGGATTCCCTATATTTATTGCAAATGGCCCTCGCAGTAATATTGATGGCGCTCATTGCTCTTACTCTCAGCAATTGGTTAAAAGTCCCGTTACTGATTTTCCTATTGTTTGAAGGAATTATTGCAGGTCCTGAAGTGCTTGGAATAATTGATCCTACAGTTTTGGGAGATGGTCTCACAGCTATAGTTTCCCTTTGTGTCTCAGTAATTGTTTTTGACGGAGGATTAAATATTGATGTCCGGCACGTCAGGACAATTCAAAAATGTATTATACGCATGGTAACTGTGGGAGTTCTGATTACATTTATACTTGCTACATTTGCAAGCATGGTCGTGGCAGATCTGCCCTTTGAAATTGCTCTCCTATTTGGTGCACTTGTGACTGCAACAGGTCCTACTGTGATAACCCCGCTTGTAAGGCACGTTCGTGTTAGTCATAAGGTGAGCAAAGTACTGGAAGTGGAAGGTGTACTCAATGATGCTGCAAGTGTGATAGTTGCAGCACTGGCCTTTGAGTGGGTCACCTCTCAACTATCTGGAATTGAATTGATAGGTTTCTTTGCTTATCGAATATCCCTTGGAATTGCGATTGGTGTCATCAGTGGTATTATTCTAAAAAAATTACTTTCACAGACTTTCCTTTCAGAACAAACTGTCCGTTTACTGACCTTTGCAATGGTAATTGCAACATATGTAATTGCGGAATCTTTGGGTAATGAATCAGGTATCCTGGCAGTTGCCATTTTCGGAATCATTGTGGGTTCTTCCAATGTTCCTCATAAGTCTACACTAAAAGAATTCAAAGCTGATCTTGTACTAATGATGCTGTCTATAATTTTCATTCTTTTGGCATCATTTCTCAAGTTTGAATACATCATGCAGATCGGTCTTGCAGGTTTAATTGTTGTCCTTTTACTGATATTTGTGATCAGACCAATAATGGTTTTTATTTCTACATCATTCGGTTCGTTCAATACCAGGGAAAAACTGTTTATATCATTTGTAGGGCCCCGGGGAATAGTTCCGGCTTCAATTGCAACATATTTTGCAGCGAGACTCAATGAATTGGGTATGGAAGGCGGCAATGCGCTAGTGGGAATGATCTTTATTACCATCATTATTACAGTATTAATGACTGGTTTACTTACAAAATACGTCGCAAAATTCTTAGGAGTAATTCCAATGGAGATTCTTGTTGTAGGTGGAGGAGAAGTAGGAACAATTCTTGCTGAAAGGTTTGAAAAGAGGGGAGAAAACGTTATTGTAATTGATTCCTCTGAGGAAAACTGTACAAAATTGATGAAATCCAATATCAGGGCAATTCATGGTGATGCAGAGGATGTTAAAGTTCTGAAAGAAGCAGGCATTGAAAATGCCAAATATGTTGTTGCAACAACTGACCAAGATAATACAAACCTGCTTGTGTGCCAGATTGCAAAAACGAAATTTGGGTTAAAGGAAGATCAAATTGTTGCTAGGGTTAACAATATAGAAAATCTCCACGCTTTTTGGGACCTCGGCATACGCTCCATGAGCCCTGCCATGACAACAGCTCTTGTGCTGGATAACATGGTAGGAAGGCCGCATATGTTCTCTATGTGTGAAGTAGGCGAAGGGGCGGATATTCTTGAGGTACATGTAAGTAATCCGGAGGTTTCAGGTAAAGCCATAAAAGAACTCAAACTCCCTGAGAATAGTCTTCTTCTAATGGTCATGAGGGGCGACAAATCTTTCATTGCCAATGGTAACATCGTTCTTGAATACGGCGACATTGTTACCGTCATTGGTGAAGGCGATTCAGCTCAACGGGTTGCAGATTTGTTTGAAAAATAAAACTAATATTACTTTCAGGATGCTTTAAGTAGGTATATATCCTCCAAACACATACTACCTTTTACCTCCCTAAAATGGTAAAAACTGGAGGTCTGAGGTATTAGTATGGAAAGAATTGTTAAGGAAATTCAGGAGAGTTTTGAGCAGCTTGGAATTTCGATTCCTGCTGAACAAATTGAAGAGCGTCTGGATAAACTGCTTACGAAATTCAAAGTGCCGGAAGGCGAGGCACGCAGAACTGTTATTAATTATTTTTCAAAGGAATATGGAGTGGAAAAAGATCAACTTTTCAAGAAACAAACCGCAGAAAAATCCCATATCGGAGACATCACCAGTTCAGGTCAATGGTTAAATCTTCGTGTAAAAGTTCTCCAGTTGTGGGATAATACTAATGAGTCCATTTCTCAGGTTGGTCTTATTGGAGATGAGACCGGTAGTGTGAAATTTATTAAATGGGCACGTGATGCACTTCCTGACCTTGAAGAAGGGAAATCATATATTCTAAACAATGTTGTTACCAATGAGTGGAATGGGCGCTTTGAAATAACTCTTAATAAAACTACGACTATTAAAGCAATTTCAGAAGATGTAGTAGTTTCTTCCTCCTCTCCAACAGCTGATGTTAAGATTGGGGATATCAGTGAAGCAGGGCAATGGGTGAATATCTCTGCCAGAGTTCTTCAGATATGGGACAACACAAATGAATCCATATCTCAGGTAGGTCTTATTGGAGATGAAACTGGCAGCGTGAAGTTCATAAAATGGGCACGTGATGATCTTCCTGATCTTGAGGAAGGTAAATCCTATCGTTTTAACAACCTTGTTGTCAGCGAGTGGAACGGGCGTTTTGAGGTTGGGCTTAACCGTACCAGCAGCATTGAACCTCTTGCAGAGGACATTGAAATCAGACCTAGTTCTTTCACAGGTGCAATGGTAGGCATTCAGGAGGGATCCGGTTTGATCAAACGCTGCCCAGAGTGTAACCGGGCTCTTACAAAGGGCGCCTGTGTGGAGCACGGCAAAGTGGAAGGCAACTATGATATGCGAATCAAGGCGATACTTGATGATGGTAATCGTATTCAGGATGTGCTAATCGGAAGGGAATTGTCCGAGCAACTGATTGGCTTAAGTCTGGAAGAAGCTATAAGTCTCGCAGCAGATGAACTTGATCAGAGTGTCGTCTTAACACGCATGAGAGCTGAACTTATAGGTAAGTATTACAATGTTGAAGGTTCTCCCACAGAAAGATATTTGTTGGCGGATACTGTCAAAAAAGTTTCGGAGCTTGACATGTCGATTGTAGATGAACTTATCGATGAGCTGGAGGTGGAGTAAATGGCAGGTTATACACGTGAAGTTTCCAAAAGAGTTTTTGCACAGGAATTCCGCAATTCAGATTTGTCCTTCAGAGACGGAGATGATATTTATTCACCCCAGTATTTGCTTACCCCTACAGGAGCTAAAGTAAATCGTCTATTCCTTGTGGGAACACTGCTTGAAACAGAAAACATAGGAATGGAAAATGAATATTGGAGAGGCAGGGTTGCAGATCCAACGGGTTCTTTCCTGATTTATGCAGGCCAATACCAGCCGGATGCCGCCCATATTCTTGCGGAATGCGAAACTCCAGCATTTGTTTCAGTTGTAGGGAAACCAAGTACTTTTACAACGCCAGATGGTGATGTCCTGACTTCAATCCGACCGGAATCCATCAATATTGTTGATGAACAAACTCGCGATCTATGGATTCTTGATGCTGCACTCCATACCATAAAACGTATTAGGTCTCTTGACAGTAATGACGAATACATTAGCAGGGCAAAAGAACATTATAATACTGATGCCAAATATTATTCTAACATGGTTTTGGAAGCATTAAAAATCCTTAAAACCTGAGTTTTGTAATGAGGGATATGTGTTCCATATCCCATTTATTTTCAAATAGATGCCTAAATTAAGGGCATAAGGATTTGATTGGATAAGAATAACATGTCCCATTTGGGCTTGAACCAGTTTCAGCTAATTATTACTACGTTTTTTATTGGGGTATTATTGAGCTGATGAGATTATGAAATTCTGTGATAAAGCAACATTCTTAGTCACGAAGGTCATGAATATGATGTTCATACTAGAAACTCATCAGATGTGAAGGCATGATAGTGATTTTCATTTCTCATGTTCAAGGTTTCGTGAAAATGCAACATATTCACAACTGCTACCTTCAACTTCTACAAACTTAACTTCCACTTTTCCGCATTCAATGTTTATTTCCGCGATCATAGGATCCGACATCCTTGGCCGCGTAGGTGAACCCGGACATAGGAGTATTATGTCATTTTTTTCATATACCGGATGATGTATATGACCAAAAATCAGGATGTCAACACCCATCTCAAGAGCTTTGTACCTGAGGGCAGTTGTATTATTTATAGAAAGAGCTCCTTCATGGACGACTCCGATCTTGATCCCATCAACCTCGAATTTGAGGGTATTGGGAAGCAACTTTTTAACTTCATAGGGGTCGGTATTTCCATATACAGCCTTTAATTTTCCGCTGCTTTCAAATACTTTATATGCTTCAAAAGAATCAAAATCGCCAGCATGGACTACGATGTCATGATTTTTTATGGCGTCACTCAGACAATCGGGAATATTGCCAGACTTCAGATGCGTATCTGAAAGTGCAAGTATTTTCATGATTCCTCAATGGAGACTAAGATCCACAAGCTCATACTCGAGATTTTCCATTTCCAGACGGCTCATAATTGGTGGAATTTCTTCATCAATTGCAACAATAATAGATGAAACTCCATGGTAAGCTGCTTCTACAATCGATTCCTTTGCACCGAAGCGAACATCAGGTTCAACACCTATCTTACGCAACGATATAAGGGATTCTACTCCAATTGCACCAATATAATCTTTGGATTCTGTAAGAGTTTTAAGGCGTTTGAGATCGACATTACGTGATCCATTTCTTTCGCTGCGTGGGATTTTACAAACTGTTATAGCAGATATCTTAAGGTCTATCATCCCAGTAAGGTTTGTCACACCAACGTCTTCTCCCTTGTCAACTGCTGAGATAGTAATGCCTCTTGCTTCTACTTCATCGGTTTTACTGACGTAGAGAAGACCTTTTCTCATGTGAAGAAATACTTCATCTCCCTTTTCTAGTTTTTCATCTGCAATAGCTGTCCATGTAGAGACATGACTGATGATATCACTCATAACAAAATTAGCATATTTCTTCATATCGGAAGCATTTTCCAGAACCCATTCAACACCTTTTTTAGTTATCCTGTATCTTACTCTTCCATCAGAGTAAATATATCCTTCAGCAGTGAGATCTTTAATGTACTCGGAAACTGCCTGTGGAGTTACTCCGATTTTTTCGGCAATTTCCTTTTGCCTCACATTTGGCTGGTGAGCGGCAACTTCAATAAGTATCTGGAATTTAGTGATATCACTTTTACTTTGCAGAATTTCAATCATTTATCTTCCTCATTCATTTTGAGCCTTTGACCCATGACTGTCAACCTGTCAGAACGTCTTGCAAGCGATTTTATATATAGGGCACTCTTGTTAAGAGATCTTGTTAGTGAACTCATAGAATGATTGCCATTTTCAACTTCGCATTCAAGCTCTTTAATCAGATCCTTGATATCCTCATAAGGAGTAAATGCCAAGGTTATTATTTCACTAAGGTCTTCAAATGAACACTGAAAGTTTGCCTGTGCTTTAGAGTAAGATGAATGATATTCTTTTTCAGGAGTTTCTCCTGGTTTGGGCATTCGCCACTGGATTTCCAGCAAACCAGATCGTTTCAATATATTCAAACTCTCTTCAACATCAAAACCCATGGCTTCATCAAGCTGGGTTTTTGTTAACCATTCGGTAGTCAATGCGTTGAACACATCTTTATGTTCCTTTGACTGGAATGTTTGAAGGAGGGGGACTAGTTCTGAAGGGTCATTTATTATTCGGGTACGCCTTGGCATCATCATACCTCGGTTTTAACTATCATGGATTTAAGAATGAGCTTTCCCAATTTGCTTAGAATAATTGGTTTTAATGTTAATAAACCTTTCAATCAACTAATTACCGATAAGTTTATTCATTTCTGTTCTCAATTAAAGTAATATGCCCGTAACTCTTTGTGACACTATCCTCCAGCTTCTTGAAGGTGGCAAGCAATTATCCATCAGTCGTATCACCAGAGATCTAAAAAAAATGGATATTGAGGAGCACCGTCTTGTAATTACGGGGTATCTCAGGGCTCTTCGTGATGTAGGAAAGCTTGACGAAATTGAAGTTCCTCCTTCGAAGACCTACAAGCTTCTGGAAGAGCAAACAAAGGACGAAAAACATTTCTATTCGGTTTTTGAAAAAGCTCTCCAGCAGATTGAACCACACGATCGTTTCTATGTGGCTATTTATGTTAGTTCAAAGATTTTAGCAAGACCTGTTTTCAAGGAAGAACTTAAGCTTCTTGGAATTACCGAGAAGCTAATTAAAGCAGCAATGTATCAACCTTCAATTCCTGTAAAACAGATTTCTGAATCGCATTCTAAAAGTTTGCGTAAATTAATTACAAGAATTGAGATTCCAGAATCAGATCCGGCATATGAACTCAACGGCGAGAATGAAAAATTGCTTTCGGATTCATTTTCTGTATTGGTTGATGTTTCAAAAGAAGCACTGGATCTTCGCGGACTACTTCCAAAAAGCAAACAGGTATCAATTGAAAATTATTCATGAATGAAAGAATTGCTTCCTTCATTCGATGTAAATTGCAGGTCTAAAAGGTATTGCAAACCGTGCCTTGTTCTCGGGGTCATATGGATTATCTCCTTCATTGAAGACTTCCAGCTTGCATCCCAATTCCTTTTCAAAGAATCCATTTGCTTCATCAAAGACTTCTTTTTCTGTAAGAGTAAATCCTGACATTATCCTGAACTTTTCATCGTTCATGGCTTTGATATCCTCAACAAGCTTCTTTACAAATTTCGGGATCTCTTTTCCATAACGTTTCATTTCAGGATTCTTCATGAGTTCCTTAATAAGCACTCCTGGGTTCAGTTTTCCTTCGGCATGCATTGCAAGTGCCTTGTTGAAAGCTTCTGTCTTCCAGGCGGCTGCAGTATAAAGTATAACTCTTGAAGGACTGATGCCGGTAACTTTTATAATTTCCTCTACGTCAGAAAGTGTGCTATCTATGAGCTCTTCAGCGGCTTCCGCATTGTTATCCACAAGAGACTCGTCATACTCTGGATATGGTGCAAGGGATATCGGATCATCGACATCGTGGCCCATCTCAGCCCATATTTCTTCGCAAAGGTGGGGTGTAAACGGCGCCATCAATCTAACCCATGTATCAAGGATGCAGTACATATTTTTGCCGCCCCTGCGCTGGTACCACTTGACATCATTGAGCAGCAGGAAGAATGCATTCTGCAATGCCTGTCTTGTACGAATACTTTTCAGTGCCTCGTTGGTTTGCTGTATGCGGTACTGGAGGCGGCTCAGCATCCACCTGTCAACTGTAGTGTAATCATTTGCATCAGTTGGGCAAACACCGGATTCGATTACGTCTTTTACAAAACTGTAGAACCTGTCTATCTGGCGTCGTGCTGTCTCAACACCTTCATTCTTCCAGTCCGCATCCTGTGTCTGTTCGGCAGTTGAGAGAATATACATTCTGGTAATGTCCGCTCCGTATTTTTCAACAGCTTCCCTGAGGGTCAGAAGTGGACCCTTCGATTTGCTCATCTTCTGGCCTTCAAGAGATACGAATCCATTGATAGCAATTGAGCGAGGCCATTTGTCCTCCTCAAATATGGCAACATGATGGAAAAGGAAAAACAACAGGTGGTTTGGAATAAGATCCTTTCCTGAAGACCTGAGATCTACAGGATACCAATACTCAAAATCTTTTCTCATTTCCTCTATTGTAGCGGTATCAATTCCACTTTTCTCAGCCACATCTGCAACAGATCCCTTGCCAAGCAATACATAATCGAAAAGTTCGGGGACAAGCTGCTCACTGGTTATGCCATTTGCAAGGAACTTTGCAATAATATAATATGACATGTAGATAGTGGAATCACCAAGGGATTCGATAAGCCAGTCCTGATCAAAAGGCAACCTTGTTCCAAGACCTTTTTTCCTGGCACAGGCTTTGTCCTTAAGCCAGTCAACTTTGTTGTTGAACTCAACCCTGAGCTCTTCGGGGATTATATCCATTTTTTCAATGCATCGATAAACCTTATCTTTCCAAGTAGGATTCGAGTAGTTAAGGAACCACTGTCCTTTCACCATGTTTACAACACACGGTGTACCACAGCGGCAAATTACAGGCTCGCTAAATTCATAGAATATTTCTCCGACACCCTCACTAACCAGATCTCTTGTCAGGACATTCTTTATCTTTGAAACAGGCATTCCCGAGTACTTCCCGGTGTTCTCTTTCAGGACACCGCCATGGAATTCTCTGCGGTACACCACTTTGGTAGCATCTTCTGCTTTTGGATCATTCTGATCCACCACACCAAATTCTTCTACAGCTTCAATGGCGGGGAACTCTCCAAATTCAGGGACTTGTATGAGTGAAATAAGTTTTATGTCTCTTAGGTCTTCAGTTATCCCGTATTCAGATAGATCAGCATCGTAAAGGTCTTTTAACGCCAGGTAATCATATGGAGCATGTGCAGGAACACTCATGACAATGCCGCTTCCGTTGTCTCCCCTGACAAATGATGCCGGGAGGGTTATGACATTATCTTTTGTGAGCGGATTAGTTACTTTGATTCCAATGAAATCTTTTGCATCCACCTCTCCAATTAATTCGACTTCCCTGTCAGTGAAAGTAAGTTTGAAATAAGCGTCTTTACTGACTACCCAAATTTCATCAAGGTCATCTCTTTTTACCCTTGCTTTTACATATTCGACATCAGGATTGATCCAGAGATTTGTCACACCGAATGTAGTTTCAGGACGAAGGGTTGCACAGGGCAGAATGATTCCATTATAGGAAAATTTGATTAAGCTATAATCAACGATGGTTGCATCCTCGCCTTTAAGGATGTCATGGTCCTCAACTGGATTATTATCATTGGGGCACCATTTAACCGGATGTGAACCTTTCACAATGAGATTTTTCTCATATAGCAGGTTGTATTGCCACTCTATGAATTTTTTATATGGATCATCTGTGGTTGTGAATTTGCGTCTCCAGTCTATGGAATAACCGATTGAACGCATTGCTTTCTCAGATTCAACGCTGAAATAATCCACAATTTTCTGTGGATCGTCAAGTGTGGGAAGTATGTCTTCCGGAATCCGGTGGAACTTTGAGTAGACTTCCATTGTCTGGGGATCCCTGTTTTGAATAAGTTCTGCAAGACCGACGATTGGGGTACCAGTTACGTGGAAACCCATGGGATAGAGGACATTGTAACCCTGCATTCGCTTGTATCTTGCCACAACGTCACCGATTGTGAATGTGCGTGTATGACCCGCGTGGAGGTTCCCATTTAAGTACGGGTATGGTATGGTAATGAAATATTTCTCCCGGTCATCAGGTTCAGGTTCGAAAAACCTCTTTTCAGACCATATTTTTTGCCATTTTTCCTCAACTTTCTGCGGGTTATAATCTTCCATAAATTTCCCTCTGTTATTTGTAAAGGACTCTCCTTATATCTTCCACAGCAGCATCAACCACGATTGATTTGGAAGATACCGAAATCACCTCTTCAGGGTCTTTCAGGAGATGTCCGGTAGTAATACATGTAATAGTTTCATCAGTTCCAATAATTCCATTTTTAACCAGCTTTTTTAAACCGGCTATGGATGTAGCGCTTGCAGGTTCAACACCGATCCCTTCAAGTTGTGCAAGCTCTTTCTGTGCCTCGATTATTTCTTCGTCGGTAACACTTTCAGCCATCCCTTCTGATTCAGAAATAGCTCTTAGTGCTTTTTTGGCGTTTACAGGATTACCTATTCTGATAGCTGTAGCAATTGTCTCTGGATTTTTCTCTGGAATAATTTCATCCGTTCCGGCGCGGAACGCTTTGACTATGGGACAAACTCCCTCGGGCTGGATTCCAATCATTTTAGGTACTTTTTCTGTAATGCCAACTTTCATGAATTCCTTGAAACCCTTGTGGATGGCTGTAATGTTCCCTGCGTTACCCATGGGCACAAGCACCCTGTCCGGAACTCGCATATTCATTTGTTCCACCATTTCAAAAGCAATTGTCTTTTGTCCCTCGAGCCTGTATGGGTTGAGGGAATTGAGAAGATAAAATCCCTCCTCGTAGCAGAGTTGTTTTACAAGCCGAAGCGCATCATCAAAGTTACCTTTTATGCTGATGACCTTTGCACCGTGAATAAGTGCCTGCCCAAGTTTTCCGAGTGCGACTTTGCCTTCCGGAAGCAGGATTACTGCAGGAACGCCTGCTTTTGCACTGTATGTTGATATTGCTGCGGCAGTGTTTCCGGTGGAAGCACATGCAAGAGTCTTCATTCCAAGCTCAAGGGCTTTTGTTACTCCGCCTGTCATACCCCTGTCCTTGAAAGAGCCAGTAGGATTCATTCCTTCATGCTTGACGTATAGCTCCTTGATTCCAATCTTTTTGGCAAGCCTGTCACATTTGTAAAGCGGTGTGCCGCCTTCCTGAAGTGATGTAGCTTCTCCCTCAAATGGCAAGAGTTTCCTGTATTTCCAGACAGACAGGGGGATACCTTTCAGGTCATCAAGCGTAAAATCTATTCGGGAGTAGTCATAAATAACATCAAGCAACCCTCCGCATTCACATGTATAGAGTACTTCAGTGTTAGGGTATTCCTTTCCGCACTCGATACATTTCAGATAGTTCATCACAGTTCTCCTGACCTGATGGGCTTATAAGCAACTAATATAGATAACAGAATCTCCGAACTTATTCCGTTCTAGTATGTACTCATTATTAAAGCTATTTGTGCAGTTTCCTGTCAGGCATGTCCTTTCTTCCATGTTTTTACCGTTATGTTTATCATTCAGGCAATAATCAGTTGGTTTTGTCATGAAGAGGGAGATCGTAGAAGGTATTGTTTTTGTAGACGATTTGCAGGAGTTCCTGAATGAGATTCATTCCCTTGCAACCTCAAATGAAGTTATAATCCAGGCAATGGATGCAAGCAAGCTTGTGGGAATGTCTCATATTGATCTGGCAATGCGCAAAGCAATGCGGGCTTTTGAGGAACAGCAAAATGTAGCCCGTGATCTTGGGGTTGAGATAATGAGATATGCTTCAGGGAAACGCCAGATAGGGGAAGCATTCTCGCTGGGGCTTTCAGAAGGAGAGAACCATGTGGTTTTTGTGGTTCTGGGTGAGCTGGAAGAAGCAGTTTCCCGAACATCTGGTATGCTTCGTGAATTAATTGAAATATCACCGGTGCTAGAATTCAGACCGGATAAAAAAGCCATCCTGATGGAACATTTCGGGATTCAGGAAGCTGAAATTATTGCTGTAGGATACGAAAAACTGCCGGACCTTGTGCTTGAGAGAGTTGCATTGGTTGACGTGTTGAAGTGATGAATCTGAGATAGATAAACTTCGTTTTTTTTGTTAGGAGAACCTATCTTCCTAACTATTTCATTGATATCTTATTTTTCATGTTAACAACAAATAGTCTTCAACAAAAATAATGGCTCAGGCTGCAGATTTCGCATCTTCATTATTTTCTTCCATTTAGAATGACATTTTATTTATCTGATTCCACCAACGGAAAAACTTAACTTATCCCACATTATTACCGCATAAGAAATAATTGAGATGATATCATGCCCCACCCCAAGACAGCAGAAAACATGATAAAAAACGCAGGACCTATTGAAAATGAAGTTCTTCCTCACCTTATACATGTAACCGAGGCTGCAGCCATTGCGGCTGCACACCAGATAGGACGTGGTGACAAGAACTATGCGGATCAAGTTTCAGTGGCAGCCATGAGGAGGATGCTTAATTGTCTTGACATTAAAGGCGTTATCAAAATAGGGGAGGGGGAGCGTGATGAAGCTCCCATGCTCTATATTGGGGAAGAAGTAGGCACCGGGAAAAGTGATATTGAAGTCGATATCGCAGTTGATCCTCTTGAAGGCACCAATTTGACAGCAGATGGTATCCCAGGTTCCATCTCTGTTATGGCAATGGCTGAGCCCGGAGGTCTCTTCCACGGTCCGGATGTGTACATGGATAAGATTGTAGTGGGTCCAGAGGTTGTTAAATATGAACGTGAGCATCCCGATGAGCAAATAGATCTGGACGCACCTGTCAAACAGAATCTTGAGATAGTAGCACGTGCACTTGATCGCAGTATCGATGAGCTTGTAGTTGTAATTCTTGACAGGGAACGCCACAAGGAGAAGATAGAAGAAATTCGCAAGGCCGGTGCCCGCGTGAATCTTGTTTCAGACGGCGACCTTATGCCGGGTGTTGCCACAGCCATCAGGGGTTCAGGTATACATGTTGTAATGGGAGCGGGTGGCTCTGGAGAAGCAGTTCTCACTGCAGCAGCCATCAAAATTCTTGGGGGCAAGATTCTTGCCCGTCTGGTTCTCCCCAAGGTTGCCAATGGCAAATCACAGGAAGACATTGATAAGGAATATAAGGAAATAATGCCTCGCTTGAGAAAAATGGGAATCACCGAGGAAAATCTCAATGACATACTGGATACCGAAAAATTGGTTCCGGGTAAAGATGTCATCTTTGCTGCAACCGGTGTAACCAACGGTCATTTTCTAAAAGGCGCCAATCTTTTCGGCAAGGGTGATGCAAGAGTTCACAGTATCTCAATGGGAAGTTCTGGTGTCGTCAAGTTCACGGATACTGTCTACATTGCTGACAAAGAGGAAACCCCACTGCGTTTGTAAGTTTCATTCTCACGGAGTGAGCATTTAAGTGAAAGTATATCTTGCAACCTTTGGATGTGCGGCCAATCAGTCTTCATCCGAAATAATGGCAGCCCGGATTCTTGAGAAGGGTCATTCTCTGACACTTGAAGCAGATGCTGAAGTTGTAGTCTGCAACACCTGTACTGTGAAATATGCCACCGAGCAGAAAATTCTCCATAAAATCAGGCAATGGGGTATAGAAGGTAAAGAGGTATTAGTGACTGGCTGCATGCCTCAGGTGCAACTGGAAGATATTCTTGAAACAAATTCCGATGTACATGTCTTGGGTATTAACTCTATTGCTGATGTCTGTATGGCACTTGAGCGCATTGAATCCGGGGATAAAAGATTAAGAATTTTAACATCAGTACCTGAAGACTTTTTGAATGTCCCTCGCAAGCGCTTCCATTCATCCATTCACATCTGCCAGATTTCGCAGGGTTGTGACAATAGCTGTTCCTACTGCATCGTAACACTTGCAAGAGGTCCCCTGAAATCCTTTGAACCGAATGCAATTGTGGAAGATATCCGACAGGCTATCACGGAAGGATGCAGGGAAATATGGTTAACATCACAGGATGCTGCACAGTACGGAAATGATATTGGAACAAACATAGGAGAACTGCTGAAAAGGATTTCTGCACTAGAAGGGGATTTCCGGATTCGCGTGGGAATGATGAACCCATCTTCGGTAAATCCGATTCTGGAAGAACTTATAGAAGCATTCTCAGATCCCAAAATCTACAAACTGCTTCATCTTCCAATCCAGTCTGCTTCCAACATGATTCTCCGGAAGATGAACCGCCGTCACACAATTGAAGACGCAAACCGGATAATCAGACGCTTCAGGGAAACATTCCCGGAAAGCACCATTTTTACGGATATCATTGTGGGATTTCCAGGAGAATCCGATAAGGATGCTGCGTTAACTGAGGAGTGGGTAAAACAAATCCGACCGGACAAAGTGAATATTTCCCGCTACACTCCTCGACCGCACACCATTGCATGGAATTTCCGCAACATTGATTCAAGAATAGTCGTGGAAAGGTCAGGTCGGCTTCATAAACTATGTGATTCCATCAAACTCGAATCCAAGAAAAAAAAGGTTGGCTGGAAAGGAGAAGTATTCGTTTCCAAGAAAGCAAAAGTGAAAGGATTCATGACCCGTACGGACGCCTATCATCCGGTTGTGATACCACAGGAAGAAGGGATCACTGAGGGGCAAAGGCTAACCATAGAAATTACAGATGTCACGCCCGGATATTTTATAGGTAGGGTTTGCTAAAGGTTTATTTCGGTTTGTTTTGTTGATTTCTAGCAATTATTTCCCGGTTATATGATTTTACAATATCGCTTCTTGTTATAATACCCAGTAATTTATCTGGTTTACCTCTTGATACTACAGGCAACCTGCCAATGTCCCGGGCGGCAAGTCTTTTGAGAACCACATCAAGTGACTCGTCCGGATATGCTGTTACAACGTCTTTTGTAGCTATAGTCTTGATTAATTTCCCAAGTTCACCATGTGGTACTTTATCTCGCATATCATGAAGTGTAACTATTCCGACAAGCTGCCCGTTCTGGTTCAATACAGGAAATCCTGCATGCTTGCTTTTTTGCATAAGCCTGAGAAGATCCGCTGCAGTGTCGTTTTCATTTAGCGTAAGCACATCTTTTACCATATTGTCGCTGACTTTCATGGCTTCCATTACGTTAATCTCAGTACCATCCCTTATCGAATGCCCTCTTCTTCGCAGCGTTTCGGTAAATATCGAATCTCCTTGCAGAGAAGATGATATAGTTTTGCTAATCACGCATGCTGCCATAAGGGGGAGAATCAGGTTGTAGTCCCGTGTAAGTTCAAAAAGGATCAACATTGCAGTTAAGGGTGCATGTGCAGTACCTGCAAAAACCGCTCCCATACCTACAAGTGCATAAGCTCCTGAAGGTGCAGTGGATGCAGGGAATAAAACGTTAACTATAATCCCAAATGCTCCACCCATCATTGAGCCCACAAAAAGAGATGGCACAATAGCACCACCAGAACCTCCAGACCCCACAGTTAATGAAAAAGCGATGATTTTAAGGATCAATAGATATATTAACAGGGTGATTACCAGTTCTCCTTCCAGTGCTGATGTTATTGTCGCGTATCCGATTCCGAAAACCTGTGGGTATGAATACCCGATAAATCCAACTCCCAATCCACCAATTGCCGGTTTTAGTATTGGATGAGTTGGCATCTTTTGAAAAATATCATGGCTAAAATACGTTGTTTTGATGAGGATTACCGACACAATTCCTGCAAAAGCACCCAATATAACATAGAGGACTAATTCCAGAAGTGGGTCTACAAGCCCATAATATGATACCTGAATGGGATTTGCCTTGAATACAATGGTTGATACCAGCGCTGCAAATACTGCTGAGAGAACTACAGGAATAAAGGTCTTTGATTCCAGTTTCCCGATTATTACTTCCACTACAAAAACAACACCTGCAAGAGGGGCATTAAAGGCAGCAGCGATACCGCCTGAAGCCCCGCAGGATATCAAAGTCCTAAAACGATTATCGGGGCTTTTCAGGAATCCTGCTACAGATGAACCGACCCCCGTGCCGGCAAGAACTCCAGGTGCTTCTTTCCCGACAGATCCTCCCGTGCTGATTGAGATTATTGACAGGAATACTTCGTAAAAGGCATTTATTGCAGGGATTTTTCCTCCATGCAGTGCAGTTGCTTCAATTACATCAGGAATACCACATCTTTTGTTACTTAGCCGGTGGGATAATAATCCAATCAATAGGCCACCAAAAGCCGGAAGCACGATAACATACCATGAAATTCCCCAGTTTTTCCCGAAAAAAAACCTGGTTGCAAAAAAAGTAGCCTGCTCATAAAAAACAAAGACAATTCCTGTAAGTATACCTACAAGTATTGCAAGGGAATTTGAAACAATTCCTTCTGTATAAAATCTTTGGATAATTATTTCTTTCAGTTTGTACAATGCAGGTCTCTCTTTGCATGAATATCGGTATTCTGAAAAAGGTTATGCTTCATTTTTTCATCAAATCAAGCACATCACAAACCTTATTTGCAGTGTCTATGACGGTTTTCATACCCTCGTTGTCATCTGCGGATGGCTTACGGGTAATACCTCCGAAGTGCCCGCCATCCCCTACAACGATCATGCCGTGTATGTGCATCCAATCATGTATCACCTGTATTGTCTTTTCCTGACCGCCATTTCTTGAACCGCCTACTGCCATTGCAGCTCCTATTTTGTTTGCAAGCCTGAAATTGTGGCGCCTGTGCAATACACTCCTATCTAAGAGGGCTTTGAGTTGGGCGGTGGGGCTGCCAAAATAAACAGGGGATGCAACAATGATAGCGTTGGCCTCCACAAGCTTGTCATAGACATCTGTCATATCATCCTTAATGCTACATTCATCATTATCATAACATCTGCCACATGCTGTACAGGGTTTAATGTTGTTTTCAGAAATGTATACGTGATCCGTTTCAAATCCCCTTTCTTGCGCAATTTTCAAGGCTTCTTCGATCATGTTTTCGGTGTTACCACCTGATTTAGGGCTACCAGATATTCCAAGTACTTTCATAAAATCACCTGCATCTGCATACAGTTTATCTCATTATTAGCTTTTGGGTTTTGGCCTACTAATTTATTTATTATTGAAACGTCTACTTAATAGACTATACACATGGGTATGCTCATGCTTAATAAACTTTTTAATCCCGCATCAGTAGCGGTCATCGGTGCATCTCGCACAAAGGGAAAAGTGGGTCGTGTGGTATTGGAGAATCTTATGCTTGATTTCGGAGGGAAAATATATCCGGTAAACCCATCGGTATCTGAAATTTGTAATCTACGGTCTTATCCTTCAATAGATGCCATTCCAGAAAGAGTAGATTTAGCAGTGATTGTCGTTCCTGCGAAAATAGTTCCGTCTGTGATGGAAAGTTGTGGAAAAGCAGGGGTTAGTTTTGTTGTTGTAATTTCAGCAGGTTTCAAGGAGGCAGGGATTGAGGGTTCTAGGCTTGAAAGACAATGTGTTGAAATCGCAAGCAGGTACGGTATGAAAATGGTAGGACCCAATTGTCTTGGAATCATCAATCCTCTTGCAGGGTTAAATGCCACTTTCGCCGCATCAATGGCAAAGCCGGGAAATATTGCCCTTATGTCACAGTCAGGTGCAATATGCACTTCAGCCCTTGATTGGGCGGAAGAGAGAGGTGTTGGTTTTTCAAGGTTTGTGAGCCTCGGCAACAAGGCAGATCTTGATGAAAATGATTTTCTCCTTGAATTTGCCGAAAATCCCGATACAAAAGTTATTGCAGCATACCTTGAAGGTGTAAAAAACGGTCCTGAATTCGTGAAAATTGCCAGGGACGTATCATTAAAAAAACCGGTGATAGTGGTAAAATCAGGCAGGACTTCGGCAGGTTCGCGAGCGGTTTCATCCCACACAGGTACACTGGCCGGTTCGGATCAGGCTTATAATGCGGCATTTTCAAGCAGCGGTGTTCTGCGAGCAACTTCCATGGAAGAAATGTTTGATTATATGCGTGCTTTTTCGTCTCAGCCTTTGCCAACCGGGCGCAATATTGCCATCCTGACCAATGCCGGAGGACTCGGGATACTTGCGGCAGATGCCTGTCTTACCGAAGGACTATCTCTTGCCTCTTTTGAGGAAGAAACCATTGAGAAATTGCGGGAAAAATTACCTGATGCAGCCAGCCTTTATAATCCGGTGGATGTTCTGGGAGATGCATCTGCGGAGCTTTATGGTTATGCCCTAAAGGTGGTAATCTCAGACCCTAATGTACACGGTGTTATTGTCCTGACATCGCCTCAGGCGATGACTGATGTGGAAAGCATCGCAAAAACGATTGCCGATTTATCTCCTGAAAAACCACTTTTGTGCAGTTTTGTGGGAGGAACGCGCGTAAGGCAGGGATTATCAATCCTTGACAATAGCGGTTATCCGGGCTACCAATTCCCTGAAAAAGCAGTTTCCAGTATGCGAGCTCTTTGTGATTATAGAGATATCAGGAACCATGTTTATGACAAACCACAAACATTAGATGTAGACAGATCGGCAGTTTCCAATGTGTTTAATCGTGCATCACGGGAAAACAGGAGACTACTTGGTCTTGAATCATTTGATCTCTTGCGCTCCTACGGTATTCCGGTAGTACCTACCGCATCGGCATCCAATGCAAAAGAGGCAGCTAAGCAGGCAGAAAAAATAGGATATCCAGTGGTAATGAAAATCATGTCCCCTGATATCTCTCATAAAACAGATGTTGGAGGAGTTCGTCTTAACCTGAAAGATGCCGGAGAAGTGGAACGTGCTTACTACACCATGATATCAAATACTCGACGGTACATGCCTTCTGCAAGGATTCAAGGTGTTCAGGTGCAGAAGATGATCAGTGGGGGTATTGAAGTTATCATTGGCATGAACCGTGACGTCCAGTTTGGGCCGCTGCTTATGTTCGGATTGGGAGGAACCTATGTGGAAGTGCTAAAGGACGTTGCATTCCGTCTTGCTCCACTCAGCAAAAAAGAAGCCCATTCTATGATAGCCTCCATCAAAACATATCCTTTACTAACAGGTGTTCGGGGCGAGCGCCCGTATGATATTGAGTCAGTAGCGGATGTATTATGCCGTGTATCCCAGCTTGTATATGAAAATCCCGAATTGCTTGAATTTGAGATTAATCCTCTCATGGTATTGCCAGAGGGTGAAGGCTGTGTTGCCATGGACATGCGCGGAACAATTGAGAGCAAGAGGGCTGATATATGAAACATTTCGATAATTTAGCGGAGGGTAACCAATGGGTTCGATTCTTATAAGTTCTTCTGAACAGTATTCCGGAAAAAGTTCGCTGTGTATAGGGCTTGCTGTAATTCTCAAAAAGAGAGGTTTTTCAGTCGGGTACATGAAACCAGTCGGGAATTTACTTGTGGAGGTAGATGGCACACTTTCAGATGAGGATTCAGAACAAGCTCTCCAGATTCTGGGTCTTGCGGATGATCGCCATTATATAACTCCTGTAATACTGACAGAAAACCTAATCGAAGATGCACTTCATGATGAAGATGGGCACCTTGAGGAAAGGATCCTTCATGCCTATTCTCAGATTGCAGAAGGAAAAGATGCGATTTTAATCGAAGGCAGTGGCGGCATAGGTGGTGGCATTATGTATAACCTATCCGATCCACATGTTGCTTCAATTCTGCATACCAGAATTCTCTTGGTTACCCGCTACGATTCGATACAGGCAATAGACCGGATTCTCTGTGACATAAAACTTATTCCCGATTCCCAGATGCTTGCCGGCGTAATCCTGAATGAAGTGGAGGAAAACGATCTAAAACAGGTTCGTGAACAGGTTGTTCCCTTCCTGAAACGCAAAGAAATTAAAGTTCATGGGATAATCCCTAAAGATAGGACTTTGCGCTCGGTATCAATCTCAGAGATAGTGGAAAACCTTCATGGTGACGTCCTTTCAGGAACAGAGAATTTGGGGAAATTAGTTGACCATTACCTTGTGGGTGCAATGGAAGTAAATTCCGCAATAAAGTATTTCAGGCGTACTCCAAACAGTGTGGTTATAACAGGAGGGGACCGCTCTGATTTACAGATGGCAGCTATCGAAGCAGGCGTGAAAGCACTGGTACTTACGGGGAATCTCCGACCAAGTGAAGCTGTACTTGGAAGTGCTGACGAAGCAGGAGTCCCAATTGTTCTTGTAAGAGAAGACACCATGTCAACCATCGAAAGGATGGAATCTTTGATTGGTCATATCCGGATCGGCCAGAATGCAAAACTATCAAGAATCGTGGAACTAATTGAAGATAACGTAGACATAGATGCCATAATTTCCACTATGGATATCAGAGAGGAATAACTATATAGATACACGTAGATTTTAGCCTCATAAAGGATATCATAATTGGTTTGTATTGGTGATGAATACCGTGACAACAAAAGAATATCTCACGATTGATAATTTTGATGTTGACGATAAAACTGTTCTTGTAAGGGTGGATATCAATACACCTATGGATCCTTATGGAAATATACTGGAAGACATGCGTATCGTCAGTCACATCCCAACAATTAAGGATCTTTCCAATGCTAAAGTTGTTCTTCTTGCTCATCAGAGTAGACCGGGAAAAAGCGATTTCACTACCATGAAGCCTCATTCCGAAAAGCTGTCCTATTACCTTGGCAAACATGTGGAGTATGTAGATGATATTTTTGGGAGCCATGCACGATCAAAAATAGATTCCATGGAAAAAGGGGATGTTATATTACTTGAAAATGTGCGATTCTATTCCGAAGAAACAATCTCAAGATCTGCAGAAGAACACTCAAATACTCACATGGTAAGAAACCTCCTGCCGCATATTGATATATTCCTCAACGATGCCTTTGCTGTATCACATCGTTCCCATCTTTCTCTTATGGGTTTTACCACCGTGGTTCCAAGTGGTGCCGGAAGGTTGGTTGAGAAAGAAATCGAAGCGTTGGACAGAGGTATCAAACGAGGTGGAAATCCCTGTATATTTGTATTGGGTGGGGCAAAAGTAGACGATTCCATGAAGGTAGCTGAAAACGTCCTTTCCAATGGCGGAGCGGACAGGGTTCTGGTCACGGGAGTTGTCGCTAATGTAATGCTAGCAGCATCCGGTGTGGATATTGGCAAACGAAACATGGATTTCATTAGATCTCAGGGTCATGCGGATCAAATTGAAGTGGCAAAGGGTCTGCTTGATAGATTTAATGGCAAAATCGGGATGCCAATGGACGTCGCACTAAATGATGGTGGCAAACGTGTAGAAGTCCGTGTCGAAGATGTTGCAGATTTCGATCTACCAATAAACGATATTGGTTTGGAAACAATTGTAGCTTACTCATCTGAGATAAGTTCTGCAAAAACCGTAGTTCTCAACGGTCCTGCAGGAGTTTCGGAACTTCAGGGTTTTGAATTGGGAACCTATGAAATAATCAAAGCTGCAACCAAAGCAGATTATTCAGTTGCCGGTGGTGGACACATTTCTGCCGAAGTCCGTGAAATGGGGTTTGAAAATAGCTTCTCACACATTAGCACCGGCGGTGGTTCATGTATTAGTTATCTTGCCGGAGACAAATTGCCGGCAATTGAGGCTCTTTACACGGCTGCACAATCATATAGGAAAACTAAATAATTGAGGAGTTTTTCATGCTGAATGCAAAAGAAGGTGAGCTTGCAATAGCACTTGCAAGGAAAACAATTGAAGAATATCTTAAGACCGGAAAGCGACTGAATCCCAAGGACGAAAAACTTCCACCAACTTTTAATGAGTTTAGAGGCGTTTTTGTGACTCTTAACAAAAACGGAAATTTAAGGGGATGTATAGGTCATCCATATCCGGATTCCATTCTTCAGTACGCATTGGTTGATTCTGCGATTTCGGCAGCAACCCGTGATCCGCGTTTTCCGCCAGTAACCTTAGATGAATTGTCTTCCATAACAATCGAAGTTTCCATTCTAACCCCCCCGGAAAAGATTAATGCTCCTCCGCAGAAACTGCCCCAGCTAATTGAGATCGGAAGACATGGCCTCATTGTAAAACAGGGGATATATCAGGGTTTGCTCCTCCCGCAGGTAGCACCTGAAAATAAATTTGATGCGGTAGATTTTCTCAGCCATACATGCATCAAGGCAGGTTTACCACCGGATGCATGGCTTACAGGTGCTGAAGTGTACTGGTTTGAAGGACAGATTTTTTCGGAAGAATCACCTGGCGGTGAAGTTGTGGAAAAGAAGTTCTGATACCATCTTATTCTTTTTGATCAAGGAATGCGAGGAGATCTTCAACACTTTTGTAGATCCCCATAGCACATTCTTCGATCATCAGATTAACAGTTCCTTCGATGCCAAGGGTGCGGAAATCCGTTCTCAGACCAACTACAGGAATGCCTCTTGCCCATGCATAACCGATTTCCCATGCAGTTCCTGAATCAACATCACATCCCCCATCAAGAATGGCAACAACAAGGTTTGATTTGTCAATTCCACAAACATTTTTTCTGAAAAGGACGCGACTGTCCAGTTTTTCCCTGCTTTTAGAATTGTCTGAAGAATCTTCCTGAGGCAGGAACGCTTCATATCCTGCATTCTTTAACATCCCTGCAAGCTTAATGTTGAATTCCCGTTCGGCTTCTGAGAAGAGGGGACCTGCAAGATAGATGAGTCCTTTCATATACGATTACCTCGTTTATTTAATAACAACCTTAATTAGTAGTAGGGAAATACATGGGGTTTATGAAAAATAAGGTTAATGTAGCGATAATCGGAGCTTCCGGTTATACCGGGGGAGAGTTAATGCGCCTTCTTCTCAATCACCCAAGTATGGCTGTAACCATGGCTACATCCCGCAGGTTTGCGGGACAGCCGGTGTCTTCGGTACACAAAAACCTCGATGGTCTGGTGGATCTGTATCGCAAAACCAGAAGTCAGGGTTTTGGCAGCGAAGTAAAACGGCGAATTATGCTGGGAACTTACGCTTTAAGCTCCGGTTACTATGATGCCTACTATAAAAAAGCTATGCAGGTGCGGACTCTGATCAAAACTGATTTTGATGAAGTCTTTAAAAATTGTGATGTACTCTTAACACCAACTTCACCAACTACAGCTTTTGGGATTGGCGAAAAAACCAGCAATCCTTTAGAGATGTATTTGAGTGATATTTATACGGTTCCGGTTAATATTGCTGGAATTCCG